>DATMOO010000066.1:0-83788 GCA_035568275.1 Candidatus Sulfotelmatobacter sp.
CCTAAAGAACAGATGATAGTGATCTTCATGGCGCAACTGCATCCGACCGGCGACTTGACGCTGGACCGGCAGGTGCACGAACTGGCGTATCAGGCGATCAACGACTAGGAGGGTATTGAATTTTCATTATTGATCGTTGAATGAAATCAAGGGCGGCGGTTTTCATTCGTCAATGATCAATCAACAATTTCTCCCAGCCGGTATATCATTTCACTAACGCAGTCTTCGTCAATCTTCTGCAACCTTCTCCGCTCTGGAGCGCGGCATGTCTACGATTCATCTCGCTATCAACGACAAGAGTTACAGCGTTGACACAGATCCCAAAACCACCCTGCTCAGCGTCTTGCGGGAGCATCTTGACCTGACCGGAAGCAAGTATGGATGTGGCGAGGGTCAATGCGGCGCCTGCACGGTGCTCATCGATGGCAAAGCGCAGCGCTCGTGCATCACGCGAGTCGGCTCGGTCGCGGGCAAACAGATCACGACGATTGAAGGACTGGCAAAAGCAGATCGCCTGCATCCCGTACAGCAGGCGTTTCTCGATGAAGATGCGATGCAGTGTGCGTATTGCACATCGGGAATGATCATGTCGGCAGTGGCCCTATTGCAGAAGAATGCCGGGCCTGCCGAGAAAGAAATCATTGATTTCATGGACGGGAACGTTTGCCGTTGTGGAACTTATCCGAGGATTGTGCGCGCTATTCAGAGGGCGGCGAAGGCACAAGCGCCGGCGGTGGCGAAAGGAGTGAGCCGATGAGAACGAAAACGAATGCCGGGATTCCTCTGGAGCCGGAACGTTACGAACTCAGAGCCGCCGCCCCATACCGGTTCGATCTCGACCGCCGCGACTTCTTCAAATTTCTGGGGGCCGGTGTTGTCGTCGTATCGGTCCTGAAGCCGGCGATCGTCGCACAAGAATCGGGTGGAGGAAGACAGCGGCGGGGAGAATCCCTTCCCCAGCAGATTGATGCCTGGCTGCATCTCGGCGAGAACGGCAAGGTGACGGCCTACAGCGGGAAGGTCGAGGTTGGCCAGAACATACGGACCTCGTTGAGCCAGGCTGTTGCGGAAGAGCTTCGCGTACCGATCGACAGAATTGAAATGGTGATGGGGGATACGCAGCTCACGCCATTTGACATGGGAACGTTCGGCAGTCGGACGACTCCCACGATGAATCCGCAGCTTCGCAAGGCGGCGGCTGCGACGCGCGAGGTATTGATGGGTTTAGCGGCGTCGCAGTGGAAGACTGATCCGCAGCAATTGGTCGCTTCCGACGGCAAGATTGTTGATCCAAAGAGTAATCACTCCATCCAATATGCGGTTCTGCTGAAGGGGCAACAAATTACGCAGAGTATCTCAGCGGATCAGCCGCTGACTCCTGCGACGGAGTGGAAGGTGGCGGGACAACCTGCGCTGAAAGTCGACGGGCGAGACTTCGTCACCGGAAAGCATCGCTACCCTTCGGACCAGAAGTTGCCGAACATGCTCTACGGCAAAGTGCTCCGGCAGCCGTCTTTCAACGCGACACTTGTGTCCGCCGACACGAAGACAGCCGAGCAAATGGGCGCGACGGTCGTGCGGGACGGCAATTTTGTAGGAGTCGCCGCCCCGAGCACTCAGGCAGCTGAGGCTGCCATCGCGGCCATTCATGCTGAGTGGAAGTCCGAGCCGCAGATTTCGAACAAAGAACTCTTTGATTTCCTCCGAAAGGATGCAACGCAAGGTAAGGATCCATCGGGCGATGGAGATCATTACGAGACGGGCTCCGTGGATCAGGCGATGTCATCCGCCGATCATCGTCTGCAGCAAACCTATACGGTTTCCTACATCGCGCATGTTCCCCTGGAGCCGCGCGCGGCACTCGCGAATTGGGATGGTGATCAGCTGACTGTCTGGACGGGGACGCAGCGTCCATTTGGCGTGCGCGGGCAATTGGTGGAAGCGTTCCACCTTCCGGAAGAAAAGGTACGCGTGCTGATGCCGGACACCGGTTCGGGATACGGCGGCAAGCATACCGGGGAAACTGCGATCGAAGCCGCACGACTGGCGCGTGCGGCCAAGAGGCCCGTTAAAGTTGTGTGGACCCGCGAAGAGGAATTTTCGTGGGCATACTTCCGGCCGGCGGGCGTGATCGATGTGGTGAGCGGAGTTCGCGGCGATGGAACCATCACGGCCTGGGAATTTCACAATTACAATTCCGGCTCCGCAGGGATTCGCACGTACTATGAGGTTCCCAACCAGCGCATCGTGTTCCACGAAGTGCATTCGCCCTTGCGGCAGGGATCTTACCGCGCGCTGGCTGCGACGGCGAATCATTTTGCACGCGAATCGCACATGGATGAATTAGCGCATGCGCTCAAAATGGATTCTCTCGAATTCCGGCTTAAGAATCTGAAGAACGAGCGGCTCCGGGCTGTGTTTGAGGCGGCGGCAAAGCAATTCGGATGGGGCAAGAGTAAGAGTCCTGGACAGGGCTTTGGCATGGGCGGCGGGTACGAGAAGTTAGGGAACATCGCGACGTTCGCGGAAGTCAACGTGGACAGCAAATCGGGCGACGTAAGGGTCATGCGCGTGGTATCGGGGTTCGAGTGCGGTGCCATCGTCAATCCCGATAACCTGCGCAATCAGATCGAAGGATCCAATGTGCAGGGGCTTGGCGGAGCGCTCTTTGAGGTTATCGAATTCGAGAACGGCAAGATTTTGAATGGAAGGTTATCGCAGTACCGAGTGCCGCGGTTCAGCGATCTGCCGGCCCTCGAGACCGTCCTGCTTGATCGCAAAGACATTCCGTCGGTGGGTGCCGGCGAATGCCCGATGATCGGCCTGGCTCCGGCGATCGCGAACGCGATCTTTGACGCGACCGGCGTGCGGTTGCGGGCGTTGCCGCTGGTGCCCAATGGGTTGAAAGCGAGCTAGCGGATCACGCACATTCTCCGGTCGCAGTGAATTTTTTCGCAGGAGTCACCAGGAGTCACGATGAGCAACTTCGTTCCCGTCAATCGCCGCGAGTTTCTCGAAAAATCAGCTGCGGCAGTAGCAGCCGGGGCTGTGCTGCCACACACCGCACTCTCGTATTCCAGAATCCTCGGTGCGAACGACCGCATTTCACTGGCTCATGTCGGCATCGGGAATCGCGGCAGGGATCTTGATCTGATCGCTTCGAAGCTGAAGTCCAGCCACAACGTCGAGATGACGGTGGTGTGCGATTTGTGGACGGTGAACCGTGAGAAGGCCGCGGCGACGAATGCGGGCTACCATGGCAGGGCACCTCGGGCTGTGCAATCAGTGGAAGAAGTTCTGGTCATGAAGGACGTCGACGGCGTCCTGATTTCCACACCCGAGCATTCACACTCTCCGATCCTCAGAATGGTCGCCGAAGCGGGCAAAGACGCGTACGTCGAGAAGCCGATGGGAAACGTTCTTGCAGAAGCGAAAGCCGCGCGTGACGCGGTGCTACAGGCCAAAACCGTCGTTCAAGTTGGAACGCAGCATCGGAGCGAACCATATCAGCAAGCCGCACAGAAAATTGCGCGCAGCGGCGCTCTGGGCGACGTCAGCAAAATCGAAATCGAATGGAACTATCACGGACCGCGGTGGCGCGGTCGTCCGGAGGTGAAGCAGATCCGCGAGCAGGACACTGACTGGAGCAAATGGCTACTGACGAAACCGGCGCGGCCGTTTGATCCGCAGCTTTATTTTGAGTTCCGGCTCTATAAAGACTTCTCCAGCGGGATTCCCGACCAGTGGATGAGCCATGCCATCGACGTGGTGCACTGGTTTATGGATGACAACTACCCGACGTCCGTGATGTCGCACGGTGGAGTCTTTGCCTGGCATGATGGGCGCGAGAATGCCGACACATTTCATACGCTGCTCGAATACCCCAAAGGATTCCTGGTCAGTTATTCCACCAGTTTCGGCAACGACGCGCCCAGTTTCACGCGATACATGGGCAAGAAGGCCACGCTGATCAACGTTGGGGGCGAAGGAAGTCCACGATATCAAGTGATCGAAGAAAAAGGAACGCACGAGGACGATGCCGATATCGACCGGAAGAGAGAATCGAAGTATGTCTCACTGCCCGGAGAAAAAGGCTTGCCGCCGATGGGCATCGACGACCTGACCCTGGAGCACATGGCGAACTGGTTCGAGTGCATGCGTTCGCGCGAGCAGCCGCACTGCACGGTACACGAAGGGTATGCACATTCCGTGGCGTGCATGATGGCGGCGGAGTCCTACTGGACGGGTAGGAAGATCTTCTGGGATGCAAAGACCGAGACTTTTTCGGACAACCGGCCGAGCTAGCCCTTGCACGCGTGCGTGTTGCCCAGGCACTGGCCGACAACGTGCGCGAAATCTGCGATCGCAATTTCGGGATCAGCTAGCTCAGGATGCCAGACTTTCTCCCATTCGAAGCAGTAGAAGTCTTTGTAACCGATCGACTGTAGCGCCTTGATCTGACGCTCGATCGGAACGTTGCCGGTTCCCGTCAGAACGTACTTGCGGTCTTCCCCTTTGCCGACTGAGTCCTTCAGGTGTGTGTGCCGAATCCAGGGGCCGAGCTGCTTCACGGTGAATTCCGGATCTTCATTCGAAGCGGCGAAAGTGTGATGGGCATCCCACAACAATCCAACGTGCTCGGAATCGGCCGCCTTCAGAACATCTTTCAGTGTGGCTGAGGATGTGAAGTGGTCGTGGGATTCAATTATGACGGTCACAGCCTTTGGGCCCGCATATTGGCCGAGTTCACGCAGTCCGGCAGCCACTCGTGCCTTTGTCGGATCGTCGGGCACTGGAGCGTTGTCAGACTGTGCCTTGCCGCCGAAGACGCGGACGTAGGGCGCACCCAGCGTTGAAGCCAGATCGATGAAGCGTCGCGCATCGGCTAATTCCTTGGCGCGCTTATCCGCGTCCTCCATGTAGAGGTTTGCGGAACTGCTGACGCAGGCAATGCGCAGTTTGTGGTCTCGAATTTCTTTTTTCGTTTGCTCGATGCGATCGGCAGCGAAGACCGCATGAGAAGGCAGGTCGAGATTTCCTTGCAGGCCGCGTAACTCGATGGCGGAGAAGCCGTGCTGATGAGCGAACTCCAGAATCCTTGGCCAATCCCAGGCCGGACATCCGAGTGTCGAGAATGCGATCGGAATTCGGCTCTTTTCGGTCTTCCCAAACAGTGGTGACATAATCGCTTGCGAGAGTGCAACGGCTGAGAGCGTTTTCAAGAATTGTCGACGGCTGCTCATGGAGCTACAGTTCCCCCTTCTTCATCTGCCGCACGGCGTAATCACAAGCCCGGGCAGTGAGGGCCATATACGTCAACGACGGGTTCACGCATGACGACGATACCATGGCGCTTCCATCGGTGATGAACAGGTTCTTCACGTCATGCGCCTGATTGAACGAATTCAGAATCGAGGTTTTCGGATCGCGGCCCATGCGCGCCGTACCCATTTCGTGGATCGCGAACCCCGGCGGATCATTTCTTTCAAAGGGCTCGATCTCTCTGCCTCCGACGGCGGCAAGCATTTCTGCGGCCGATATGGCCATGTCTTTGCGGAGGGCCAGTTCATTCTCACTCCACCCGCAATGAATCTTGAGTGTAGGTATGCCCCAGGCATCGACCTTCGCTTTATCGAGTTCGACGTAATTGTTGTGGTTCGGAAGGCACTCTCCGAATCCACCAAAGCTGAAGCGCCACGGCCCGGGCTTGCTCAGAGATTTCTTGAAATCTGCGCCGAAACCGGGTTGCGTGATGCCCCGGTTCCATCCGTCGCGGTGAGCACCGCCCTGAAAGCCATATCCGCGCAGAAAGTCCGAGTGCTTCGACTTCACATTGCGAAAGCGTGGCGTGTAAGTTCCATTCGGCCTTCTGCCAAGTTCAAGCCGGTCTTCATTGCCTGGAATTAATGCGGTCGCTCCCCCCGCGGTCACGTGGTCCATCAAGTTGTGTCCTAGTTCTCCGCTGGAGTTTGCCAGGCCATTCGAAAAATCGGGCGTAGCCGAGTTGAACAAAATGCGCACGGATTCGAGCGCCGAAGCACACAGGAACACTACCTTGGCACGAAACTCGACTGAGGCTTTGGTTTGTGAATCGATCACGCGTACTCCCGCAGCGCGTCGCGTTTTTTGATCGACGATCACGCTGTGCACCACGCTGAACGGACGCAGGGTCATGCGCCCCGTCTTCTCAGCGGCTGGCAGGGTGGCGTTCAGGCTGCTGAAGTACGAGCGCGTGATGCACCCGCGCTCGCAGGGACCGCAATAGTGACAGGCAGCACGGCCACGATGGTCCTGGGTGAGGATCGCTGCTCGCCCGATCGTGAGAACGCGCTCTCCGCCAAAATGCTTCGCCAGTTCCGAGCGGACGATCCTTTCCGTGCAGTTCAATTCCATCGGCGGGAGAAACTTGCTATCAGGAAGCTGCGCAAGGCCCAAGGCTTCCCCCGAGATTCCGGCGAATTCCTCGACGTAGTCATACCACGGAGCGATGTCGGCATAGCGAATCGGCCAATCGACTGCTATCCCGTCGCGCAGGTTCGCTTCGAAATCCAGATCGCTCCAGCGATAGCTCTGGCGGCCCCACATGATCGAACGTCCGCCAACCTGGCGCCCGCGAATCCAGCGGAACGGCTTGCCGGGATCGGTGGTGTAAGGGTGATCCTTGTCACTGATGAAAAACTTTGAAGACCATTCGTCGCACGCGTAGCAGGTGCTCTGGATGGGCTGGTTTTCTGCCAGGTTTCGCCGATCGCCCATGCCGCGGAACTTCATCTCCCACTGGGGAACGTGCTCGATATAATCTTCCTCGGGCACAATGTTGCGCCCGGCCTCGAGGACGAGTGTCTTGAGTCCCTTCTCTGTTAGTTCCTTCGCAGCCCATCCACCAGTGATCCCGGACCCAACAACGATGGCATCGAAGGTATTCGGCTCGCTCATCGTTGTTCCGGTTCCTCTTTGATGGGCTCTGCTGGGCATCCCTGATAACTGCCGGGAATCATTTCGAAATGCAGTTCGTCAGTCGCGCCGGCTTCGGAAGTGTAGTAAGCGGTAAGAGTAAGGTGACGCAACATTGCATAAAAGTTCGCAGGCGTGGAAGCGCCTCGCCGTCTCAGAGGCCGGGCTTGTTGTCCAACCTCTTCAACCATTTTTTCGCCGAGAGCCATCAGGATGTCCGACTGCTGAAGGGATGAGCCATCGACGAAGTCTTTTCCAAATAGCGTTTGGCTACGGGAATCGACCTCCGCAAGGCCCGAGAGAAACCGTGTCCGCTCAGCTTCTTCGTACCACTCTGTCAAAATCAAATCAACAAACTCCGCGACGCCTACGTCTGAGGCGCCGGGAGTATCTGTGCGCGGAATAACCATCTCTGCCATGGCTTTCACGGTGGCATGCTGGTGTGCATTCAAGGTGCGCGGTGAAGTCTGGCTCTGGATCAGGTCACGCGCCTCGCGCAACACCGCGAACAGAGTAGGTGGCGCGAGTTGCAGCAGGCTTCCCGTCGCCAGCAGTCGCAGAACGTCTCGTCTATGCATAATTGGGTCGGGCCAGCTCTATGTTACCCAATTCTTCAGCCAGTGTGGGTAGGTCTGCGAGAGATCGTTTATTCGGGACGGTTCGCGGCTGAATGTCTGACGATGTCGGTATTGGGATAGTAGTGCAGCAAAATCTCTCGGAAACCGGCTCCTGACTCGGCCATGGCTCTGGCTCCGGCTTGGCAGAGTCCAATGCCGTGTCCGTTGCCGACGCCTCTGAGCAAAACGCGATCGCCGTCTTTCGCGAAAGAAAAGTCGTTGCTGGGAACAGCACTCCAGCCAATGCGGCGAACCACCGCCAGGCGAGCGGTCTCATCGGAAGCACGCAACGATTCAGCCTGGTGTGCAGGAATATGCGATGTCCAACGGACCGGATGCCGGCGGCAATATTCACAATCGGCAGAGAAATACGGGTAAGGCGCAGCGGGCAGTCCCACTTGCGCCGGAGTGCGAGTCTGTCCACTGCAACTGCGAGTGTACATGGCGGCGAACGGCATGGATTGATAATCCAGAACCAGACCGCGAGTAGCCACCACCGCAACGGCGACGCGACTGGTCGCCGGAGGAGCTGCACGCAGGAACTGGCAGTGGGTCGTGTCACAGAAATCGAAATCACGGTGTCGGCCGCGGCCCGCGACGAAATAGGAACGCGCAGCAATGGCTTGCGCCTTAAGCGCCTCGATGGGAGTGTCGGGCGCGCTCTCGGCATCAACCACCGACGCCACTGCCGTTTCAAGATCGAGCGTGACTACCGATAGTAGGTTGCCTGATGCGGGTTTGATCTCCAGCGTACCGTGATATTGGCGTCGGATCTTGCTGGGTATCTCGAGGATGAAATCCGCGGGCTCATTCCCTCTTCCTGCAACCGCAACTTTCGTCGAACGCAACTCCTGCCTTCCTGCCGAAACGACGAGGTCAGAGCCGTCTATGCGCACCGTCGCAGACGAAACCCCCGAGTTCTCCAGAACTACGCTTTGTTCGTCAGCGTGCAAAATGAGCGCATGCCCGGCAGGCGCGGTCACCACGAATTTCCGGGCATGAAACAGACCGAACAGCGAAACACTCACCGCATCATCCGCTCGCGCAGGGCCGTGCGCTCGCGCATAGGCGGCCGAAGCGAGAAGGATGGAATTCACCGCGATCGCCAGCAGTAATACCAGGCAACCCGCCAGCAAAACTCTCGTCGTTGGGAATCCGCTTCGCAATCCGGCTACTCCTCAATTCGCCTTAGCATCTGGCCGGCGGTTCTTGCGGCAACTGAACCGGGCACGCCATGCACGCGGACCATCAGCAGGAGTCGGGGATCCTCTGCGGGAACGAGTGCTACCGCGAAACCATCTCCGGGCGCGGGTCGCAAATGAGTGCAGGACGCAGTTCCGGTCTTCACCAGCGCTCTTTCCAATTGCAATGCGCGGTCCACTTCCGCGCCGGTTCCGCGCAGAGCAGACTGCTCCATTCCGGCAAGGATCTGGCGCACGGCTGACCGCTGACGCTCACCGAGTAGTTCTACATAGGCGTGCGCCATGCGCAGCGGAGAAATACGCCATCGAGTTCCGAGCCCAGCGAACTCACCACCGTGAGTGCTGCTGTCAGGAAGATCGAGCCCGAACTGACTGGCCGTCGGCAATACATCGGCGGCGGTGAGGTCCGATGTCAGAAATCGAAAATAGGAATTACAAGAAAAGGCGATCGCCGATGCGAGGTCCACGTCACCGTGTCCTCGGGGATGCCAGCATCCACTCTTGGAACCTCTGCAGATGTGCGAAGGATAGTGAAACTCATGCTGTTCCCCGTAGGCGAGAGCTGCGAAGGGCTTCGCAAGCGATCCCAGCGGAATCGGAACGGTCGCATGCTCCCAACGGGAAGCGAGCAATTGTCCTGTACGAGCGTCGAGCAGTAGGAAGGAGACGTTGGCTTCCGGAAAGTCTCGGTTCAGCGCCTGCGCCGCAGACTGCGCGAAGAGAGATGTGCGACCAGCGGTGACCTGCTCTGCGTCGGGCCGACTGCGCGACACCACTGGCGTCAACAGAACCAGGATCATCACCAGGATGTGCTTCACTGAGACCATTCGTAAATCACAGTCTGTCTAACTTTACCTCCGTCGCTGCGAATTTCAATTCGCTCGGCAGATACGTCCGCCAGAATTGCGCTGAGGCTTGCCATATTGCCTGAAAAAAATTGCGGCTCGCGCTCGGATCGGGGTCCTAACGTCACCGGCACATTCGGATGGTCCACGAGCGAGGTAAAGCGTGTGAAGTTCTCACGCTCCTGCTGGTGATGGAAACCTGCGAAGTATTCCAGGGGCTTACGATCTGGTTTGCGCGCAACATTGGCCAATACGGTCTCCATCAGGGATGGATCATCGCTGACCATCAAATCTTTCCCCAGGACGACAACGGTCAGGGGCCACAGCCCATCCAGTTGTTGGTAACCCGATTTCTGCTGCCACGAGGTTCCCAACTGACCGGCGGTAAGGCCCGGACGAACGAATTCGGCGAGCGCCGAGTGCACCCTGTCCTCACTCCAGTCCGAAGCAGCGGCGAAGACGAGGGCAGAGTGGATCCGCACAAAAACCCCGGCCGAATCGCGCTGGGTAGATTGCAACTGAAGCGAAGCAAGGATCGGAGTTTTGCTCAATAGATCCTTCAATGCGCCCGCCGAACTGGTCGTGGCTGGCGCTTCCGCCGGCGCCTGATCAATGCGCGTCTCAAGGTCGGAACCACCCCCCTGCTCGCCCGAAGTCAACTGCACCTGCGGAGCAATCTGAGAGGCAGGCCCAGGACCGAGGTGAGGCGCGAGGATCTTGGTTTCAAGCAGCGCGAAGCACGAATCCGCGCTCGGATTTGCCGCCGTCACGTACACTCCGGCATTTTCCGGAATCAAACGCGAGAGATCTGCAGCCGCCGCCAGGCTATCGGCAGAAGCGGCTTGCGCCGATTCCTTTTTACGGATCAGCACCCGCTCTTCGCGATATTCCTTGCCTGAGCGGAACAGATCGGAAACCGCCGCTGAGTACTGCGAGAGATCAGTGATGTTTTGCTGCACCCAGTAGGTTCGAAAGTAGCCATCCGGAACGAGTGTCTGAAGATTCAGCAGCATGCGCAAATCTCCGGCATGGCCTGCGGCGGCGGTCGATTGCGTCCACCACGATTCAGTCTCGACCGTATGATCCTGCTTGCCCGACATCAACTGCAAAGCGCTCGCCAGCAGGTCTTGGCGAGTTGCCAGCAGAAGGTAATCGCCGGATATGGCGAAAGCAACTTCCCGCTCGGATTGCGGGTCGCGGCGAAAGTAGAAGTCGACCCCGGCGGCGTTCCGAGGTTCGAACTTCGCGCGCGTTTGATAGAGAGAGCTTTCCATGGACTTGGCCGATGGAAGATAGGTGATGTAAAGGAATTCCAGCTTGCCGATGTCATAGATCGCAACCGCACTACGCTGTCCCGCAACCTGGGCGAAGAAGTCCATGTCGGGGGATAAACCGGCGGCGGCAGCAAATTGTTCGCCGGCTCCCTGCAGACGCAGAAACAACCGCGAACGCGAGAAGACTTCGTAGTTGTCGCTCTTGACCCACTGCTTTTTCTGAGGAGAAGAATTCCAGTCGCTGAGGAGCGAGGAGAAATTCTGCGCCTCGAGATAAAGCAGCGGCCCGGCGGGAACGAACTTCGACAGCGGCACATCAGAAGGCGATACGGCGCGGTAGCCAGCCCATCCGATCCCGGCACATGTCAGCGCAACGCACACGATGATGAGAATACGTTTCATTGTTTCGCGCCTCCCTTCCCTGTGGCGGTATTCGTAGGGCCGGAGCGAGCAAGCAGTTTGGGGCGAACTACGCGGTCCTGCTCCAGAGCCTCGTGCAGTAACGGTTGTCGCTCTGCATTCTCGCGCTGAATTTTCAGTACGGATTTCATATCTGCGATCCTGCGATTCAGCTGTTTGCGATTTTCTACGGAGGTCTCGAGGTTTCGTGCCGTCTGGTAGTAGGACAACGCGTCCGGGAAACGGCCCACGCGAGCCATCGTGTCAGCGATGAGCTTCGAGACACGCGCGCGCTGTGCCGGAGATAACTGCTCCGCTCCCGAGTACAGAGCGTTTGATTCATTCCCTGATTCGTCCTCGTCTTCACCCGAACTGACGATTTGTTCTTCCTCATTCGCCGCCTGTGGCACGTCCGGGCGGAGGTATTTTGTCTGAAAGAGTGGTTCGATGATTGCCAGGCCGTAGTTATCAGACCTCCCGCTCGTGGCGGCTTCAAACAATGGCACGCGAGCGCTTTCGCGACGTGGGAAATCGATGACGCAGTGACTCAGGAGTTGGACTTTGACCTGCGGATCAGCCGCGTTCTCGGCAGCTCGCTCGCGCGCTTCGTAGTAATAGAACTTGTCGGCCGCAAGAGCGGACTTCCCACCTGCCAGCAAGTTCAGTTCTCCACTGCCCAAATCGCGGCTGGACGTTCCTATCAGTGAGGCCGCAGCTTTGAGCCGCAGATCGTACGTGGATGCCGGAGCGGAGGCAATTGCGAAGAGAGCATCCTGAGCAGCGGCTGCATCGCTGCTCGCTGCGAGTTTCGCTTTCGCGAGTCGCAGGTGATAGGACCCGTCCCAAGGCGCCGACTTTACAAGCTGTCCGAGGAATTCGATGGCTTCGGCGTTATGGCCCGTTTTCTCGAGCAGTGCGGCAGCTGGATCCAGGTTCTCAAACGGATTCCCGACTGCGACGACCAGACGGTGAAGCAAATCCAGAGCCCCGGCGGTGTCTCCCGCTGCAAGGCGAATTTCCGCCAAGCCCAGGAAATTCGCGGCGACAAGTTTGTGCTCTTCAATTTCGCGGGCGAAGACTAGTTCCAGGATTTTGCGGGCCGACTGCCTGTCACCGGCTTCAAAGAGTTGACGCGCCGCGATGCGTAACAATTCCGCTGAGGGCGTGCTCTGCAGCTCAGTGTGGATGGAAGCCAGTTTCGCATCGAGCGTGCCGAGTTGAGCAGCAACACGCAGTTCCAGCGGAATCAGCGTATTGTTCTCCGTTATGCGAGTTTCTTGTGGCAGACCTGCGATCGCGGATGCCGCATCGGGGTATTGCTTGGTCGTCACCAGGTAACGGATCCATCTCTCCTGCCATGAGCTGAGTTCCTGCTGCGCATTCTGGCGCTCGATGCCGTCTAACTTTCCAATCGCGCTCTCCTTCAGTTCGAGAACTCGTTTGTAGATCAGTGCGCGCTGCGTTTGCGGAATCCAGGAGGCATCGGCGACATCGCCGAGGACGCGGGCTGGATCTTGAGCGGACGATGCCACGTCGAGAAGCCAGGTCGTCGCAGCGGATGGATCTCCTTGCGCAGCGTAGGCCGGGTGGAGGATAGCATTGGACATCCAGGTTCCGTTGTAGCGGAGATAGGTCCGCACAATTGAGTCGGCATCAGGCTTCAGCTCCGGGAAAAGGTGGCGAGTTCGCAGCTGATCGCAAGTGCGGCCGAAGTCTCTCCAGAAGCTGTCGGCAACACGCGAGCTGTTGAGTTGCTTTGCGAGCGCCGCCAGCGCCTGCTTCCACTGCGCGAGAGCGGAGGTACGATCTCCCTGCTTGTAGTACACGACGGCGAGGCTGTCATAAACGTCGGCACGGTTGGGCGAGAGTTGGAGTGTGTGCTCGTAGTCGGCGATGGCGCGTTTCGCGTCCCCGGCTCCGGCGTAGTAGTCAGCCAGGGTCAGGTATCCGGATGCGCTGGCCGGGCTTTGTTCCAAAATGCCTGCCAGGAAATCCTCAGGATTTCCCTGTTTTAACGTTCCGAGATACTCGCCGTAGCGCGAGCCGTAGTAGAACCACGTGTTCCCTGCGAGCTGCTGGTCTCGGTCAACAGGCCTGGTAAGGCGCGCAGAGATGGGATCATCGCCCAGCGCCGTGAGAAATGCACTGTTTACCTCGGCCGTGGGCTCGGAGAAATACAAGCCGACTAGTGCGTTATACGATTTGTTCCACACGGCTGGACGCGCCTTGCCACGCGACTGCACCACTGCATGCGCAATTGCGGGACTGCCGTGGGCCACAACGTAGTTCGCCGCCTGTTCACCCCATTGCGCGGTCGCGGTCCATGTCGATGCGATGCGGATCAGTTCCTGCGGTTGCTTTTCCATCAACAGTTTGAAGTAGCGTTCCTGCTTCGTTTCGTCCAGGCCTGGAAATACCTTCGCTAGGAGGCGCATCTCGTTTTGCTCGTCACCGGCCGCGTGATAGGCGTCGGCGGCGGCAATCCACTCTTGGCCTCTACTGATTGCCGGAAGAACAGCCGCGAATTGCTCCATTTGCGATCCCAGCTCCGCAAAGCGTCCCCGGCGCCGTTGCAGTTCGATGAAGGGCTGAGGATTCACCCCGTGATTCAGTGATGGCCCCCATTGCATCAGCAATTCAAAGCGCCAGCGGGCTTCCTGGTCGGCAAGTGACGCATTGACCGCCAACGGAATGGCGAACTTCTGAACGTCATCCAGGCTCATGCCGGCTCGTTTTGATTCTGCGAACTGCGCGAAGGAAAGCCGCTCCTCAGGGATGAAATACGTGTTGACGGTGCTGCCTAGCTCCTGGAGAGCGTTCTCCATCTCATTCCGCGCAGTCTCCATCCGTTTGTGGCGCGTGTTTTCGCGCCATTGCGCGTCGGTCAACCCGGTCACGCCTTGCTTGGCCACCTGCTCTTTCAGTACGGGTAAGTCTGCCTTGGAGCCTTCCAGCGCTTTTTGCAGCGTGGAATAGGCCTGCCCGTGCTGTCGAAGGCGGGTCAAAATGCGAACGTAGGTCTTCACGCCCGCGTCGTTTTCTCCAGTGGTGAGCAGATCAGAACCGGCTTTGGAAACGCCTTGCTCCGCGAAGCTGCGGCCTTGGTCGAGCATTCCCCACTCCTCCAACCGGTGGGCCACTTCGAAATATTTACCGGCACTGTCCGGACGGCCTTCGATCAACGCAGCCTGCAACGCGGCGACAACCTCTTGCACTTTGCCCTGCCGGGCGCGGACCGCCGCAACTTTCTCCATCCACTGCGGGTCCTTGTATGCAAGCTGGTAAATATGCTCGTAGTCTGCAGCCGCTTCATCGAACCGCATGAGGCGCTCTTCCAACTCTGCGCGTGCGCTGTATAGATCGGCGCGATCCGGTCGAATCGCGATCGATTTTCCATAAGTCTCAATCGCTGCGGGATAGTCCTCAAGATTCGCATGTGTGCGCGCCAGCACCATGGACCAGCGATAGTCACGCGGAGACTGGGCCACCGTCTTCGCATAGAAGCCAACCAGTTGCTGCTGCCGCTGGTAGCGCAGCGCGTAAAGGGCGGCCTCGGTTACGAGAGCGTCGTCCTCGGGAAAGTTGTTGATGAGTTCGATGTATTGATCGACTGCGCCGGGGTAGTTGTTCATCCGCGTGAGTACCGGAACCAGGCCGCGGCGTAAGACTGCGATCTGAGCTTTACGGGTGTCGGTAGGCAGAGGAACTGAGCGAAACATCGCGATCTTGTCGAGATAGAACTGCTCGAGGCCGTGATTGTCACCGGCCTGAGCGTAGGTATCGGCCATGGCGGCAAGGTACTCGCCGTTGTACGGAGACTCTTTCAACAGCCCGGTCAGCAGATCGCGCGCCTGTTGGAATTGTTTCGCCTCTGTGGACTTGCGCGCAGCCTCGTAAGTAAATTGCGTGCCGAGCGCGGGATACGCATCTTTCGAGGCCTGTAGCAGCACCGAGATTGCCTGCGACTGCATCTTCATGCGCCAGTAGTAGTCGACGGTCGAGCGAACGACGCCGAGGATTTTCGGGTTCTCGCGATAGAGAGCTTCGACATTCTTCTGTGCCGATGCGAAGTCTTTGCGGCCCTCGTACAGCCGGATTAACGCATAACGCAATTGCAAACGAGTGACGGGATCGGATGTAAGCGCCGCTTCTCGTTCGATCGCGTGCTGCCGCACCATCGCTAGCGATTTCTGCCCAGCGAGGCTTTCAATTTCTTCCGCCTGTTCGATGGAAGTCGTTTCCTTCGCCAGAGAATCGAGGAAAGACTCCATCTCTGGTTTTCGGTTCTGCGCCTCAAGAACCTTCACTCGCAGATTCACGGCTGCCGTAAACGGACTTGGTGGCACAGCAATCTTCGCCGTGCTCTGATCGACGAGGTCGCGAAACTTGGGCCTCCGCGCCAACTGCAGCAGACGGTGTTCCGCCGAAGAGTCCGGAGCTCCAAGCGCGCCTATCACATATTCATCGATAGCCTTCGGATAGGCGCGCTGACTTTCGTAGATGGCTCCCGCCTCGTATGCATACAGGCTCGCGTCGCCCAACCGCGTGCGGCCCTTGCCCAGCAAGCGCAGCGCACTGTCGAAATCAAAGTAATCCCAATAGATGGTGGCCGCTTCGAGATATCCGGAAGACTGCCCGGGCGAGACTTGCGGGATCCTCTCCCAGTAAGGCGCGGCCTGGGCGAACTGCTCGCGATCAGCGTAAATGTCGCCGATGCGCGCCATGGTTTGAGTATCGGTCGGATTCGCCTGCAACAAATTGTCCTGAATCTTTGCGGCAACCGCGGTGTCGGGAGGCTCGAAATACGCCAGCGAGCGATACACCGACGATGCGACGCTCGCGATCTCAGGTTCAGCCGGATATTGCGCAGCCAGCGACTGCAGGACCGGAGCGCTGTCTTCGAAATGCGAGCGCCACAAATTTGCATACGCCAGGAAGTTAGCCGCGGCAGGATTCGTTTCCCAGCTTGCAACATCAGGCGCACTCTCGCGGACCGCACTCAGCTCCGTTTCCAGCTTGCCGGTTCTGGATAGGAATTCGAAGAATCGGTTTCGGAGCATCGCATCTTCGAACCAGTGTTGCCGCAGCAGTGCTTCCCAAGCCGCCTGATCGTAGGTTTTAGGGGATTGATATGCACCCAGGAGATTCCGCACAAACACCGGATTGTGCGGGAACCGCTGGTGCGCATAAAGGTTGAGCCGCAGATACATCACGGGTCCACCGCCGAGAACGTCATTGAAGTGCTGCTCGAGCTCGCTGCCCTTGAAGCTGGCAACCGCTTCGCGCATCAGTTGTTCAAATTCGCTGTCTCTCTTCTGCCGCAGGTAGAACCGGGCGAGCTTGTCGTACCAGGACTTGTCGGGGAACCGCGACATAGCCAGGCGATAGACTTCTTCCTGCTGCGATCCCAGACGATTCTGATCGAGGAATGTGGCGAGCCGTTCATAAAGGCCGGGGTCGTCTGGGTTGCGATCGATCTCATGGCGCAACACGCCTAGAGCCGCGGGGATCTGTTTCATCTCGACGAGCCGCGCTAGATAGCGCTCAAGCACTCGCGCATATTCTGGAGACCGTGCGCCGGTCTGCCGTTCGGGAGTAGTGCTCGTGCCTAGCTGGAACGATTGGCTGACTCTGCTTTGCGGGGTGGGATTTCCTCGTGGAGTTTCACCGGATTCGCCTTCTCCGCCCTCGTCTCCTTCCACCTCGCTGGTGTGCTCATTCTGGTATGCCGAAGGCGGAGCGTAAGAACCGGAGCCGTTGGAACCGCCGGCCGTACCCAGCGGCACGTTCTGCGCGCTCGACGCCAATTCCTGGAGAACGGAGTCGTAGATGGTAAATTCATCTTTCGTATTGTTCTTGCGTGCGTAAGCGTCCGCCATGAGCAGAGCGACAGCCGTGCGCTGCGGAGCCTTGGGAAAGTTCGTTGGAAAGTCCTTGCCGCCCTGAATGACTGCGTCACTCTCCCCGGCGTTGGCATAGAACTCGAGCAACTGAGCATGCAATTCGGCGCGACGGGTGGCGTTCGGGAACTTGTTATCGAGTAATGTCAGTAGTTCGGCGGCACGAGACCGATGGAAGTAAGGCACGGCGCGCTGCTCTTCATCCGAGTATTGATTGGCCGGCTGCGTTGTGTTCAGGATCAGCGAGAGAATTCCATTGAGATAGCCGGGCCCGTGGTCGAGCGTCGCGATATCCCGATACATCGACAATTCGCCGGAGCCGAGGCGGATGGGAGTCTCCGGCGCGGTCAGCAGAAGGCTGGTGAGGCCGGCGATTGCAGTCTCCTGCGCGTTGGGCAATTCCTTGCTGTTATATAGAGCGAAGTAATAACGGGCCGACTCTGGATACGAGTGAATGTCTTCTAACAGCCGCGCACAAATGTAAAGCTCCTGTGAAGTCCACGCCGCCTTAGCGGCCTCCTTATGCGAGCGGAAATCGGCGATCGCCTGTTGCGCCGCGTCGTTCTTGCCTGGCTGCTGGTAGTAATAGAAGATACGCGCAGTGGCGTTCAGGTCCTGCGGATTGGCCACCAATGCGGCATGGGCGTCGTCGCGGAACTTGCGCAGGTTCTGCGTATCGCGCAGAAGGTCGAAATAGCTCTTCACCAGTTGCGGATCCCAGAGCGGCTGAAAACTCTGCTCGTAGACGGCCAATCCTTCACGGACGGATCCCTGCCGATACTCCACGATCGCCTTGGCCTTCACGGGGAAGATCTGATCGTCGGGAAATTGCTTGCGATAGTCACTGATCAGCTGTCCGGCGGCCGAGTACTCCTTCTGCGCCACCAGGAATTCCAAAAAACGAGCGTACAGCGATTGCTCTTTGGGATAGCGCGAAATCCAGGCGCGATACTGGGTGATCGAAACTTCTTTCGTAAGCCCCTGGTCCTGAATCAAGGCGAAGATTCGTTCGAAGGTCTGCCAGCTCCGCTGTTGGGTGGTGGGCGTCAGCTTCTCGGACACGATCGACGGGGCAGTCGCCACCAGGGAAAGTACTTTGATCTCATCGGCAGGCCGCAGCCGGTGGTGATAGAAATCGGCAAGAGCCAGTTGGGCGCCGGCTTTGTCGGACGAATTCTCAACGTAAGCTTTCCAGTCGGATTCCGCTGCAGTGAAATCGAGTTGCTGCTCGTCTTCGAGTGCCCGCAAAGAATAGAGCTCTGCATTGTGCGGCTGCCCTTTGATTAATTCTCCGAGGGCCGGGCGAGTCTCGCTCGGAGGGCGCCGGAACGCGACGGCTCCGCTCGGCAGCGACATCATGCGGAAGAAAGCTGCTTCAATCGCGATGTTCGCTTCTACGTTGCGAATCCAAGAGGGCAGCTCACCCATCGCCGCTAGAGTTACACTCACCGAGAGAACAAGGGCTCCGACCAATAGCAGCGGAGTCCGCTTCGTCGATGAATCAAGGAAGTACTTCAACCTGCACCTCCTGTGTCCCAATGTTGTGGGCGATGTCTTCCGCCGTAACCGTCAGTTTGTAGGTTCCGGGAATCATCTGCTCGGGAATCGTCAGCGCGCCGGTATTGGCTCCGGACTTGGCGTCCCAGCGGAGTGGAACGGGGGCGGCACCATCCATGCGCGCAACTAAAGTCCGTGTGGTTTCAGACGCGCTGACTCTCATGGCGATGCTCTGGCCGCGCTGAAATCGCTTGCGGTCGAGCTTCACCTGCACCACGGGCGGTTTGCTCGCAATCACGAATGTCTTCGATTCGCGATAGGTATGACCGGTTTGATCACGAAGGATCAGCCGCACCGTGTAGGTTCCATCCTGCATATCGGTCGGAGCGATAAAACGCGTCTGCCACACGTCCTCGGAAGATAAATGCCGAAGCGGCTGCACCAGTCCAAACGGAAAAACCGCAATGACGGAGACGATCGATTCGTCGGTCTTGACTCGAAGAATGGGATCACCCGGCCGGATCACCCGAGGCCGCAGCAGCGCCCGGGGAACAGCTAGAAATGACGTGTACGGTGTAACGAATTTGTATTTGCGCGCCAGACGGATGATCTCGTCGATGGTCGCTTGATCCTCGCCATCGCGTTCGATCTTTTCGAGCAGAGCGTCGACGCGGGCGCGAGCCCAGAGCCGCGGCAACTGTGGATGATCGGAAGCTTCTCTCGGCAGGCTGGTCTTCCCTGGAATTTGGACTGGAGAGCCATCGCGAACGCCATGAACGGTGAAGCTGACGCTTTCCTGCGGCTTGTCATACTGCCCGACCCAGGACGCGAGCGATCCCGAGAAGGTTGCCGCCTGCAGCGGGTAAACAGCATGAACCGCATCACCTGGACTGATCGAGAGATCCAGTTGCCCAACCGGGCTGCGGCCGATCTTCGAAAGGAAGGAATTCAGCTTGAATTCCATTGGCTCGGTCGACAGCACGTGTTCCAGCAATCCGTCCTGCTGCGCGAGCAGGCGAAACAGAGGCAGATTGGCATCGTCGCCGACGGCGAGAATGTAAGTGCGGGGTCGCTGGGTGTCGGGAAGTTGCTTCCATGCCGATGCGTACCACGCAGCGAGCTTGGCGTTCAGAATAGGCCCGCGCGTCGCCCCGCCGTCGCTGAGAATGACCAGATAGGTATTGCTGGCCCCGGACGACGCGGACTGTTCCAGTCCAGCCTTGAGCGCAGCTTGCAGATCCGTCCCACCACGCAGGCGGGTAGCGCGAACGGTGTCGATCGCGTGTTGGATGTTGGCCTGCTCCGCCGAAGCCACGGGCACTATCTGCGTTTCGCTATTGAACAGCACTAGTCCAAAACGGTCAGTCGGCCGCAGTGTGTGCACTAGAGTTTCCAGAGCCTGATAACTGCGCTCCAGTTTCTCCCACTGCATGGAGAGCGATGTGTCGAACAACGCAATAACCGTCTTGGGCGTGCCGGTGGCTGACTTGTCCGCAGCCGGCGGGTTCGCTCCGAAGCCCAGCAACGCCTGGGCTTCAAAGAATCCGGGTTCGTTCGTGCTGTGGACCGGGGCAGTTTCCGTCGGCGATGGCTGGCCGCTGACCGGGTTCCTGTAGGTCAGGAGTTGCAACGTGTCAGTCGCGGCCGGATCGATATCGTAGGTGGCAACAAAGTCTTCACCAAGATTGATGTTCTGCCCTTCGAAGTGTCCCTGCACAAGATGAGGCGTGTTCTGATCCAGCTGTAGTGGAAACGTCTTCGCCGCCGCCTGGAAATTACGAATGGGATGCGCCGAGTGAAACTCGAAGTTGATACGCAGATGCGCGGCAGCCTGCGCCGAGTATGCATCCGGCCGCAATGGGATCGCAATATATGATTTCAGATTCTCCACCGGGATCGACTCGTGATACTCGATCTCGAGCCGCTTCGTCCCGAAGGCAGGGATCGGCACAATACGCGCGCTGAAGACCGACGTTCTCTTTGCTTCCTCCGAACCGCGCTCTCCCATCTGCAGCAGGCCGGGATCAATGGCTTGCTGCTTCAGTTGGTTGTAGATCTCCTCGGCGCGTTTGCGTTCCAGAATGACCGCGGGCAGCCGAACAGGACCGTCCCAGGTCGCAAAATCAGAAATCGTCGCATGACTGGGAAGCGCAAAAATATAGTTCCCTTCCTCGATGCGGCCGGTATGATTCGCGAACACTTGCCGCACGAAGATCCGCGCGTCACCATTGTCGATGCGTATGGTGATCTCCATCTCCTCGAGCGAGAGGATCGCCGGATTCGGCTGTTGCTTGTCGCGCGGGATCAACACTCCCGCATCGGCGAACAGCAGAGAGGGGCCGAGTAGCGTAACTACGAGGGACAGCAGCAGGTTCTTCATGGGTGCAGCTTCTGCTCTGGTATGCGGACCAGGCCATTGTCCGTGCCAATAAAGATGTAGCCGTTGGAGGCGGCGAATGCGGTGACGTTGAGCGATGGCAAGCCGTTGCGAATGACGGACCAGCGGCCGGATTGCCGGTCGTAGAGATACAGGCCCTTTCCCAGGCTTCCTGCCAGCACGTAGTTCTGCGTGACCAGCATGGCGTTGGGATTGATCTCCAGCGACCCGGATGCGGTTTCGAAGGAATGAAAATGCCCCGATGAATCCAAGGCGAGTACGCCGGCGCCGTAGGTGCCGACCATCCATTCCGATCCGACTGGAACGACGGAGGTAATCCAGTTGTGCTTCAGGTTGGAAGACGAAGTCGTGTAGTTCACCTTTACGTCGCCCTGGTTGAGACGCGACAGTCCACCCAGAGTTCCGGCCATCATTTCGTCGCCGGACACACCCAGCGCGTAGACGTGATTGTTCACCAGTCCATGGAAGGCGTACATGCTGTGCGCGCCACTGGCATCAAGGAACGTAAGACCCGCTGGAGTGGCGAGTGCGAGGCCTCCACGGTAGGCAGCGACGTCGGTGACATGATCGGCGATCAGACCGTCACTCCGGGTCAGAATCTGCTGCTCACCACCCGAATCGTTGAAGCGCACCAGTCCATTTGCGGTCGCGACATTGATCGCGCCTGTCTTCGAGTCCGGACGGATACGGTTTACGCAAAAGACATGCTCGTCTTCCACATGTCGAACGCGGCGTTCGTCGGCGGCCAGGAGATCAAGCCCGCGGTCGAAGTACCCAATCCATAGTTGCCCGCTCGCATCGGTTGCCAGCGCCGAGATGTTCCGGTCACTCAATACAGCGGTTCCTGATCCGAGAACTCGCTCCCAACCAAACCCATGCGGTTTCATGCGGTGGAGTCCGTTCCGTGCAACGGCAAAGACGGAACCTCCTGAGTTAAAGAGCTGGTGCACTTCCACCAATTCGCTTCCCTGACCTAAGCCGGGATGCGGACGCCGTCCCTCAAGCGGAATCACAAGCACGCCTTGATCTTCGGAGCCGACATAGAGATCTGTGGACGTCGGAAGCAGAGCAGTAGCAAAAACACCCGGAGCCAGCACGCGAGAGAAGCGCCCGCCATCGAATACAGCCACACCGGAAACCGTACCCACGTACGTCGTCTCGCCCGTGATCGCGAGTGACTGCACGTCTGTGTCGGGCAGTCCTTGATCTTCGGTAAAGGTCTCGGCCTGGCCTCCGTGAAAGTGGATGACGCCGCGATCCAGAGTTCCGATCCACAGGTCCGACTCGTTGCCGGCGAGGACGGTTACATGCATCTCATCCAGCGCAGGATGCAGGACACTGATCTGCTTTCCGTCATAAACCAGGACGCCCCTCTTCCTGGTTCCAATCAGAAGATGCCCGGAAGGAACTGGCAGAATGGCATTGATGGCACGAGCCTCGGCGTTCGCGGGTAATATCTGACGGAATGTCCGTCCGTTGAACGCGAGAATCCCTTGACTTGCAGTGGCAACCAGCAGTTCCGGTTCGTGTGAGTCCGAAAGGACAGCTTGGGCAAGTGCGACGAGCGGAGAACCCGGCAAATCGCTGCCAACGGAATATTGTCGCTGCAGGACGCCGTTGGGTTCGTACTCAAGCAACCCTGCGGGTCCAGCGATGAAAAGATGATCCTGAAAACGTTCTGCCTGCAGGAAAATCTGGGGAGAGCTGACGACCTCGAAGCCAAGGTTGGTCGCCGGAGCATAGGGCTGAACCGTAAGCGCAAATTTGTGTTCTGCGCGAACCTGCTCAGTGGCGGTACGAATCGCCTCCGAACCGCGCCAGATGACTGCCACCCCGACCAGAACAGAGGCACTCGCAGCAGCGGCAATTGCCGCACGCACTCCTACGACCGACGCCCGCTTCATATCTCCTCGCGGCTGGGACAGTGAACTATAAACCTTGAACCCGGTCCTGCAAATTGAGAAGCACGGCACTAACCAAACGAATCTTCCACCTGCGAGGTGTGACCTCTCAAAGAGTTTCCGAGTGGATTTGTCCCGTATTCCGCAAGGGCGCGGCATTATCACGTTCCGCATACAAACGGAACGGCTTTAGCTTGTTCGGCTTTGAAAGGGCGCGGCTTTAGCCGCGCCGCTCAGGCCAGCAAAGAGACGGCCTCCAGGCGCTGAGGGGTGGATTTACCGAGAAGTTGCCGGACCATTTCGTGCCTGCGATCCGGGTGTGTGTCGGAGTAGACAGCGCGTCCCGCGGAACACACTTCGAAGAGCACGGTTGCCTTTGATGCGGGGGACGCGCCGCACCTCACACCTAGAATTTCCCGAGCTTGATTCGCACGACTGCGGGATCGTCACTGTGAAACTGTAAGCCGCGATCGGTTTCGTCGCCGTTCCACAGCCGTACCGACTTCCAGACTCCGTCCTGATACGAACCTTCTTCTGCCGAAAGGATCTGCATGCGCATTCCCGGCAGGCGTCCCGGAACATGGAAGCTGACGCTCACATCCACGCCCGTAACCAGAAATTCATCCGGCCCGAGTTGCGCGACCAGGGCGACACCGTGCGCGTCATTGGTCCCCGGCGGACGGCGGCCATCATGTTGAGGAAATCCGTAGGCGATGGTCGCCTGCCAAGGGCCAAAATCCAGTTCCTGCTGGGCTCGACCAACTTCTTCCATCGAAGTTTTCAGCTTGCCTTCAAAGTTCAGCTTCGCGACCTCCCTCACCATGGGAGCGAGTAGCGCAAAATTCCTGGCGTGGCCGGTGGCTTCCACATCGCCGAGAATATTCCAGCCGCGTGGATCGACGCCGAACGGCGCTATTCCGATCGCACCTTCGCCCAGAGCCAGGAAGTCGTAGCGTGCGAAAGCGTCAGGCCTTCCGATCTCAGGAACGAGCAGAGGATTGTCGGAACGGTGATAAGCGGCGAGGACGTCACGAACGAAACCTGCATCGTCCCCATAAATATCCGGAGCAATCGCGCCGATGGACGGAGCAAGCGTGCGCCACAGGCCCACCCACCGCTGTACCGCTCCCCCGCTCGGATACTGAATGCCGGGTATCGCCAACCGGCGCTCCGGCAATTCCGCCGGAGGATAGCTCAACCACACGTTCATATAGAGCGGGATATCGAACTCGGCCTTCCCCGCCGCTGCGATTTCATTGAGGTAGTGCGCCTGATGATAAAGCTGAAATAATTCGTCGGCGTCGGCGCCGAATACCTCACTCCAGGTGCCGGCCTGCTTGTGCGCCGCGGCCAGCATGTCGGCCGGAACCTGTCCCGCAAAATCCTTGTTTGAGTCCGGAGAGAAATTGCGCACGCTGCCGACGATGCCAGACTCGTTTTCCACCTGAACCATTAGCACCGTATGCTCGGTTCCATCGAGGTCCTTAAGGTGGCGCATGAGGGCGACGAACGCAGCTTTGTCGGCTTCGAGATTGGAACGAGAACTGGCCGAGAGCACATCAATCGGTTCTCCGTCGGCCCGGATCACCCGCGGAAACCGTTTGGGATCGGTCTTCACCCATTGCGGGACGTAATGCATGTTGCCGTTCTTCCACGTCCCAAACCAGAGCAGCACCGCATGCAGATTGTGCTCGCGCGCCCCCTTCACCAGCAGATCGACATTGCCCCAATCGAAGTTGCCTTGCTGCGGCTCAATCTGCTCCCAATAAACGGGAGTTTCGACGGTATTGGCGTGCAATTGGGCGACCGCCTTCCAGACCCTCGGCAGTTCCGAAGGCCAGGCGCTGGAATTGTGCACCTGTCCCCCAAGCATCAGGTAGGGTTGGCCATCGACCAATAGCGCCCAGCGCCCATCCTTTTCAACCAACTTGGGAGCTTCGGCAGCGCCCGAGAAAATGCAGGCTGCCGTCACCAACAGCAGGAGAGTCAAAGCACGACGCAGTCGCACGAGAACAGAAGTCATTTTTCCGTGATCCCTTCTCAATTGCTATCGCACAGGGAATGATGCTCTCTTCGTCGCGGGATCACAAATGGGATCTTGTGTAATCGTTTAGCTTTAGAATTTCGCCATCGCTTCGGTTACCGATCGACAGCGATGGCAGCTAGCCGCGGTTTCCAATTTCCCTTCAGGTAGTTTTCATATTCACCCGGTAGCATTATGCTGAACGGTTTCCGCAAACAACTGGAGGATCTCAAATGTACTCTCGGAATGTATCGGCTGGCTTTCTCATCGCATTGTTCGCCTTTGCGCTTAGTATCACCGCTGATGCGCAGGGCACATGGGCGGTCGAGAAGACCTTTCATATCGGCGGCGACGGCGGCATGGACTACATCACTTTGGACGCCAAGACGAACCGGCTCTACGTTCCCAGAAGCACTCACACGATGGTCATCGACGCCGATTCCGGCAAGATTCTCGGCGACGTTCCGGGGCAGAAGCACAATCATGGTGTCGCCGTGGTTCCCGAGGTCGGACGAGGATTCATCAGCGACGGAGAGGGCGCAGTCGTAATTTTCGATCTCAAAACCAATGCTGTCCTGGGAACGATCAAGGCGCACCCCGACGCGGACGGCATCATTTACGACAAAGCCAGCGGGCTTGTGCTTGTCGTTTCGGGCGATGACGGCGTCCTGATGACGCTTAAGCCCGATGTCGATCCAAAAACCGGATCCCTCGATCCTGATATTGCATTGGGCGGCAAACCCGAATTCCTCGCCGCCGATGGCGCTGGCAAGCTCTTCATTAACTTGGAAGACAAGAATCAGGTAGCAGTGGTCGACTTGAAAGCAAGAAAAGTATTGGCGCACTGGCCAGTCGCTCCCGGCGGCACACCCGTGGGGCTATCGATCGACACAGCGAAGCATCGGCTTTTTGTCGGATGTCGCAATCCGCAAAAGATGATCGTGATGAGTACGGACGATGGCAAGGTGATCGCTGACCTGCCAATCAGTGCCGGTGTCGATGCTACCAGGTTCGACGGTCATCAGGCCTTCGCGAGCTGCCGCGACGGCAAGCTCCACGTTGCCGCTGAGGCTGCGCCCGGCAAGTTCGAAATCCAACAGGTAGTGACGACTGCGCTGGGCGCCAAAACAATGGACGTCGACCCGGAGAAGCGCAAGATCTATTTGCCCACAGCTGAGTTTGAGGAAGCGAAACCGGGAACGCGCCCGGCAGCCAAACCCGGCACTTTCATGATCGTCGTTGTCGGGCGCCACTAGGAGGGCTCAGGACATCGCATCTGGAAATCCGCATGAGCAGGGGATAAAAGAATGGTAGGCCCAGCCGGTGCTGAGGGCCTTCTGCTACTCCTGATCGAGGATTCCGCGATCACAAAACGGCTTTCAACGTTTTCGAATCTGGAGTGTCGCCGTTGGTCTAAATCCGCTCGAACCGGGGAAGTTCAGTGCTTATGAACTTTGACAATCGGGGGAATGCTTCGTAGGGACCACGATTTAATCACGTAAATACAATCTGTCAAGGATAAAGTGACGCTGCGTAGCAGGACGGTGCCGCATGCATACCGATACAAGCTCTGCCGACGGCGGGCTCATGGACCCGAGCAGCTCGATTACGCTTAGGTATCAGATGGACGCTCTACGGCCACTTTACACAAGGAACCAACTGACGACTACCGTGACGCGACTCGATAAGGATTTCTGATTTCCCAAAACCGTTGATAACCTGTTACCTGTGGTTACTCAGCTTAAAGGCGGCCCTATACCTCAACGGTTAGAGCGGCAGAGTCATACTGTTCGAAGCTGCACCGAACTGCATGGACTTGGAGAAACAACTGACAACGCGCTTTACGCCACAGGTTGGCGGTTCGCGCTCAAAGAACACAGGTAGGAAATCACAGGTAGAAAACTGCGCCGAAATTTCACAGAGGATGCTAAGTGATTGAAAATGATGGTAGGCCCGAATGGATTCGAACCATCGACCTCTTCCGTGTCAAGGAAGCGCTCTAGACCAACTGAGCTACGGGCCTGCTGAATCCTACCGTTGAGTGAACGAACGCCGGGAGCAATCGTCCCAGCCTTAAGAAGTTTATCACGCGATTCGATCTACTTCCGCACTGCCCAAGCCATCCCGTCTGGACCCTTGCCGGTTGTGATTCGGCCGGTTACTGAAAATGTCTTCAGATCAACCACAGCAACTTGGCCGTCCGTGCTTACTGCGACATAAGCGCGGGAGGCGTCGGGCACGATCAGGATGCCCGCAACTCCGCGTCCAAGATTCAGGCGCTTGATCTCTTTATGGGCCGAAGCGTCGAGCACGATCAGATCTCCCATGCCGAGATCAGAAATCAGAACGAGTTTTCCGTCGGGCGAAAACTTCACCCGGTTCGCGAACTTGGTATGCAGGTCGAGAGTCTGCACCACCTTCTTGCTCGCCAGGTCGATGATGGAAAGGGTTCCATCATGCGAATTGGCCGCCCACACCTCTTTGCCGTCCGGAGAAACGTCGAAACCCTCCGGCCCCTTGCCAACGGGGATGGGGGTTTGAATCCACCCTGAAGCATCTCCGTTCTTATCGCGATCAAGAATGCTGATCGTGTCGGAGTTAACGTTCGCAGTGAAAATTCGGCTTTCGTCGCGGCTGACGACCAGCATATGAGTGCGATTTTGCCCAATACCCAGGGTCCAATCTACCTGGTGGTTGGCTGGATCATAGCGCCCGATCACTTTGCTTCCCTCTGCCGTGAAGTAGACCTTGCCGTTCACCATTTCCAATCCGTGAGGGGCGCGCAAGGCACCGAGGTCTGCAGCTGGCAGAGCCTTCTGCGCAGACAAGTCCGCAATCGAGATCGTATGTTGTGGATTCTGGAAGGCCCCGTAGTTTGAAATGTAGGCATACTTTCCGTCGTCGGACGCTATGATCTCGTGCGGATCCTCCCCGGCAGGAACTCGCCCGACGACCTTCAACGTGCCGGGATCGACGATCGCCATCGACTTATCATTTTTCTCGAGCACCAACAAAGCCGGAGACGGAATCTGGGCGAGCAGGAAAGTGCCCGCGAGAAATACAAGAAACCCGAGTGATGACGCCCACACTTTTCTCAACATTTCGTCACCTCGCAACATAAGTATCAGGGAATGCGTCGATCAACGGAGTGGTACCGGTGCAGCACCAGACTGCGCCTTGGCCGAAACGCGTCGATATAAGTCTTTGGCTCTGAGGCGCTCACAGGTTTGCTCGAAATTGTCGCGGGGCCCATTCCACCTGAGATCGTCGACCGAGTCAAATACCGGAACATCGAGCCGCAAAGTGGCCAGCGTACGATACAGCAACGCCTCGTCCCAAGCAGTAAATAGTGATTCGGCCAGCGGGCGCGCTCGGCGGATCAAGGGATCCCACTGCAGCCAATCTTTCGGA
The DNA here is from genome assembly GCA_035568275.1 of Candidatus Sulfotelmatobacter sp. Classification (GTDB taxonomy): domain Bacteria; phylum Acidobacteriota; class Terriglobia; order Terriglobales; family Acidobacteriaceae; genus Sulfotelmatobacter. The sequence goes on from DATMOO010000066.1 coordinate 28,422, forward strand.
ATGTTTTCGAGATGGCCATACCTCGACAGCACGAGGGACGCGGCCTTCGCTCCCCATCCCGCAATACCGGGATATCCGTCTGCGGTGTCGCCCGTCACGGCCAGGTAATCCGGTATCGATTCGGGCTTCACTCCGAACTTTTCTACCACTCCAGCCTCACTGCGAACGATGTTGCGCCTGCGATCCAGTTGCACCACGCGGTCGCCCACCACACATTGCGCAAGATCTTTATCTGGCGTGCATATCAAAACCTGCTTCACCCGCGCGTCGGCCGCAGCCTTGGCCGCCGCCGCAGCCAGTGCATCGTCTGCCTCAAAATAAGTCATCGGCCATACCATCACGCCCATCGATTCGAGAGCTTCTTCCAGTATGGGGAACTGCGAAAGCAGTTCGGGAGCAACACCCTCGGCCGTTTTGTAGTCGGCGTAAAGGTTGTTGCGGAACGATTCCACCACGTGATCGGTGGCCACTCCGAGGTGGATCGCGCCCGCCTCGATCATGGAAAAGACTGAGGTGAGCACGCCACGAACCGCTCCGATCTCCTGTCCGCTCTCATTTTTCGAGGACGGCACAGCAAAGAAATGACGAAACAGTTCGTACGTCCCGTCAATGACGTAAACATTCATGCGGCTGCGACGCCTTTTGGAAGATGAACATGATATTAAACCAGACCGACCGCTACATGTCGTCCAAGGCCATGAAGAGATTATTCAGCGATTCGCTCAACGTGGGATGAGCATACGTGCCGTCCCGCACCGCAGTGTACGGTAACTTACCCATCATCGCCGTCTCCAGCACCGACATGACTTCTCCACCCTCGATGCCGAGCACCGCCGCCCCGAGAATCTGATTCGTATCGGCATCTACGACGGCTTTCATGAAGCCCCGCGTCTCATCGACTTCCAGGGCACGGGCAACGGAGGCCATTGGTAGTTTCGCGACCCGAATGTTGCGCCCTTGCGCGCGGGCTTCATTCTCCGTTATCCCTACGCGCCCCAATTGCGGATCGATGAAGACACAATACGGCACCTGGCGATCCTTGGTGGATGCCGCTTTCCCTTCCAGCAGATTGGCTCGGATAACCCGAAAGTCGTCGTACGAAATATGCGTGAATGCCGGTCCACCCTTGATATCTCCCAGCGCATAGATTCCATCAGCGGTAGTTTCCAACCGATCGTTGACTTGAATGAATCCACGCTCGTCGGTTTTCACACCTGCAGCGGAAAGATTCAGGGTGTCAGAATTCGGGATGCGTCCCGTAGCAACCAGCAAATGAGAACCAACGAAAGACGTTGCCTTGCCTCCGGCCTCGATTTGCAACTGAATCTTGTCCTCCGACTGATCGACGCGCATAGCCTTAGCACTGAGCACGACCTCCACGCCATCCTGCCGCAGGATCTTCGTCACTTCCTCCGCGACGTCGGGATCTTCGCGGGTCAGCAACTGTCCGCCCGATTGAATGATCGTCAAGCGACTGCCGAAACGGCGAAACAGTTGTCCGAACTCCAGCCCAATGTATCCGCCGCCCAGGATGAGAAGGTGATCCGGAACCACACCTAGTTCCATGATCGATTCGTTATCGAGGAAGCGTACCCGACCGAGCCCTTCCAGCTTCGGCCGCGAGGCGCTGGTGCCGGCGTTGATGAAGATGCGATCCGCGGAAACGGTGCGCTGTCCTGCATCCTTCGTTCGGACTTCGAGAGTCTTTGGCCCACTGAAACTTGCCTCGCCCATGATCAGTTCGAGATTCCGGGCCTTCGCAATGCCCCTTTCGTTGCCAGCTCGGAAACTCGCTACGATGTCGCGCTTGCGCTGCCGAACCTTCTCAAGGTCAATGGAGATCGGACCCGTATGCACGCCGTAGTCGGCCGCGCGCCGCGCCAGATAGGCCACGCGCCCGCTTGCCACCATCGTCTTCGTCGGCGTGCATCCCTCGTTTATACAGGTGCCGCCCACATGCTTTCGCTCGATCAGGGCTGTGCGCTTTCCCGCGTTGGCCAAGGCCACCGAAAGCGGTGTGCCGCCTTGTCCTGAGCCGATCACAACTGCGTCGTAATGCGAAGTATTCATCAAACAGTTCTCAAATTGGGGTCCATGCTCGAGGGATCAGCGGCTATAACCGGGAGGCCAGAAACACTCCTAACCCAATCGCAATCGCATCCTCAGGAAGTGCGACGACAAAATCGCGAACTCGCAGCGACCGAACCAGCCCCACCCGCACATGATAGCCGCCGTACGCTCCCGCGACCGCTCCTACGATGCCAGCGATGGCGCCCCACCAAAGGCCGGCATTTCCCGCCACCGCAAGACACGCTCCGGTCAGCGCCCCGGTCACGATCCTCGCCGACAAACCTACCACACCGGTTCGAGGCGGAGTGGAAGGAAGCTGATCTCCGATGAATTCCACCACAGCCAGGACCGTGAAAATGACCACCGTCCACTTTGATCCCATGAAAGCCAGCGGAGAGTTATGGAGATTGATCCAACCCAGGCGGGCAGCCCACGCCACTACTGCAGGTGCGGTGAGAGATCGCAATCCTGCGACAAAACCAATTCCAAATGCAAGTAATAGTGTGGTTGAGTTCATCGAACTCCTCCAGATCCATTAAGCGGTGAAACCGGGCCCGGAACGCAACTGCTCGAACTAGTTGGAATTCGCCAGCGGCAGCCACACCTGGAATCGCGTGTCGCCCGGCTTGGAATGAATCTGAATGCTACCGCGATGTTTCTTCACGATCCGCTGCACGGTATCGAGGCCCAGGCCAGTTCCCTCACCCACGCCTTTCGTGGTGAAGAATGGCTCGAAAATCCGCGGTTCGACTTCCGGAGGGATTCCCGGCCCATTGTCGCCGATCTCGACCACGACGCACTCATCCTGTCGATAGGTGCGCACTCGCAGCTCGCCCTTCCCGCCCATGGCGTCGATTGCGTTGTCGATGATGTTGGTCCAGACCTGGCTGAGTTCACTTCCGAAGGAATTCACAAGCAACGGTACCTTCTGATAATCACGCTGCACCGACACGCCCTTCTTGAGTTTGTGATTCAGAATCGTCAGCGTGTTTTCCAGCGTCTTCACGATGTCCACGTTCTGCACCGGTGACTGGTCCATGAACGTGTATTCCTTGATGGCCTTCACCAGATCGGAGATTCTCGAAGTGCTGCTCTCAATTTCGTTCAGCAATCCCGCGATTTCCACCGAAGTGGAAATTCGTACCAGTGCAGCGCGCGCCGTACTGGCATCGAGAGCCTCAAAAAGATGTTCCAGTGACTCGGGCTTGAAGTTCCTGCGCGCAAGATCGGCGGCGAGTTGCCAGAGATCATTCTGCCCATGGCTGCGCAGTAATGAATCAAGCTGGTCCTCAAGATCGCTGGTTGTGAGCGGATCCGGGGGATGCTCATCCGTTTGCATCAACGACGATTCCAGCTTCTCGATTTCTACCTTCTGGGCTGCCGTGAGATCGCGCCGCCCAAGTTCATGGCTAGCATCGCGAATTTTTTTCAACAGGTCCCGAAGCTGGCTGGTTGCCCGTTTCGCCGCCGACGCCGGGTTGTTTAACTCATGCGCCAGCCCGGCTGAAAGCTTTCCCAGAGCCGCAAGCCGGTCCCGCTGCTGTTCGAACCGCGTGGCCTCACGGATCCGATCGGACATGAGTCCCACGAGCCGCGTCGCCAGCTCGGGCATTCTCTGCACCAGCTGCGGGAACAGTGATCGGGGAAAGCGCAAAACGCGGGCGTCACTGGTGGCCCGGCCGCTGAGGGTGTAGTTCTTCATCCGGGAAAAGGGAAGAACGCCGGTTACTTCGCCCGCGTGCAGGTCGCGCACGAATGTCTCGCCCGAAAATTCCCCGCGCCACTGGAACTCTCCCTCGAGCAGGACAAACATGGCGTCAGCCGGATCTCCCTGCCGCGCGTAAACTCCTCCGGCCTTGAGTTGGACATCCTGCGACTGGCTGAGGAACCAGTCCATTTGATCTTCAGGCAGATCGGCAAACACCGGACTCTTCCGCAGCAGTTCGAGTGTTTCGGCCATTTAGACTTTGCTCAAATACTGATGGATGAATTGAACCGCCACAGATCCTTCGCCAACACCGGACGCCACTCGCTTCACCGACCCATGTCTCACGTCGCCCACCGCGAAAACACCCGGAACGTTCGTCTCAAGAAGGAATGGATCGCGATCGAGCGTCCATTTCTTCGGACGCTCTCCGCCTTGCATCAAGTCCGGCCCGGTAAGGATAAACCCACGATCATCGCGCTCGACCGTCTCCCCAAGCCAGTCCGTTCGCGGCAAGGCGCCGATGAAGATGAACATGGAACTGGCCGGCACCCGCTCGACTTTGTTGGTGTCCGAACAAAGCACAGAGACCTCCTCCAGATGCGTATCGCCATGCACCTCCGCAACGCTGGCGTGCGTCCACAGCTGAATATTCGGAGTCTCTTTAATTTGATCGATCAAATACTGCGACATGGTGCTCGAGAGCGATTCGCCGCGAACAAGGATGACCACCCGCTCGGCATATTTCGAGAAATTCATGGCCGCCTGCCCGGCGGAATTCGCCCCTCCCACGACGTACACTATCTCTCCCTTGCATGACAGAGCTTCCGTGGTGCCGCCTCCGTAATACACACCGGCGCCTTGCAGTCGATCAATGCCGGGAGCCTCTAGCCGCCGCCATTGCACACCGGTGGCGATCATCAACGCATGGCAGGAAATCTCGCTGTCGTCGGCGAGCTTGATGATGCGGTACGATCCCTCCGTTCGCATATTCACGACGGTCTGCGGCGCAAGAATCTCCACACCGAAACGCCGCGCCTGCACTACCGCGCGTCGCGCCAGATCGCCTCCGCTGAGTCCACTCGGAAATCCCAGATAGTTTTCGATCCGCGAACTCATGCCCGCTTGCCCACCGGGTGCTTCCCGCTCAACGATCACAGTATGCAGCCCCTCAGACGCCCCATAGACAGCAGCTGCGAGTCCTGCCGGCCCGCCGCCCACAATGGCGAGATCGTAGAAACTCGTTTCCGCGCGCGTCCGAAAGCCAACCTTTTGCGCGACTTCCGCCGGAGCACTATTCAGCAACTTCGCGCCATCCGGGAACAAAACTATGGGGAGCTCGGTCGCATCCGGCCCAAGCGCTTCCAGCAGAAGCTTGGTTTCCGGGTCATTTGCCGACAGTTCGACATCGATCCATTGGTACGGAACATGACTTCGCGCCAGAAAATCGCGCAATTCATAGGATCGCGGAGACCATCGCGTCCCCAGCACACGAATTCCTTGAAATGCCGGCCGGTAAGAAGCCTGCCAGTCATCCAGCAGATCGTCGAGCTGCGGATAAAGATGCTCTGTCGGAGGATCCCATGGCTTCATGAAGAAATAGTCGATATTCGCCTGGTTGATGGCGCTGATCGCCGCATTCGTGTCGGCGTAGGCCGTAAGCAACGCTCGCTTGGCATCGGGAAACAATTGGCGGGCAGCTTGGAGAAACCCGACGCCGTCCATGTGGGGCATGCGCTGGTCTGCTAACAACAAGGCGACACCATCGTTGCGGACCTTGAGCCCCTTCAGCAGATCGAGGGCTCCGAGGGGAGAATCGCTGCTGATCACTCGATATTCAGCGCCATATTGCGTTCGCAGATCCCGCTCGATCGCCCGCAGCACATCGGGATCATCATCCACCGTTAGCAAAATGGGTTTTGCCATGACTGCCCAGCCTCAGACTAGAACTTGTTTCACAAAATGTTTTGAAAGGGCGCGACTTCCAGTCGCGCCGCTCAGAGCCAGAAAAACGTGCGGGCTTAAGCCCCTGAGGGAAGCACCTTGCGTCCAGCAATCCGGTTCATGAACTAAGCCGCAGTAACTGTCCTTAGATACAAGACAGTCCGCTTTGGTCGCAAAGTCGCACATGATCACTGCGCAGTCTGTCTCGCGCAGGACTGAAACATCTCACGACCGGATTTCTCCAGGTTCCATCTCATCTACATAACACCACATCCACGACTCACCTGGCTCAATCGAGCGAATGAGCGGATGTTGCACCTTGCGGAAGTGTTTGGTTGCGTGCTTGTTCTTGGATGAATCACAACACCCCACATGCCCGCACGTCAAACACAGCCGAAGATGAACCCACGTGTCGCCCATTTTGAGGCACTCTTCGCAAACATGTATGTCGGTGTTCTTAATTTTAATCTGGTCAAGATGCGAGCATTGATTCTTCATGGCTCCTCCAGAATGATCTCCACCTCTGGTCAAGTGACCTCAGTCATGTGACGAAAGGACACAATCATGCCACAACCGAGTCTCTTTCACTCACAATGAGTTTGGAGGTCATTCATTCGTGCTTCGTCTTGATTATCTTTCTTGTATCTTAACCGTCGCCTCAACGATCCTCGTGGGCCGCCGGTGTTGGGAAGGTTGGGCTCTGGCCGGAGTCAATAGCGTGATCATGTGCATCATCGGATTCCGCACCGAACAGTTGGGCTTCATTCCCGCAAACGTCTTCTGCATGGTCGTGAGTGCAATCAATCTCCACGCCTGGCGCAGATCAAGGTCCTGCTGAGGGAAAGGTGCCGAGGATTTTCCTTCGCGTGCCTTAGTGGTTAGCGCTTTTTGCGTCTCACTCGGCCACGAGCAGGTTCTCCGCAAAAGGCCACTGCTCATCGATCCATTGGACCTCGCACCGGAAGCCCGCCTGCCGCGCCGTCCCGCAGATCTCCTCGACAGCGTACTTGTGGCTGCTTTCCGTCCAAATGGTTTCACCCTCGCGGAACTCGACCACCACCTCCGCCGCCGGAATGCTGACGATCTGACGGCGCTTGGAAAGCAGGTGCATTTCCACGCTGCGCTCCTTTTCATTGATGCGCGCCACATGCTGAAACTCAGCCAGGTTGAAGTCGGCTCCCAACTCCCGATTAATCCGCCCCAGTAAATTAAGGTTGAATGCCGCCGTCACCCCAAGTTCGTCGTCGTAGGCCCTGATCAACTCTGAATGGGACTTCTCGAGATCCGTACCCAGCAGCAATGAGTCTCCGGGCTGAAGGATGCACCTGACTTGAGATAGAAAGTTCACACCGGCAGCGCGATCAAAGTTCCCGATCGTACTCCCCAGAAATAGAACACATAGATACTGCCCCGGCTTGCGATAAGCAGCCACCTCCAACAGGCCATCGAGATATTCACGTTCGAACCCCACAATACTGATGGCGTCGAGATCGCTCAGTTCCCGCTCACACCGCACCAGCGCCGAGTGAGAAATTTCCACGGGATAATAGGAAACACGCTGCTTGCGGCAGAACGCTTGGAGCAGCCAGCGAGTCTTCCGGCCGCTGCCGCTGCCGAGTTCAGCGACCGCGACCGGGCCTTGAACCAGGTCCACAATTTCGTTGGCGTGCCGGCGCAGTAACCTCTCATCGGCCCGCGTCAGGCCATACTCCGGTAGATGGCTGATCACCTCAAATAGCGCAGACCCCACGTCGTCGTACAAATATTTCGAGGGGAGTTCCTTCTGCCCTGCGCGGGTTAATCCGTCCCGGACTTCGGCTGCAAACTCATAGTTGACGTTGGTAGGGATCGCATGAACTAGCATGTCTTACTCCTCGATTCAGATCAGACGTTCACACAGCGAAAGCCCGCGTACACATACTGGTAATGTCGCTGGAACCAGTTGCGGAACGAGGGCCGCAGCATGCACGCGGCGGTGCGTGCAGAGCCGCCTTTCATGACGAAGTGCTTTCCATCGAAAAAATCTGCAGAATAGCCGCGATAAAACGGGAACGGCTCGAATCCCGCGAAAGGGCCGAACACGGTGGAAGTCCACTCCCAACCGTTCCCCAACATTCCTTCCACACCGAATGCGCTCTGGCCCCGCGGATGCGCGTTCACCGGCACGGGATCCCAATTGTCGAAATCGAAATTTCCGCGGCTCGGACTCGGAGCTTCATTCCCCCAGGGGTAAGACCGCTCTCCGCCATCGGAAGAACCGTAGGCAGCGCGATGCCACTGCTCTTCGGTCGGCAGCGCCTTGCCTGCCCATCGCGCATACGCGGAAGCTTCGGCATGGCTGACATAAGCGGGCCAGTCCATCCGCAATTCGATCTCGTCGAACATCGTGCGGTAGAGCCAGGCGCCATCACCCTTACGCCAGAACACCGGGGAAGAAATGTCGCCAGCATTCCTCCACTCCCAATCCGCGGCGCCCCACAACTCACCCCTCTCGTAGCCACCATCCTCCAGGAACTCGCGGAACTGCCCGTTCGTGACCATGTATCGATCGATTTCGAACGCTGAGACATCGGCGGCATGAGCTTCGAATTCGTTGTCCCATCCAAACACGCCGCTTCCTCGCCTCAGTCCAAGCTGCGCCGTTCCGGTACGAATCTTGATCATGGAGTGTGTGATGGGGGAAGCAAGAACATGAGAGGAGGCGGATTGCGGGATCTTTCGGTCCAGAGACAGCTGGTGCAGCATGTACGCCAGCGTCTCGACATGCATTAGCCGGTGCTCAATGGCAACGTTCAACAGAGTGTCGAGAGCGAAGCCATCGCGCTGGCCCCCTGTATTGCTCATCAGCTTGTCGTCGAGCGAATTGCGGATCTCGCGAACGTACTCGCGAACACGATCGAGAGAGGGCCAGTCTGACGGCCGATCGGTGGGCAAGCCTCCTCCGACCGGATCGATACCAAATGCGAACAACCGATCAAACTCCGGATGGAAGCTTGTCAGGCCAAACACGTTCTCGTGCAGCAGATTCCAATCGAACGCCTCAAGGTGGCCGACGTAGAAGATGATCCGGTGTCGCTCGGGAATCGGCCGATCGTACATCGCATCCGTCTGCACGATCTCAAACAGCGCGTCACTCCTGCGACGGGCGTCAGAAATTCTCTCGAGCAGCGTGGCATCGACAACGGATTCTCTCTGAGCGGTTGGCATTCAGCCCTCCAGACAGGTCGAGTGGTCAGAAACTAGGTGGTTTCCCCGAACGTGGATCGAATGACGAAGTGACTAACAGGTCGCGTCGCGACGTACCCCGAATGCCGCGCAGAACGGTGAATTTGCGCCCTAGAGTCCTCAGACTATACATGGCTCACCCATGACTCGCAACCAACTTCCTGCGGTTGCAAAAAATTGCAAACTGCGGCGCCGCGATTAAAATCAATCGGGTGCGTATCCCTGTTTTCCACGTCGATGCCTTCACCGAACAGCCCTTCCGGGGTAATCCGGCGGCGGTCTGCTTTTTAGACTCGTGGTTAGATGAGGGTCGGCTCCTCAAAGTCGCTGCAGAAAATAATCTTTCGGCGACCGCATTCCTGGTATCCGGGGATCGCGGTTACGAACTGCGCTGGTTCACCCCGCGTTGCGAGGTGAAGCTGTGCGGTCATGCGACCCTGGCAACGGCGCACATTCTACTCAATTTGCAACACCCTCAGCTCGATTCGGTGACCTTCGAGACAAGATTTCGGGGAACTGTCACGGTTCGAAGAGACGGCCAGTTCCTTACCATTGATTTCCCGGCTATGTTCCCGAAGGTGTGTGCCACTGCCCCTACTGGGCTGACAGGGGCCCTGGGACTTCAGTCGCAGTCCGCAGATATCCTCGAAGCAAATGACACGTACATCCTGGTGGTCGACGCACCCGAGACCGTGCGGGCCGTTCGCCCGAACTTTGAGCTTCTTGAGAATTTTCACCCGTTCGTGATCGCCATAACAGCACATGAAACCGAGGTTGATTTCGTCTCACGCTATTTCGCTCCGAGCTACGGCATCCCGGAAGACCCGGTCACTGGTTCTGCCCACTGCGTGCTAGCGCCCTATTGGGCGAAGCGTCTGGGGAAAACGACACTGCACGCGAGGCAATTGTCCGAGCGCGGAGGTGAACTCTGGTGTGAAGTGGCAGGAGATCGCGTGCTCCTGAAAGGCAAGGCCGTCGTCACGCTGGAAGGATCGCTATTGATCTGAAGAGTGACTCAAGGCACGAGGCTCTTCGATTTCAGGAACTCGCGCACCACATCCTGCGAATCTCGGTGCTGTGCGTCCACCGCGTAGTTCATCTTCTGCATCTCCTCATCGGAGATCTTCCCACCAAGATCAGCAAGCACGCCCTCGATCTCCGGATGCAACTGCAGCGTCTGCTGACGAATGACGGGCACAGCTTCATACGGCGGGAAATAATGACGATCATCTTCGAGGGCCACGAGATCGAGCGCGGGAATCAGGCCATCGGTGGCGTTGCCCCCGGCAAAGTCAATCTGACGATCCTTCAACGCCCGCGCCAACAGCCCCAGATCCATGATGCGCGGCTGCTCGGCGAAACGTAGCCCGTACGCAGCAACCAGCCCGCGATATCCATCAGGACGCTCCATGAACTCATAGCCAAATCCGGCGCGCCAGCGTGGAGCAAGCGCTGCTGCCTGCGATAAAGTTCTGACGTTCAAGTGACGAGCATCTTCGCCTCTTATTTCCATGGCAAACGTATCGTTGAATCCGAGCGCCGGACCGAGCGTAAGTCCGAATCGCCGCTCATATTCGTTCTTGACCCGCTCATAAACTTCCCGCTTGTCGCGGGCAATGCCTTGCTTGAGTATCGCCGTGAGCGCCGTCCCCGTGTACTCCGGATATATGTCGATTCGTCCCGCGAGCATCGCCTGCTGGCAGATGTAGGTTCCGGCCAGATAGAAGCGCCGCTCCACCTTCACATTGGTGTGCGCCTCAATCTGCTGCGCAATCAGTTCTCCCAGAATAAATGATTCAGTAAAGTTCTTAGACCCCACCACGATTCGATCGGCATGCGACGAGGAGCAAGAAAGAAGGGCAACACTGCAAACCACTATCAGACCGAGGCTCGCTCGAGAACGAATCATCGTGGCCTCAGCCGCTTTTCAATCCATCCCATGCCAAAGTCCGCGAGCAAGGCTAGAACCGCCGCCGGAATCGCTCCGGCCAGGATTACGCGATTATCCACCATCGCCAGCCCGCGAAAGATGAACTCCCCAAGCCCGCCGGCACCGATTGCGGCTGCGATCGTGGCCAGCCCCACAGAAATCACCATCGCGATCCGCACTCCGGAAAGGATCACACTCAAAGCCAGCGGCAACTCGACCTGAAGGAGCAGTTGCGACTGCGTCAGCCCCATACCCCGTCCGGCCTCAACCACCGCCGCGTCGACCCCGCGAATTCCCGCGTACGTATTGCGGATGATGGGCAACAAGGCATAAAGCGTCAGCGCCAGAATCGCCAGTCGATCCGCACGGTCCCCCAACCATGGCACCGGCAGCAGAAATCCGAATAAGGCGAGACTGGGAATCGTCTGAATGATATTTGCCGTGGCGAGAACCGGCCGGTCCAGTCGAGAGCGATGCGCAATCAAAATCCCGAGTGGGACGCCGATCAGCGCGGCAAAAAGCGTCGACCAGCCAACCAGCCAAAGATGCTCCCCGGTGCCTTCGAGCACCTCCGTATGGTGCTGCACAAAGAACCGAAGCAGATTCATGATGTTCCTCGATTCGCCGCTGACTCTAATCCGTCTCCGAACGCGCGCACGTACGCCGACGCCCACGGATCGGAGGACTTCAAGAATTCGTGCGGAGTGAGGACAGTTACGAGTTTCCCCGCTTCCATGAGCGCGATCCTCGATCCCAGCCGCAGCGCCTCTCGAAGATCATGGGTCACGAACGCCACGGTTTTGTGCACACGCTGCTGCAATTGCAGAAACTCCCGCTGCAGCTCATCGCGCGTCAAGGGATCGAGCGCGCCGAAAGGTTCATCCATCAACAGAATCGCGGGATCGGCCGCTAGCCCGCGAGCCACTCCCACACGCTGCCGCTGCCCACCTGACAGTTGATGCGGGTAGCGCGATGCCAGATCCGGAGTGAGCCCCACCAGTTGCAACATCTCCTGCACTCGCGCGCGTATGCGCTCCTCCGGCCAGCCCTCGATCTTGGGGACCAGCCCGATGTTCCGCTCCACCGTGAAATGCGGGAAAAGGCCAGCCTCCTGTATGACGTACCCAATGCCTCGCCGCAACCGGATCACGTCGACCTGATCGTTCGGCACGCCATTTACCAGAATTTGCCCCGAGCTCGGCGAGACCAGTCGGTTCACGAGTTTTAGGGTCGTAGTTTTGCCCGAGCCACTGCGCCCCAGAAGCACGAGAATCTCCCCATGCGCGACCCGCAGATTGAGGCCGCTGAGCACCTGAATCCCATTCACACGATAGGAAACGTCACGGAATTCGATCACGAGAGTTGCTTTCCCCAGCTTATGCTGCGGTCAGCATACCGAAGTTCGATGCGCGGACCAACCTTGGGTCGCAATTGCGTTAATCTTGCATTTGCAAAGCACGTCGCTCCCAGCGACAATCTTGCCATGGAGAAGAACGCATCCACTCCGGTTCGCGGTGAGCCGTTTACTGCCGGAGCGCTGGTAATCGCAACCCTCAGCAATCCCCGCGAAAAATTCTGGGGAATGATTCTCGCCCTCGCTCCAGAAGGCCTGAGCCTGAGCGGAGTCGAGTTGGCTTCGTTCGAGGATCTCACCGTTATGGTCAGAGACGGTGAGCCTTTCACTCCCGCTGTCGTATTCTTCCCCATGCACCGAATCGAGCGGGTCGAACTCGATTTGCCGGACGGCGCCCTGCCCTCGCTCTCGCAACGGTTCCTGGCCAAAACCGGTCTGGAACCGACCGCCGCCCTCGCTCCTCGTCAAGAGCCCAATCTGCATCCCGCGAAGGAGCCTGCGTGAAGCTCTCGCAAGTCTTCACTGCTCCCAATCAACTCACGCTGCTCCGCATGGTTTTTGTCCCGTTTATCGTCATCCATCTTGTCGACGGACACTACCTCTGGGCCCTCGCTCTCTTTGTCGTCGCAGGCTTCAGCGATGGCCTCGATGGCCTGCTCGCTCGCCGGCTTCATCAGCAGACGCTGCTCGGACAGTACCTCGATCCCATCGCCGACAAACTCCTGCTCAGCACGCTGTTTCTGGTGCTGTCCATCCTTCACAAGATTCCGTGGAAGTTCACGGTTGTGGTTTTCAGCCGCGACATATCGATCCTCGCCGCCAGCGCCGTCCTGTTCGCGATCGCCGGTCTGCGGGATTTCCGCCCCAGCATCTTCGGCAAGGCAAATACCTTTTCTCAGATCGGCGCGTTGTTTTTCGTCCTTCTGCTTGAAGTGAAACCGGTACGTTGGATCTGGATCGCCCGCACGGTCTTCCTTCGCGCCACCTTTTTCTTCACAATCATTTCCGCGCTGCATTATGTGATTCTGGTGCAGCGGCGTTTGCGCGAACATACGCACGCGCTGCCTCCGGCGCAGACTCGATCCTCTTGAAGCCTGATTTGACCGCCATTTCCCACGCCCCCTAGAATCTTAGGTTCGTCTAGTAAGCCCAACTTATATGCCCCTTCGCCTTTTTAATACGATGTCGTCGCAGGTCGAGGAGTTCAGCCCACTCCGCGACTCCGAGGTCCGCATGTACGCTTGCGGACCTACCGTCTACGACTACGGACACATCGGCAATTTCCGCACCTTTGTCGCCATCGATCTTCTGCGCCGCTTTCTGCGGCAGAGCGGTTACAAGATCCAACATGTCATGAACATTACCGACGTAGACGACAAGATCATTCGCAACTCCGCCCGCGATGGCGTCACCGTGCAGCAATATACGGCGAAGTATGAGCAGGCTTTTCTCGAGGATGCCGCCATGCTCGGTATCGAGCAGCCCACGTTAGTCCGCGCGACCGAGCACATTCCCGCGATGGCCGAGTTCGTTGCGAAACTAATGGACAAAGGACTCGCCTACCGCGCCGACGACGGATCCTATTACTTCCGCATTGCTAAATTTCCCCAGTACGGCAAGCTCTCGAAAAAAGACTTCAGCAACATGCTCGATGGCGCACGCGTTGACGTCGACGAATACGACAAAGACAGTGCACGCGACTTCGCTCTCTGGAAAGCTCCCAAGCCTGGTGAAGCCTCATGGGACACTGTCATCGGCCCCGGCCGTCCCGGCTGGCATCTGGAGTGCTCCGTCATGTCGATGGAGGAGTTGGGCGAGACCTTCGACCTCCATGCCGGTGGTGAAGATCTCATCTTTCCGCATCACGAAAACGAAATTGCGCAGTCGGAATCGCTCACCGGAAAGCCTTTCGTCCATTTCTGGTTCCATGCGCGCTTTCTCCTGGTCGAAGGCGAGAAGATGTCGAAGAGCATGGGGAACTTCTTCACTCCTCGCGACCTTGTGCTCAAGGGACACAAGCCATCTTCCATCCGTTACCTGCTGGCCTCCGTTCCCTATCGCAATCAACTGAACTTCACCTTCGACGGACTCAAGCAGGCTGCGGTTTCCGTCGATCGCCTACGAAATTTCCGGCTTCGTCTCACTGCCGGGAATTTCGCGGACGGTTCGAATCCGCAAATGCAAGTGCTGGCGACTGAAGCAATTCACCGCATGCGCTCCGCGCTCGACGATGACCTCAATACCGCCCAGGCGCAGGCCGCCATTTTTGAGATGGTGCGTCAGGCCAACACCGCTTTCGATACCGGTGGCGTCATGAAAGAAGATGTTTCGGTGCTGCTGGTCGCTCTGGGGAAATTCGACGAAGTCTTCGCCGTCCTCCACGACGACGATGTTCCGAAGATGAAGCAGGTTCTCCAATGGGCGCAGGCCGAAGGCCGCGAGAAGGACATCAGCCAGGAACTGCGCGACGCAGTCCAGTCCGCGCAACTTTCGGATGCCGACATCGAAACAAAGATTGCCGAGATGAAAGCCGCCCGCACCTCCCGGGATTTCAAAAAGTCAGACGCCATCCGCGCCGAACTAGCTGAAGCGGGCGTCCTGGTCGAAATCACGAAGGATGGAATACGCTGGAGGAGAAAGTAGACCCCCTCGCATGGTTTTGAAGGCCGCGGTTTTGAAAGGCCGCGGCTTCCCACGCGGTGTTAAGCTGAAAGCTGACAGCTTTCTTGTGAAATCCTTCGACGAATACCTCCGCGATGCCGAACAAGCCCACGGCCATCTCTGTGCCGGCCAAGTGCTCGGCGTTCGTCTGGCCATGCTGGGTCTGCAGAAACTCGGGATCGACGATCCCCACGGCAAAGACCGCAAGCGCCTCGTAACCTTCGTCGAGATCGACCGCTGCGCCACCGACGCCGTAGGCGTGGTCACCGGATGCCGATTGGGCAAGCGCGCTTTGAAATTCCGCGACTGGGGAAAAGTCGCCGCCACATTCGTGGACGTGACCAACGGCAAAGCCATCCGCATCGCTGCAAAAGAATCGTCCAAAGCGCTTGCCCGCCAGCTTCATCCTGAGGTTGTAAGCAAGAACGAGCAACAGATGCTCGCCTATCGCGAGATGTCAGACGACGACCTGTTCGCGACGCAATGGGTAAAAGTTGACTTGCCTCCGGAGGAATTCCCCGGATACAAAGGCGAGCGGATCACGTGCGCTGAGTGCGGTGAAGGAATCAATTTCCGCAGAGAAGTAAGGCATGACGGAAAAGTCCTGTGCCGCGCATGCGCCGGTGACAGTTACTACAAGCCCGCAGACTAACCCTGAAACCACAAAGGTCACGAAGGTACACGAACGATTTCAATACAAAGGCTTTCCTTGGTGCACGTTAGTGTCCTTCGTGGTTGATGCTTTTGAGCTAAGCTGCCTGCTCCCATGCATGCGCCACCCGCAAGATCGTGGCCTCGTCAAAATGCTTACCCAGAATCTGCAGCCCAATCGGCAACTTCTCGCGCGTCTCGCCGCACGGTACTGAAATCCCCGGAATGCCCGCAAGATCCGCAGTCACGGTGTAGATGTCCGCCAGATACATCGCAAGCGGATCATTCGACTTCTCTCCCAGTCGGAACGCCGCCGTCGGACTGGTCGGCGTCACAATCGCATCCACTTTGCGGAACGCCTCCTCGAAATCGCGCGTCAGCAGCGTTCGCACCTTCTGCGCTTTCAAGTAATACGCGTCGTAGTATCCAGCGCTGAGCGCATATGTGCCGAGCATGATGCGCCGCTTCACCTCGGCCCCGAAGCCCTCGTCGCGGCTCCGCCGGTACATCTCCGACAAAGTCTTTACTCCGCGCGCTCGATGGCTGTACCGCACACCGTCATACCGCGCCAGATTCGACGAAGCCTCCGCGGTCGCAATCAGGTAATACGTCGGAATCGCGTACGGTGTGTGCGGAAGCGATACCGGAACGATCTCGCATCCCAATCCTTTCAGCTTTTCGATAGCGCTCTCGACTGCCTGGCGAACCTCATCGTCCAGTCCCTCGCCGAGATATTCCTTCGCGACGCCCAGTTTCAAGCCGCGCACCGGCTTGTCGAGTTCGACCGCGTAATCCGGAACCGGAACCTCGGCCGAAGTCGAATCCATCGGATCGCGCCCCGCGATCGTCCGCAATACGATCGCCGCATCCTTCACCGTCTTCGTCAGCGGCCCGATGTGATCGAGCGACGACGCAAACGCAATCAGCCCGTAACGCGACACGCGCCCGTAAGTCGGCATCAGGCCAACCACGCCGCAGAAAGAGGCCGGCTGCCGGATCGATCCTCCGGTATCAGAGCCCAACGTAAACACCGCCATGTCCGCCGCGACGGCCGCCGCCGATCCCCCAGACGAGCCGCCGGGAACTCGCGTCAAATCTCGTGGATTCCTGACCGGACCGTATCCCGAATTCTCGTTCGACGAACCCATCGCGAACTCATCGCAATTCATCTTCCCGAGCACCACCGCCCCCGCGGCCTTCAACCGCGCAACAGCCGTGCAGTCATAAGGCGGAACATATTTCTCAAGGATCTTTGACCCCGCGGTCGTGCGCACTCCCCGCGTGCTCATGACGTCCTTGATCCCCACGGGAACACCGGCCAGGGGCGGAAGCGGCTTTCCCTCAGCAGCCATGCGATCGATGCGATCCGCCTGCTCAAGCGCACGCTCTTTCGAGAGCGTAAGGAACGCCCCAATCTGACCATCCTCTTTTTGAATACGGGCGTAATGCGCCTCGGCCAGCGCGAGGGCTGTCGTCTTTCTTTCCTGGATGGCCGAGCGGGCCGCATCAATTGTCAGAGAGATGGGATCCATGGAGAGTGAGTCTTTCCGGTTATCTTTCAATCACCTTCGGCACTCGGAAGAAATGCTCGTCTGCATCCGGCGCATTCGCGAGAGCTTCATCATGCGGCAGTGATTTTCTCAGACCGAAGAGAACATCTTCGCGCGAGGCGTAAGCGAATCGCTCGCTCCCCTGCTTAGCCTCATCAACACCGTAGCGGTCCGATACCTGCGCCATCGGCGGCACATCCGACGTGTCGAGTTCGTTCAGCCGGTCGACGTAATCCAAAATTGAATTCAGATCGCGCAGCATTCCGCGGCGCTCGTCTTCCGTCAGTTCCAGGTTTGCGAGATCGGCAACGTAGGCGACGTCTTTCTCGGTGACTTTCATAAGAGGCTAAGAACGGTCAGCGGGCGTCTTGCTCCGGCGTCTCGAAACGCATCACAATGAATTCAATCCTGCGAACTGCTTCCACCGTGTAGCGGTTGATAGACGCCAGGTATCGCGGAGCGAGACCCTGCAACTCAAACTTCCATCCCGCGTCGGCAACTGCCACACTCAGTACTCCGTCAAGAAAACTCAGGGCGCGAGTGCGCTCGGCGACGGCCGAACCACACACCACGGGCCACGCCATGAGCGGCGCTTGGGCCGGAGGCGCCTGCCGCAATGATCGCGCGACGATTCTCTCCAGGTCTGAACCAGCCTGCTCCAACGATGACTCCTCGTCCCCCCAAGGGAAGGTTGATTTTAACATCGCCGCCCATGCTCGATTCAGGCCGGAAACTCGCGGCGCACAAACTCGAGTGCCGCATCGCGCGAGCCCAACCGGCCTTCCAGTTGGGCATCTTCCACAGCATTCAGAATCTCGCGAAACTTCGGCCCCGGACGATGCCCCTCGGCAATCAGATCGTCCCCGGTCACCAGCGGCTGAGGACGCATCTTCTCCGGCGGAATCTCCTCTTTCTTCTGCCGCACGAACTCATAGGTCGTCAGATTCTGATGGCTCGCCAGGCAGTCGGCCCGGTGCAGCGCCAAGTGCTCGTCAAAGCGAGGCATGCGGATAAACTTCTTCAGAGTCGATTCCTTCATGCGGGTCGCCTGTCCGAACCGCATGTGGTTGTCTACCAGCGCCAGAATCTGTTCAGTCTCGTCGTTTGAAAAACGCAGCCGAGCACAAATCTCTTCTGCCATCTTCACGCCCACTTCCACGTGTCCGTCGAAGCGTATCCGCTCGGCCACGCGAAAGGTGGGGGGCTTCCCCACATCGTGCAGCAGAGCTCCCCAAGCCAGAGTCATCGGGCAAGGTTGCGGCAAATTGTCCAGTAGCAGCAACGTGTGCACGAACACGTCTCCCTCGGGATGGAACTCTGGGGGCTGCTCCACTCCCTTCATCGCCGAAATTTCAGGCAGAACTTGCCGCAGCAAGCCCGACTCATCCAACAGCAAGAATGCCCGCCGGGCGTGGCCTTCCGTCAACATGCGCGTAAGCTCCTCGCGCACCCGCTCGCGCGAGACGACTCGGATTTGTTCAGCGAGGTCCCGGATCGCCGCAAACGTGGCGGGATCGATTTGATACTCGAATCTCGCCGCAAACCGCACCGCACGCAGCATCCTTAGTTTGTCCTCACCGAAGCGTTTCTCCGGATCGCCAATCGTCCGAATGATTCCGGCATCGAGGTCCTGGCGTCCACCGACAAAATCAAGAACCTCGCCGCTCAATGGGTCCAGCAGCATCCCGTTGATGGTGAAGTCCCGCCGTGCGACATCCTCTTGCGGCGTTTTACTGAAGCGAACCTCGTCGGGATGCCTGCCATCGGAATACGCGATATCGCTGCGGAAGGTCGCCACTTCGACAGCGTTCGATTTTGCGGGGACTTCGTCTGAAATCCTCGCGCGGCCCGCCTCTGGCGCCGGAATCAGCACCACCCCGAACTGCACTCCTACCGCGTATGTTTCGGGAAAGACCTCCATCACCTGCTTCGGAGTGGCATCGGTTGCCACGTCATAGTCCTTCGGCGCTCGCCCGAGCAGCAGATCGCGCACGCATCCCCCGACCAGATAGGCTTGAAATCCCCTCTGGCGCAGTGTTTGCACGATCGAAATAGCGAACTCTTTCATCAACCCTTTTATGATATCGCCTCAACTGGACTCACATCAGCCGCGAAGCGGCGGCATATGAAAGCCCGGGACGGAAGTCCCCGACCTCGCGGGCCAAGAGGAGCTATATTTGAAACTGAGCCTATGCCCGACGCCTACATCCTTGGCATCGAGAGTTCCTGCGACGAAACTGCTGCCGCGGTCGTGCGTTCGGGTGAGCAACTCATCTCCAATGTGGTTGCCTCCCAGATTGCCACTCACCAGCCCTACGGCGGAGTCGTGCCCGAATTAGCTTCCCGCGAACATCTCCGCGCCATCGTGCCGGTCGTCCGGCAGGCGATTGCAGAAGCCAAACACACCTACGACTCAGTTGACGCCATCGCCGTCACTCAGGGCCCCGGCCTCGCCGGAGCCTTGCTGGTCGGCATCAGCTACGCAAAGGCGCTGGCGTTCGCTCTCGAAAAACCGTTGATCGCGGTCAACCATCTGGAAGGCCACATCCATGCCGTGCTGCTCGAGGAGCGACAGAAGGGCAACCACAACCTGCAATTCCCGGTTCTGGCCCTGGTAGTCTCTGGAGGCCACACCCATCTCTATGTCGCCGCCCGGAAGGGCGACGCCTGGACGTACGAAAACATCGGCCACACTCGCGACGACGCCGCCGGTGAAGCCTTCGACAAAGTTGCCAAGTTGCTCGGCCTCGGATACCCTGGCGGCCCCGTGATCGATCGCCTCGCCCCACACGGTGATCCTTACACCGTGAAGTTTGCCTCGGCGCAAATTAAGCACCGTGACCGCCGCGGCAGAATCGATGGCCGCGCCGTCGCTCTCGACGACGACCGCCCGCGGTTTGATTTCTCCTACAGCGGTATCAAAACCGCCATGCTGCGCCACTTGGAATCGCACCAGATGCACGGTGCCGTGGAAGCGCGTCGCAAGGCTCTGGCAAGCATTTCCGAGCCCAAACTCGAGGATTATCTCGCCCACTGCGACAAGGCTACTCTGGACCTTGTCGCATCGTTCCAGCGGGCAATCATCGAAGACCTGGTGGGAAAGACTCTGGCCGCTGCAGAAGCCTACAACGTCGCTACCCTCTTCGTGACCGGTGGAGTGGCTGCGAATCAGGAACTGCGAAGGACATTCGAGCAGGAGGGAGCTAAGCAAGGTCTGCCGGTTTTCTTCCCTTCCCGTCCTCTATCGACCGACAATGCCGCCATGATTGCCGCCGCCGCCTACCCAAAATTTTTGGCAAAAGATTTTGCCCCGATGGATTTTTCAGCGGAAGCAGGAATGACCTTGAAGTAGTCCAGGCCAGATTCAATGCTTTACTTCCCGTTCGCCTGTCCGCGGCTTTGGTTCTCCATCACCGCCTCGAGCGCAGCATCCAGCTGCGTTTCCACGTCAATATCTTTGTAGATCACAAAGTCCGCGCGTTCATCTGGCTGGCAGGAACCATTGGCTTTGCTGGTCACGACAATGACTGGAATTCGGCGGGTCTCCTCTTTGCCCTTCAGCGCCGTGATGAACTCACTGCCCGACATCTTCGGCATGCGCATGTCCGTCACGACTAGATCGGCTTGCACGCGTGCGAGCAGTTCCACGGCCTCAGCACCGTTCACCGCAGCCTCGACGGCAAAGCCGCGCGATTCGAGAAAGCGGCAGATGCTGTACCGGATCAGCATGGAGTCGTCGACGACGAGGGCGACTTTAGACATAGGCTGATAGAAAGAGGGCGGACCAGTCCCAGCGCACCCCTTGTCGGGAAACTATCAGGCACCCGTCGGCAGGGACAACAGGAAACCCGGGCGGAACGTTACATGAGTCACTGCGGGGAAGGCTCAGATCTCAGGATCCTGAATGCGGTCCTCAATGTTCATGTCCTTGAATTCACTGGACTCGAAGATCTCGCCGCACTCTTTGCACTCGACGAATTCCGATTCCTCGTCGCGGCTCACAATCTGCACACGTGGGTGCTTGCAGGGCTGCTTTGTGCTTACGTTCGAAGGAGGGACAGGCGACTTTGCGGTCATGTTATCCGGAGAGTCCCGAAGGTGTACTTCGTTCAGGGGCAATATTGCGCCGGAATTTTTGGGTATTGTAGAACGGCCTGATGTCTTGTCAAGCCCTCTTCTGTTGCCCTTTTGTGAATTCACAACAGGTTACCTTACTTGGGCGGAAATGCCTTCCTTGCTAATTTCCGACTGTTTTCGTCGTATTATTTCAACCCGTTCAGCCCAAAGTACTTACCACTCGATGCCTTCTCCCAGCCACTCCCTGCTTAGACTTGCTCCCGAACTCTCTGGTAACGTACAATAAATGGCGACGGAAATAGTCGGATTTATGTCCGACCATGTCGGTCGGGTATGTGCTGGAGCAGCCTCTGCTGAAGCTGACAAAAAAGGCCGATTACGCGCTGATGGCGATGAAGCATCTGGCCGAGTGCGCCAGCGAGGGTTCCCGCAGCGCCAAGGATGTATCCGATGCCTATGGCATCCCTCCCGAGGCGCTGGCTAAGATTCTGCAGCGGCTGGCCAAGGCGGGTCTGCTGCAGTCGCAGCACGGCACCAATGGCGGGTATACGCTCGCCCGTCCGGCTCATACGATTTCGGCGTTTGAGGTCATCCAGGCAATTGATGGCCCGCTATTCATCACCTCCTGCGTCACGACGCGCGGAGAGTGCGACCAGAGCGTTCGTTGCAACATCCGCGAGCCGCTGCGCAAGGTGAACGAAAGCATTGAAGCTGTGCTGAAGCGAATCAAGATGTCGCACATGCGAGAGGAACCGGAAGAGGTTGGCCCAGTGGTCCCGAAGACCAAGGAATTGGTCACGATCACCTGAGCCCATCGGAACCTATTGCAATTTGAAGTCATCCAACGAAAGAAACGAAGTTAAAGAGCAGGAGAGCCATCAATGAGCACGGATGTAAAGATCCCCCAGGCCGACACGCAGGCGCACAGCACCAATGGCAAAGGTGTGAAGCTGCCCATCTACATGGACAACCACGCCACCACAGCGATGGACCCGCGTGTCCTCGAAGAGATGCTGCCCTACTTTATGGAGAAGTTCGGCAATGCTGCCAGCCGCAATCACTCCTTTGGATGGGCGGCCGAAGAAGGCGTCGAGACCGCGCGCGAGCGCATCGCCAAGCTGGTCGGCGCGACCACAAAAGAGATCATCTTCACCTCCGGCGCCACCGAGAGCGATAACCTCGCCATCAAAGGTGTGGCCGAGATGTACCGTGAGAAGGGCAACCACATCATCACCGCGGTTACCGAGCACAAAGCCGTGCTCGACACCTGCAAGCGCCTCGAAAAGTATGGATATCGCGTCACCTATATGCCCGTGCAGAAAGACGGCCTGATCGATCTCGACGATCTGAAGCGCGCCATGGATGACAAGACCATCCTAGTGACGATCATGTACGCCAATAACGAGATTGGCGTGATCCAGCCGGTGGTTGAGATTGGCAAGCTCTGCCACGAGCGGGGCGTGATCTTCCACACGGATGCAACTCAGGCGATTGGTAAGGTCCCGGTCGACGTGGTCAAGCAGAACATTGACCTGGCATCCATCTCCGGCCACAAGATGTACGGGCCCAAAGGCGTCGGCGCATTGTACGTTCGCCGAAAGAATCCGCGAGTACAAGTCTCTGCCATCATCGACGGCGGCGGCCACGAGCGCGGCATGCGCTCGGGCACGTTGAATGTCCCCAGCATTGTTGGCTTAGGCAAGGCCTGCGCCATCGCGCAGGAAGAGATGCCGCAGGAATCCTGTCGTTTGGCAGGACTACGAAATCGCCTGCGCGACCGCATCATGGGTAAGCTTGACGAGGTATACATCAACGGCTCCATGGACCACCGCCTCCCCGGCAACCTGAACATCAGCTTTGCCTACGTGGAAGGCGAGTCCCTGCTGATGGGCATCAACGATATCGCGGTTTCCAGCGGATCGGCATGCACCTCTGCGACGCTTGAGCCATCTTATGTATTGAAGGCTCTCGGGACAGGAGATGACTTGGCCCACAGCTCGATCCGCTTCGGCATCGGCCGCTTCAACACCGAAGCCGAAGTCGACTATGTAGCCGACCGCGTCATAGAAACGGTTGAACGCCTTCGCGAACTCTCTCCGCTGTACGAGATGGCGAAGGAAGGCATCAACCTGAAAGACGTGAAGTGGGCCGGAGAGGCACACTAAGAGTATCGACCGGATGCAAGCCGCGAAGCGGCGACATGTGAAAGCCCGGCACGGCAGTGCCGGGAGAGGTCAAAGAGAGAACGAGTCCCGTAGGGACGGCACAATCGTTTAGGAGAACCAAATGTCATATAGCGACAAAGTGATCGACCACTACAACCACCCCCGCAACGTCGGCTCGATGGACAAGAGCAGCACCGACGTTGGCACCGGTCTGGTCGGCGCACCCGAGTGCGGCGACGTCATGAAGTTGCAGATCAAGGTGAACCCGCAGACTAACGTCATTGAAGACGCCAAGTTCAAGACCTTCGGCTGCGGCTCCGCCATTGCCTCTTCATCGTTGGCCACCGAGTGGGTCAAGGGCAAGACGGTCGACGAAGCCCTCGCCATCAAGAATATGGATATCGTGAAGGAACTCTCGCTTCCTCCGGTTAAAATCCACTGTTCGGTATTGGCCGAAGATGCCATCCGCGCCGCCATCGGCGACTGGAAGAAGAAGCAGGAAACCGGCAAGCCGGTAGCCGCCGAAGCGAAATAATCAAGAGCAGTGGACGGTGAGCCCTGAGGTGGGTTTGCTCATAGCTCACCGCTCATAGCTGTTTTTTATGACGACTGCAACCGAAAACGCGACTCCGCAAGCCACCGCCAAGGGTGTCACGGTCACCGAAAAAGCGATCGCGAAGATCCGTAGCGCGATGGCGAAGGAAGGCATCTCGCCCGAACAAGGCGGCCTGCGCCTCGGTGTCCAGGGCGGCGGATGTTCCGGCTTGAGCTATAACGTCCGCTTCGACACGCAGCCGCGCGAGCGTGACCGCATCTTCCAGTTTGGCGATGTCCGCGTGTTTGTAGATCCAAAGTCGTTTATCTACTTGCACGGCATGATTCTGGACTATCAGGAGACGCTGATGCAGCAGGGCTTTGTCTTCGTGAATCCGCAGGCGACAAAATCCTGTGGCTGCGGAACATCTTTCTCCGCCTAATGCCTGGCCTGCACCTGTGTGGCGCGGGCACTCTTGCCCGCGACTGTGTGCACCACCGGAAAAACATGTTGAGGGAGCAGGCGCTCTGGCCTGCACAAGGAATTAGAACGTGAACACGAAATCGACCCTGACCGCGATTGGCTCCAAGCCACTACCCGACGACACGCATTCGTGCTGGTCGTGCGGGGCCATGCGCGCCGCGCACTTCTGCGCCTCTTGCGGAAGGGTGCAGCCACCCGCCCCAGTGGACTATTTCACGTTCTTCGGCTTGCCTCCCAAGCTGAACGTCAACGTCGCAGCGCTCGAAAAAGATTTCTATGAACTCAGCCGCAAACTCCATCCCGACCTGAACGCCCGCGCCGGCAGCCAGGAACAGGAATGGAGCCTTGAGCAAAGCTCGCTTCTCAACGACGCATACCGGAGCCTACGCGATCCGATCAAACGCACGCAGTATCTGCTTCGCCTGGAAGGCATCGAACTGGAAGAACAGTCCAAAACCGCCACTGAGCAAGCTCGCGCCACTGGAGAAGAAAAAAAGCAGATCGTCCCTCCCGACCTTCTCGAAGAAGTCTTCGAGCTCAACATGCAGCTCGAAGAACTTCGCATGAACAAAAAGATGGGAGAAGACGATCCCAATCTGGCCAAGGAAATCGGCGCCCACAAGACCGCCCTGGAAGCCAAGCACGATGCGCTGTTGAAGGAATTGGAGAAATACTGGACCGACTGGGATAGCTTCATCGAGCGCAATCACGGATCGAAAGCCCCAGCCGGAGAACGCGCCACCATCACCGCAAAGATGGTAGACGTGTTGAACCGCCGCAACTACATCCGCAATCTGGTGAGGGATGTGAATGCGGTGCTGGAAGATTGAGAAATTAGGAAATTGAGTAATTGTGTAATTCGAAGTCGTGAAAGTTTTCCATTACCCAATTACTGAATTACACAATTAAACAATGGCATCAGATCGCATCGTCGGCATCGACCTCGGGACTACGAACTCGCTCGTGGCGTTCATGCAAGAGGAAACGCCTGTCGTGATCCCAGGCGACGACGGCTCCAACCTGGTTCCCTCGGTCGTCGCACTCGACGAAAACAATCAGCCTATAATCGGCAACTCTGCGCGCAGATATTTGATCGAAACGCCGGAGCGCGCCATCTACTCGATCAAACGCCTCATGGGGCGCGGCGTCGAAGACATCCAGGAAGAATTGAAACTCTTCCCCTTCCATGTCGCCGAAGACATTCAACCGGGTGAAGTCCTCCGCATCAAACTCGGCGATAAAACGTCGACGCCGCCAGAAATCTCCGCGCTGATCCTGCGCCAGCTAAAACGCAATGCCGAACGCTACTTCGGCGCCCCGGTCACACAAGCCGTCATCACTGTACCCGCATACTTCAACGACGCGCAGCGCCAGGCCACCAAAGATGCCGGCCGCATCGCGGGCCTGGAAGTTCTCCGCCTCGTCAATGAACCGACGGCAGCGTCCCTCGCTTACGGCCTCGACAAGAAGCAGAACGGCATCATCGCCGTCTACGATCTTGGCGGCGGCACTTTCGATATCTCGATCCTTAAGCTGCACGACGGCATTTTCGAAGTCATCGCCACCAACGGCGACACCCACCTCGGCGGCGACGACATCGACAACCTGCTCATCACCATCGCCCTTGACGACATTCGCGGCGATCTCGACCTCGACCTGCGCCGCAATGCCGAAACCGTGCAAACCATCCGCAAAGCGGTAATCGAAGCGAAGATCGCGCTCTCGTCGCTGCCGTCGGTCAAACTCGACATCGAGCTTCCGCAAGGCAAGCGCTACCGGCGCGAAATCACCCGCGAGCAGTTCGAGCAGTTAATTCAGCCCATCATCGATCGCACCGTCGGCCCCTGCAGACAGGCGATGAAAGATGCCAACCTCAAGCCTGAGCAGATTGACGAAGTCGTCCTCGTCGGCGGGTCCACGCGCATCCCAAAGGTTCGCGCGCTGGTCAAAGAAATGTTCCGCCGCGAACCGCACACCGATCTCAATCCCGACGAGGTCGTCGCTCTCGGCGCCGCGGTTCAGGCCAACATTCTCGCCGGCGGTTCCGAAGCCACCGAGAACATGCTGCTGCTCGACGTCACGCCACTCTCGCTGGGTATCGAAGTCGCCGGAGGCGTCACCGATAAGATCATTCTGCGCAACTCAACGATCCCCGCTTCGGCCACCCAGTTCTATACCACTCAGATCGACGGCCAGGCGAATGTCGCGATCCACGTGCTGCAAGGTGAGCGCGAACTCGCGAAAGACTGCCGCTCGCTCGCCCGTTTTGATCTCAAGGGCATTCCTCCGATGGCCGCCGGTATCCCGCGTGTCGAAGTGAAATTCCTGATCGATGCCAACGGCATTCTCAACGTCTCCGCGCGCGAACAGCGCAGCGGGAAGCAAGCCGACATCCAGGTGCAGCCGAGCTACGGCCTGACCGATGAGCAGGTCGAAGACATGATTCTCGACTCCTTCGACAATGCCGAGGAAGATTTCCGCAAGCGCCAGTTGATCGAAGCCCGCAACGAAACCGAGACAATCCTCACCGCCCTCGAAAAGGGCAAGAAGAGCCCGGCATGGGGACACCTCACGAGCGATGAGAAGAAGCAGATCGCCAAGATGGAAAAAGCGCTGGCTGCGGTCAATAAGGAAGACGATTATCAGGCGATTCGCAAAGCTATTGACGCCCTGAATCAGGGCACAACACGCTTGGCAGAGCTCATGATGGACACAGCACTCTCAAGCGCCCTGAGAGGCAAGACCATGGACGAGACCGACCTGGGCGAGGGCCCCACCGCGCCTCATCCCATGGCGAAAGCAGAATTCAAGTAACTCTGTGCACCTCTGTACTTCTGTGGTAAAGGGCTTTGAGACCGCGGCAGAGAATCGCAGAGGAAAGCAGCAGAAAGACCAGGAGCAGCAATGGCAAACGAAAAGACCCAAGGCACCGGAGCCGCCACCGAAGAGGCCCCGGGCGAAAACACAGTTCAGATCACTTTCCTGCCCGAAGGCAAGACTGTCACCTTCGAGCACGGCAAATTGCCCTATGAGGATCACGGCAAGGAAGAATCCATCCTCGACATCGCCTTGAATTTCGGCATCCCGCTTGACCACGCCTGCGGCGGCAACTGCGCCTGCACCACCTGTCACGTTTGGGTGAAGGAGGGCGCCGAAAATCTCTCTGCGATGGACGACGACGAAGCCGACCGCCTGGACATGGCTGCCGATCTCCAGCTAAACTCGCGCCTCGGCTGCCAGGCGCAGATCAGCAAGCCCGGCAAAGTGGTCGTGGAAATTCCAGCATGGAATCGCAACTACGTCTCTGAGGAGCACTGAGCATGGCTAAGCAACTGACCTGGGACGACGCCGAAGACCTTGGTATCCAACTTTCCGAAGCTCACCCGGATCTTGATCCCCTCACGGTCCGCTTTACCGACCTGCACCGCTACGTCACAGAACTGCCAGACTTCAGTGGCGATCCCAAAGCCTCCAATGAAGGCAAGCTGGAAGCGATTCAAATGGCCTGGCACGAAGAGTACCAGGACCGCACACAGGCCTAAGATGTGTTTCCCCTCGCGTACCTTCGTGTCCTTAGTGGTTAGTGAGTTTGTGAGCCGCCCTCGGAAAGCTTCCGATAAAACTTCTGCAGCGTGTAGAACGCCAGCTTCCTTTGTCCCCGATTCGAAATTACGCCCTTGCGATTGTGATAATCCTGCACTCCGGGCAACATCCGAAGCGGCGAGCGAAAATCCATCAGCACCCAAGGACTCATCCCCGCCAAATTCGGCATCCGCTCCACCATCCCAAGCTGGTGCTGATACAGGTTTTCTTGATACTCCTCGGTCCACCGCTCATCTGCGTCGCCGTGCCGCCCGTATGGCGCCCCGCCGCCGAATTCGCTGACGATGAGAGGCTTGTTCCACGTCAACTTCCACTGCAACTTGTCCGCATCCTCCGGACGTCCGCCGTACCACCCCAAATACTCGTTCAGCCCGAGCACATCCAGCACCTCTCCCAGAGGATCGCTCAGCGTGCGCTCATTCGCACCCGTATTGTCGGTGTGGTTCAGGGCCGATGTAATCAGGCGCGTCGAATCCAACTCCCGCGCGTCCTGCGCCAGCTGCTTTAGGAAGGTAAGCCGCTCCGCTTTCACCGGAGTCTCATTCGAGAGTGACCACAGCACCACCGCTGCCCGGTTATGATCGCGCGCAATCATGTCGCGAAGCTGCGCCTGCACGTTCGCCAGCGTCACCGGATTCGACCAGTCGATGTCCCAATACACCGGAATCTCGGACCACACCAGCAACCCCATGCGATCCGCCAGACGAATCTCATTCTCGTTGTGCGGATAATGCGCGAGCCGCACGAAGTTACATCCCAACTCCTTCACCCATCCCAGCAGCGTTTGCGCATCTTCGAGGCTGAAGGCACGCCCCTCGCGAAACGGTGCTTCTTCATGCATCGAAATCCCGCGCAGGAAAATCGGCTTCCCGTTCAGCAGAATCTTCGCGCCCTGCACCTCGATCGTCCGAAAGCCAATCTGGTCATGGACGGTGTCATCGCCACTCTTGAGGACCACGTCATAAAGCTTGGGATCCTCGGGGGACCACAGCTCCAGCTTCGCCCTAAACATAAATGTTGCCCGGCCCATTGCATCGGCGCTAAAGGTCTTATGAATGCCCGCCTCCGGAATCTCCAGCGTGATCTCTCGTGACGACCGCGAGCCGTTAAGTTGCACCCAGCCTGAAATTTCGCTCTGCGAGCCCCGCTCCTTTTGCAATGAGTAGTCCTGAATGAAAACCGCTGGCACCTCCACCAACATCACGTCGCGTGTGATCCCGCCATAGCTCCACCAATCGAACCGCATTCCCGGCACACCGTCCTGCCGCCGCGAGTTGTTCACCTCCACGATTAGGAAGTTTCCACCCTCCCGCACAGACGACGTAACCTCGAAGTTGAAGGGCGTAAAACCTCCCTCATGCTCTCCCAACTTCTCCCCATTCAGATAAACCGCCGTCCGATAGTTCGCCGCGCCAAAATAAACGAACACCCGCGTACCTTCTCGCTTGTGATAACTGAACTCCCTCCGGTACCAGACCGGCCCTTCATAAAACATCAGCGCCTCGCGCTGCGTATTCCAATCTCCCGGCACATTCAACACAGGCGACAGATCGAAGCTGTACTCCACCAGATCGCTTTTATCCTTCGGCTTCGCATCGCGAGAGAATCTCTCCTTGCCGTTCTCGAACGGATCCACAATCACATGCCACGCCCCACTCAGGCTCGTCGTGCTCCGTGCGGGAATATTCGTAATCAGGTTAGAGGGAGCGATTGCAGCAGCCGCCAAACTCAGCAGCAGGAAGGGAATCCAGCAGAACCTCATGCAAACCCTGCCTTTCGCAGTGCGCCAGCATCATACAAACTTTTTACATTCCCATGACAAACATCCTCGGCCCGCCAGCCTATCCTTTATTCACTTCGGGCTTACAAAGCCCCTCTCTCTCCGGCCAAATGGAAAGGGCACGGCCAAACGCCGTGCCCCTTTTTTATTGGCTAAATCCGCTCAGCCGATGGGGGCCGCCGTAGTCTCCTCGACATTCGCCTCTCGGAGAAACTTCGCAGCCTCTTCCGGCGGAGTCGGATTGATATAGAACCCCGTTCCCCACTCGAATCCCGCCGTTTTGGTCAGTTTCGGCATGAACTCAATGTGCCAGTGATAATGATCATTCGTCGGATCCTGCGCCGGCGAAGTATGAATCACCAAATTGTATGGCGGATTGTCGAGTACCCGGTCTGCTCGTACCAGCAGATTCTTCAGCGCGCGCGCCAGATTCTCAAACATGGCCGACGACGAATTCTCGAACGCCGACTCGTGCTGCTTCGGCAAAATCCAGGTCTCAAACGGAAACCGCGGCGCGTACGGCGCCAGCGTCAGGAACTTGTCATTCTCTGCCACCACGCGTGTCCCGCCATCCATCTCCTGTGCGATGATGTCGCAGAACACGCACCGTTCCTTGTAAAGAAAGTACTGCTTCGCTCCCTCCAATTCCTGGGTGACGTTGATCGGAAGAATCGGCAACGCGATCAACTGCGAGTGCGAGTGCTCCAGCGACGCTCCCGCCGCTTCGCCATGATTCTTGAAGATCAAAATGTATTTGAACCGCCGGTCCTTCTTCAGATCAAGGATGCGATCGCGAAAAGTCCAGAGCACATCTTCAATTCGCTTCGGAGGCAAATTCGCAAGGCTCGCCGTGTGATCCGGAGTCTCGACGATCACTTCGTGCGCCCCGATGCCGTTCATGCGATCGAACATCCCCTCGGCTTGCCGATTGAGAGTGCCCTCGATGCCCAGCGCCGGGAACTTATTGGGAACCACGCGCACCGTCCATCCCGGCATATCTCGTTGCGGCGCCGGACCACCGTTCGGGTTCGGACGATAAGCCTGAATCTCGGGAGGCGTCTTGCTCTCATTCCCGTAGCAGAAGGGACAGAATCCCCCCTTGATCTTCATATTCTCCCGCACGAAATCGCTCGGGCGCTTCGCCCGGTCGGTCGAAATAATCACCCAGCGTCCAACAATAGGATCTTTTCTAAGCTCCGGCACTCCCTACATCCTTTCCTGGAATATTGCGCAAACCTTACATTCTACGCCGCCAAGGAGGGGTTTCGAAAGATTTCGATCTGGGGGCGGGAAGTACGACCGTCATAGTATACGCTCACAATATCGAAGCGCCACTCAGACTGAACCGGCAGGCGCTTCAAGTATTCCCGCGCCACCTCCGCCACTTCCCGTCTCTTATGCCGGTCCACCGCCGCCTCAGCCGTCTTCACATTGTGCGATGTCCGCGTTTTAACCTCAATAAAACAGAGGATATCGCCTTCCCCTCCGATCAAGTCGATCTCGCCATGGCAGCGTGGCGAACGGAGGTTACGGGCTACGATCACGTAACCCATTCGTGGTAGTTGAAAGTAAGCTTCATCCTCTCCGCGCACACCAATTCGCAAATGTTCCGGAGATGTCTCACCCGCCGAAAACTGATCTGCAAGAAAATCCAGCATCCGCACCACCGCCTGCGCTCCGCGTCCAGCAAACATATATTCGCAGGTTACGGCACCCACTGCTCAGCGACTGTGACGAGCCGCACAATGAAAACACGAAACACCTCAGCAGTTCTGAAACGGGAAAACTCTACCAAGTGCGACTCCGCAAGCACGCACTTATCCCTTGCAGGGAACACCTTATTGTTTGCACCGAGAGCGCCACTTATCCTGATTCGAGGAAGAGTTTTGCGAGTTCTCTACGTGCAGGCCCGAAAGACGAATGCGATTTGGTTGAGGATGCAGACACGACCGCTCCCAACTTCATTTTCAAACAGGGAGGATCTAGCGTCCCCGCACGACAAATCGTTTCTCCGAGGTATGAATGCGAATTGCTCAGGTGTCGCCACTTTACGAAAGCGTACCACCCCGTCTTTATGGAGGCACGGAACGAGTTGTGTCTTGGCTGACGGAGGAGTTGGTCCGTCGAGGGCACGAGGTAACGCTGTTCGCCAGCGGCGATTCCCTCACCAACGCCCACTTGATTCCCGTCTGCCCGCAAGCTTTGCGCCTTGACCCCGATTGCTGGGATCCTCTAGCTCAGCACTTATGCTTAGTCGAACAAGTCCTACAACGAAAAGATGATTTCGATATCGTCCACTTTCATATTGATTACCTGCACTTCTCCATGAGCCGCCGCGAGGATCTTTCGCAAGTCACGACGCTCCACGGGCGCTTGGATATTCCTGATCTGGTGCCTCTGTTCCGTGAATTTTCCGAGATGCCTGTTGTCTCGATTTCCGACGCTCAGCGGCAGCCTTTGCCCTGGATCAATTGGCAAGGCACAGTCCACCACGGCATGCCGGAAGACACGTTCGCTCCTCGCCTCGATGCTGGAAATTATCTTGCGTTCCTGGGCCGGATCTCTCCGGAAAAGGGCGTCGATCAGGCCATCGAAATTGCAAAACGGGCCGCTATTCCCCTGAAGATCGCCGCCAAGGTCGACCGTGCCGACAAGAGCTACTTCGAGTCTCACGTCGAGCCGCTGTTCGATCACAAGCTCATCGAGTTTGTCGGGGAAATCAGCGACTTGGAAAAGAACGAGTTCCTCGGAAATGCGTCCGCGCTCCTGTTCCCCATCGATTGGTCGGAACCCTTCGGCATCGTGCTGATCGAAGCCATGGCCTGCGGTCTTCCCGTCATTGCGTACCCGCTGGGCGCTGTCCCGGAAATCATTAAGGACGGCATGTCCGGTTTTCTGGTACATAATGTCGATGAGGCTGCCCGTGCAGTGAAGAACCTCTCCGCCCTCGACCGCCGCAAATGTCGCCGTGCTTTCGAGGACCGTTTTTCCGCAAAACGTATGGCCCAGGAATACCTGTCCATCTACGACCGCATCATCAAACGAGAAACCGAATCCATTGCTCTCACTGACGGAGATCTCAGTTGGACGAAGTTGGCACCACGCAGCAGTACTACATAGCCGCCGGATCGTCCCCTTCCGAGGACCGGACGCGAGTACTCAAATACGGAAAATGCTTCGCCGTCTTCAACCGCTACGGCGATATCGAACCTCTCGGCCTCGGCGAGCATGGCATCTTCTTCCGCGGCTGCCGCCATCTCTCCGAGTTCGTGCTCGGCCTGTGGGATGCGCGCCCGCTGCTGCTGAGTTCGAACGTCAAAGCTGACAATTTTGCATTCGTCGCGGATCTGGCGAACGTCGATGTCACGGAGAATCAAAGCATCGTGGTTCCGCGCGGCACGCTGCATCTCGTCCGTTCGCGCTTCCTGTGGCGCGACGTCGCCCATGAAGAACTCTGCATCGTCAACTATGGCCTGATGTCGCTACGCGTGCCGATTCAGATTGCGTTCGCTGCCGACTACGCTGACATCTTCGAAGTCCGCGGGATGCGCCGCGAACGTCGCGGACGCCGCCTCGACGACGAGATCACCGCCACGTCGATTCTGATGACTTACGAAGGTCTCGACCACGAATTCCGCCGCACCTGTATCCAGGCTGATCCCGCCCCGGTCGCGGTCACTGCTTCCGACCTCCAATTTGAGGCTTCTCTCGGTCCGGGCAAGTCTGCGACGTTTCATCTCTCGATCGACTGTAATCCTGAGACCAGGCATCGCTCCATCGGATATGCCCGCGCGATGGCCGGCGCCGAGACTGAACTCAAAGCAGCGTCGTCCAGCCTGTGTAGGATCTCCAGTTCCAACGATCGCCTGACCTCATGGGTCCGCCGGTCCCTCGCCGACGTCGAGATGATGACCCTCGGAAATCCGGAGACGAATTATCCCTATGCCGGAGTGCCCTGGTTCAGCACGGTCTTCGGCCGCGACGGCATCATTACTGCGCTGCAGATGCTGTGGATCGCTCCTGAAATCGCAAAAGGCGTTCTGCTGTTCCTCGCCTCGACCCAAGCCACGGAAATTGATCTGAAGAACGAAGCACAACCCGGCAAGATCATCCACGAAACCCGCCGCGGAGAAATGGCCAACCTGGGCGAAGTTCCTTTCGGCCGCTACTACGGCAGCATCGACAGCACCCCGCTGTTCCTGATTCTTGCTGGATGCTATTTCGATTACACCGGAGACGTGAAATTCCTCGAGCACCTTCGTCCTCACATCGACATGGCCCTGGACTGGATCGACGGCTACGGCGACGTCGATGGTGACGGCTTTGTCGAGTACACGCCTCACGGCGAAAAGGGCCTGGTCCAGCAGGGATGGAAAGATTCCAACGACTCCGTCTTTCATGTCGACGGATCGATTGCTGGCCCGCCGATCGCGCTCTGCGAAGTGCAAGGCTACGTCTATGCCGCCAAAATGGCGGCTGCGAAAATCTACGGCGCATGGAATGATAAGGAACGCCAACGTTCGCTGGAGAGTGAAGCCGCCGAACTGCAGCACCACTTCGAGGAAGCCTTCTGGTGCGACGAAATCTCCACCTACGCGTTAGCTCTCGATGGCCACAAGCAACCATGCCGTGTGCGTACGTCCAATCCGGGACACTGCCTCTTCTCCGGCATCGCCAGCCCCGAGAAGGCGAACCTCGTAGCTCACACCCTGGTCAGCAAAGATTTTTTCAGCGGATGGGGCATTCGCACGGTTGGCTGTCACGAGGTGCGCTACAACCCGCTGTCCTATCACAACGGTTCCGTTTGGCCTCACGACAACGCAATCATCGCCGCGGGTATGGCCCGCTACGACTTCCGGGAGTTTGCCGGACGCGTTCTGATGAGCCTGCTCGATCTCAGCAGCTCCGTCGAACTGCAGCGCTTGCCCGAATTGTTCTGCGGAGTCGACCGTCGCCCCGGGCAAGGCCCCACACTCTATCCGGTAGCCTGCTCCCCGCAGGCCTGGGCGTCCGGCGCCGTGTTCATGCTCTTGCAATCGTGCCTCGGCATCACGGTAGACGCCAAGAAGCGGAGTGTCATCTTTGATCGCCCCTACTTGCCGCAAGGCATCCCGCAACTATCGATCCGCGATCTGCACACCGAGGATTCCCGCGTCAGCCTCTTCCTGGAACGCGACTCCGGCCCAGTCCGAATCCAGGTAGTAGAGAAGCACGGCGAAGTCGATGTGGTAGTGAAGTAGCCCCAAAGCAATAACCACAAAGGACACGAAGTAGCACAAAGGAATTATCGGTTTTTCCTTCGTGTACCTTCGTGCCCTTCGTGGTGAATGCTATTAGCTTTGTATTCCCGAAATCTACGCGTTCTTGCCGACGGCCGAGATGCATTCCTCCAGCACGTCGACCGCAACATCCGCCTCTTCCTTGGTGACGACGAGCGCCGGACACAGCCGGATCGTGCTAGGCCCGCAGCCGAGGAACAAGATGCCCTTCTCGAACGCCATCTCAACGATGCGGTCGCGGTCGGCGGCGCCATATTCTTTCGTGACTTTGTCCTTCACGATCTCGACCCCGATCATCAACCCGCGCCCACGAACATCGCCCACCAGCTTCAGCCGTGATGGCCAATCCGCCATGCGCGCCCGAATGTGATTCCCGACTTTCGCCGAGTTTTCGAGCAGATGTTCTTTCTCGATTACATCGAGCGTGGCCAGCGCCGCAGCGATAGCAACAGGATTTCCCCCGAAGGTCGAAGCATGCGACCCCGGAACCCAGTCCATAACCTCCGCACGGCTCATCGTGATGCCCAGCGGCATGCCCGACGCGATGCCCTTCGCCATGCAAACAATGTCCGGCTCCACTCCGGTGTGCTCCACGGCCCACCACTTGCCTGTGCGACCCACACCGCTCTGCACCTCGTCGACAACCAGCAGAATGCCGTGCCGGTCGCAGATCCGCCGAAGCTCCTGCATGAAGTTGTTGGGAGCGACCACGTATCCGCCCTCGCCCTGCACCGGCTCAACGAAGATCGCTGCCACTTCCTCCGGAGGCAGCGTAGTCTTGAACAATTTCTCTTCGATAAATCGCGCGCATCCCAGGGCAAACTGTTCTGCCTCCTGCTGCCCGCCGACGCGACCACGGTAAACATCGGGATAACGCACGTGCGTCACGCCCGGCACCAGCGGAGCAAACCGCCGCCGCTGTTGCGGCTTCGAAGCCGTCAACGAAAGAGCTCCCATGGTCCGCCCGTGGAACGCTCCGAAGAACGCAATCGCGTTCTGCCGCTTGGTGTGATAACGCGCCAACTTCAGCGCGCACTCGATCGCCTCCGCGCCCGAGTTCCCGTAGTAAATGCGATGCGGCCCCTTCATCGGCGCGATCTTCGACAGCCGCGACGCCAGTTGCACCATGTTCTCGTAATAGAAGTCGGTGCCCGACATGTGAATGAGTTCGCCCGCCTGGCGCTGAATGGCGGCCACCACGTCCGGATGGCAATGCCCTGTGGAAGTTACGGCGATGCCGGCAGAAAAATCGAAGAACTCGTTGCCATCAACATCGGTGACGACGATCCCGCGCCCGCTCTTGGCTACCAGCGGATACGAACGGGTATAGGACGGCGAAATGTATTGCTCATCGCCCGCAAGCACGCGCTTGGCGTTCGGCCCGGGCAGGGCGGTCTTAATCTTGGGACCAATCGTAGCAGTCATGGCAGTCATGATATTCCTCCGTTCGGGTCGGCACGTCTCTAAGTCGCGCCGTCTAGCCAGTTCGTGAACAGGCACAATTTCAGTCGTGCCGTCTATCGCCAGCTTTGAAAGAGCGCGACTTCGGTCGCGCCGTCCAGGGCCGCTTATAATGTGGGGCTTTAACCCCTGGGGGCGCTCCCGCATCAGGCGATTGGACAAGAGGTCGGACCTCGGCACGCCAGTGGAGACGAAGCCGAGACAGTCCTGCGAAGGAAAGAAACTAGTCGCTACCGAAGAGTGAAGGGCGCAGCCGTGAAGGCAGATTGGCCCGGTACCGTCGCGGACACACCAGTGAGTGCAGCCAGCACTCGCCCGCTTGGGCATACGGAACACGCGAATTGGCATTTCGGCGCATCATCGTTCGCGGTCAACATCGCTGATTGATTATAGCCGCAGGATGTCCGCTAACGGAACCCCCTTCTAGTAACGATGGTCTGTGCTCCTATCATATTGAGGGTGCACGCTCTTACGTCCGGAGGACTCGCTTTGCTCGCACCATCCCGGCATCCGCCGTTGGGGTCGCCATGCATAGCCGTCCGCTGCTTTCGGAGGTTCTTACAATCTTTACAACTCTCTTACAACCCTTTTGCAGCCCTTTTACAAGTCTTTTGCGATTCGCCAACAATCGGACGGGCCCCGGTAACTAGACTACCTCTGCTCCAGCAGTGAATGAAATTTCGCCGGTCATTGGCCTTCCATTTATCTACAACGGATAGCGCATTTTGTAGCGAAGCGGCACAAGGTAAAGACCGGTGCACCAGCTACGTTCTTGCGCAACGGGTCATTCCGCGGGATTCGGGAATCACAGGTGACACAAATCAAGATCGGATGAGGAGTTCGGAATGCGTGTCGGGACACGGTCTGACGTTCGCTTGATTCAATCTCTTGTAACCTCCGGGTTGATTCTGGCTTTTCTAATCCTGAGCGGTAGCCAGTCGGCGAATGCGCTTCCGGCTTTCGCCCGCAAGTATGGAATGCGTTGTTCTGCCTGCCATGAATCCTGGCCCATGCTCAATTACTTCGGCCAGAAGTTCAAAGACAACGGCTACCAACTGATGAACGATAAGGATTCTCCTATCTGGCAGAATCCTAGCTACTGGCCGGTCACCTTCCGCATGACTCCAATCTGGCATCGGGTGAGCACGGACCATGTTGCGGTCGACCAGGCGGCCACTGGAGTGACGCGCATCACGAGCTCCGGTTTCGACTTGAGCGGACTGGACTTCCA
Organism: Candidatus Sulfotelmatobacter sp.; assembly: GCA_035568275.1. Lineage (GTDB taxonomy): Bacteria > Acidobacteriota > Terriglobia > Terriglobales > Acidobacteriaceae > Sulfotelmatobacter. The sequence continues at coordinate 66,126 of DATMOO010000066.1, forward strand.
CACCGGCGGCACGCTGGAGAAGAACATCTCGTTTTACGTGCTCCCGTCCTCCGATAACCACGCGTCTTTCCACTTTGAGACGGTCATGGCCCGGCTGGACAACCTGTTCGGTAGTCCTTGGCTGAACCTGAAGCTGGGCAAGTTCGAACTCGACAACATGCTCTCGGAAAAGCGGATTCTGACCCTGACCGGCAACGGCGGCATCTACCAGCTTTATCACTTCACGCCAGTGGGTGATGGCAACATCTTCGGCAAGATGGGCGACAACCAGCTGGGTGTTGAGTTGATGGGCCACTCCTTCGACGATCGCACCCGCTACTCGGCGGCATTACTGAGTTCTACCGATGGCAACGTCGGTCTACCGTACGGCAATGCGTACACCGGCTTCTTCACCTTCAGTCAGGCCTTCGACACGGGCAAGCTGGGCGTCGACCGCATCGGCGGATATGCAATGGTTGGCGAAGCCCCAACCTACTACCGGACCTCAGGCGGCCCAACTGGAGTGCTCGCAGGTACAGGAATCAGCAACAAGTCCTTTCACCGCGAAGGCGTCTTTGGCCTGTTCTACTTCGGCCAGCACGTGGACGTGCAGGTTGTGACCCAGCACGGCTGGGATAACGCGTGGTTTGGGCAGGGCTACGGCGACTTGATCAATGGCGCGGCAGCCAACAACAACCTTCCCGGCACGTTTTTGCCTACTGGTTCCCAGGCGCCCACCTGGAACGGCGTATTGATCGAGCCGCACTACATTTACAGTCCGCAGCTGATCTTCCTCGCGCGGTACGAGTCGATTCGGATGTCGCGGCAGGCGAATGGATCGGGTTGCATCGCTTGTGGGGGGAGCGGTTTTCCCTCGCCTTCCAACTTGGGCAACATCGCCACCTACACGGTCGGCATGCGCTACAACCCGTTCATGACCAGCCGCGCCGGTTTTGCCTGGCATAACGAGTTCAACTGGCTGCATCAGGATGGTACTGGACCGATGGTCGGCCTGAGCAGCTCCAACATCAACACCAACGAATTGCTAACAGGGTTTGATTTCGCCTTCTAATGAGGATGAAACCGCGGGTGACTTTGGTCGCAGCGCAGAATTGGTCTTGAGGATGCTTACTATGAAGACGTTCAAGCGGTTGCATTGTCTTAATGCGGTTATCGGTTTCATCCTTGCCGCCGGCTTCACTGTAGTGCGGGCGCAAGATGCGCCGGATGTTGGTCCGCATCCCGCCGAGCCTCCGAAGCACATGGAGAGCCACATCGGCAACATTACCGGCCACTCGCAGGCTGCAAAGAGCGACTACCGGCGATACTGCGCGGGCTGCCATGGCGACCTGGGAGATGGCAATGGCGAGAACGCGCAGTGGTTGGATCCAAAGCCCCGCGACTTCACCATAGCAACCTTCAAATGCCGCTCGACTCCCACCGGCACTTTGCCTACGGATCAGGACCTCTACAACACCATTGGCCGCGGCCTCACCAGTTCCTACATGCCGATTTGGAATACGTTTAGCAAGCAGCAGCGTGCCGACCTGGTCGCATACCTCAAGACGTTCTCGCCGCGGTGGGAAAAGGAAAAGGCCGGTGAGCCGATCAAGGTTCCGGCCGAACCACCGGTCACCATCGAGAGCATTGCTCACGGCAAGGCCCTGTTCACGAAGCTGGAATGCTGGAAATGCCACGGTCCGCAAGGCAAGGGAGACGGCCCGTCGGCACCGACTCTTACCGACAGCAAGGATCAACCGATTCGCCCATATGACTTCTCTGCTGGCAGAGACGATTCCCGCTTCAAATGCGGCTCCACGAATGAGGACACTTACAAGATCTTCATGACCGGTGTCGATGGCACTCCGATGCCCTCATTCGCCGACACCATTCAGCCCAACGACGCGTGGGATTTGGTGCATTTCTTGCGCACGCTTCAGGTGCACCGTCACGGCAAGGAAAACGACGTGCTGAAAGCGGCAGGCGGAAAGATTCCCGCCTATGTTGAGAAATCCGAAGCGCCCGCAAGCGGCTCCGGCAACCAGGGGGCCGGAGGCCAAAACTAAGCCGAGCCGATGTAGGGAGGCCCCGGCAAAAACCGTGTGGAAACGGGCGCTTTCGCCCGTCCAGCAACGGCGAAGCCGAGCGTCAGTGTAGGGACGGACGCTTTCGTCCGTCCCGGTCGCGAAGCGACCGTGCTGACTGTCGGATAGTCCATGGCCTCCAAAGTTGCACCGGCACGCACAAGGCCGCAGAATCACAACCCCTGCATGAAGCCCCGCACGATGCCGAGTAAGGGGGAGACAGCGCAACAAGACCTGCTTGCGCTTCCGCAACCGTTGTTTTGACTTCCCCGCTGATGCCGCTTAGCATGACTCACCACGGAGTTCGGGGACTTCCTTGCTCGATCAGACCATCTCTCACTACCGGATCGTGGAGAAACTCGGCGGTGGCGGCATGGGTGTCGTCTACAAGGCCGAGGACACTCGCCTGGGACGCTTCGTCGCGCTGAAATTTCTCCCCGAAGATCTGGCGCAGGATCGGCAGGCGCTGGAGCGGTTCCGGCGTGAGGCAAAAGCGGCCTCGGCGCTAAATCATCCGAACATCTGCACGATTTATGACATCGGCGAGGAGAGCGGCAAGACATTCCTCGTGATGGAGTTTCTGGACGGCGCAACGCTGAAACATCTGATCGCGGCGCGTCCGATGGAACTGGAGACGATTCTGTCTCTCGGGATCGAGATCGCCGACGCGCTCGATGCCGCGCACGCTGGTGGGATCGTGCACCGCGACATCAAGCCTGCAAATCTTTTTGTCACCAAGCGCGAGCACGCGAAGATTCTCGACTTCGGGCTGGCGAAGGTGAAGTCAGAGGCACGTGACCCGGCGCAGATTGCGGATGTTACGGCACCTTCCACCGTTGTTGTGGAAGAACACCTGACCAGCCCGGGTTCGACTCTGGGCACGGTGGCCTACATGTCGCCGGAACAGGCCAAGGGGAAGGAACTCGACAATCGCACCGACCTGTTTTCCTTCGGCGTGGTGCTTTACGAAATGGCGACGGGGACGCTTCCCTTCCGCGGCGACACTTCGGCGCTGATCTTCGATGCGATTCTGAATCGGGCGCCGGTTGCGCCGGTTCGCCTGAATGCGGATCTCCCACCAAAATTTGAAGACATCATTAATAAGGCTCTGGAGAAGGATCGGAACCTGCGGTACCAGAGCGCGGCAGATCTTCGCGCCGACCTGCAACGACTGAAGCGTGACACCGACAGCGGGCGCGCCATTGCGCAGAGTTCGGGATCGATCCCGGCTGCGCCGGAAACTCCGGCACAGCCCGCAAGAGCAGCATCTTCCGCCAAAGTGCCAGTTCAGACTTCGTCTTCATCGGCGTTGGCGTCAACCGCGGTGGTTGAGGGCAAATCAAACATCCAGTGGAAGATGATTCTGCCCGTCGCGGCAGGAGTGCTCGTCGTGCTGATCGGGCTGGGGATGTATCTGCGATCGAGAACCGCTACCCATCTCACAGAGAAAGACAGTGTGCTGCTGGCCGATTTCGTCAACACAACGGGCGATCCTGTGTTCGACGGCACGTTAAAGCAGGCGCTGGCGGTGCAACTCGAGCAGTCGCCGTACTTGAACATTGTTCCGGACTCGAAGATTCGCGACGCCTTGCGGTTGATGGGACGGCCCGGCGATGAACGGATCACGAACGATGTGGCGCGGGAAATCTGTCAGAGACAGGGGATCAAGGCGCTGCTGACCGGTTCCATTGCCAGCCTGGGCAATCATTACGTGCTCACATTGTCCGCGCTGAACGGCTCGACGGGCGATAGTCTGGCGCGCGAGCAGGTGGAGGTCGACAGCAAAGAACAGGTACTGAAATCGCTCGACAAGGCTGCCTCGAGCCTGAGGCAGAAGATGGGAGAGTCGCTGGCTTCGGTGCAGCAATTCGCCAAGCCGCTGGAGCAGGCGACGACGTCGTCATTAGAAGCGCTGCAGGCGTTCACTCTCGGAAATGCCGAGCATCAGAAGATGCGGGACGACGCCGCAATTCCTCACCTGAAGAAGGCAATCGATCTGGATCCCAACTTCGCCATGGCTTATGCGGAGTTGGGAGTGGCTTACTTCAATCTGGGCCGGACCCCTGAAGGTGTACCGGTGCTGAAGAAAGCTTACGAACTGCGGGATCGGGCGAGCGAGCGCGAGAGATTCTATATCGAGGCGCACTACTACGATGAAGTAACTCTCGATCTGGAGAAGGCCGTGGCGGTGTATATGCAGTGGTCGCAGACGTATTCCCGCGATACGGCTCCTTACAGCAATGCTGCATTGGCCCTGGCGGCGCTGGGCAGGCACGAGAAGGCGCTGGAGCGTGCCAGTGAGGGACACCGCGTGGATCCGCAGGATGCGTATTCCTACGACAACATGGCGAGTGCCTACGAAGCCTTGAACCGCTTCGACGAAGCGAAGAGCATTGCCGAGGAAGCAGTGGCCCAGAAGGCGGATGGCTCGGGAGTTCACTTTGTGTTGCTCGATCTCGCCTACTACCGCGGAGATCGAGCAGCGGTGCAACATGAACTGGACGCGGTCAAGGGAACATCTTTCGAACCCTTTGTGATGTTGTTCAACGCCGGGTGGACCACCTCACTGGGTAAAGTACAGAGTTCCCGTGAACTGTGGGAGCAGATGCGGCAGGCGCTTATCGGGTCGGGCGCAAAAGAGTTGGCTGCACAGCTGCTGGCCCTCCAGGCCTATGAAGAGGCTCTGATGGGATATGACGGCCAAGCTCGCCAAAAGGCGGCGCAGGCACTTGCAATGGCCGACGATCCGGACGCCCGCTGGAGTGCGGCGTTGGCGTATGCGGCTGCGGGAGATGCGGGCAGGTCGGCATCGCTGCTGGAGAGCGCGATGCGCGGTGCTCCTGACAATCACTTTATCCAGGTGATGATCGGCAACGAGGGAAGAGCCATGCAGCAACTCGCCAGCAACCAGCCAGCGGAGGCGGTGAAGACACTGGAAGCGATTCGCAGTTATGAGTTTGGGACGGGGCCGCGATCACTAGGCTGCACGCCTACCTTTTTCCGTGGACTCGCACATTTAAAACTGCACGATGCCGCGAAGGCAGGAGCGGAATTTCAGCGGATTCTCGAGCATCGTGGCGCGGCAGGCTGGGCCATCGAATATCCGTTAGCGCAGCTGAATTTGGGACGGGCGTATGCGATGCAGGGGGATAGCGCAAAAGCGCGCACGGCCTATCAGGATTTCTTTGCGATGTGGAAGGATGCAGATCCGGACGTGCCAGTTTTGAAAACTGCCAAAGCCGAGTACGAGAAGTTGAAGTAGCCACGCTCGCTTCGCTCGCGGGGCGGACGAAGGCGTCCGCCCCTACACAAGATCGTTTGCCATCATGCGCTTCTAGTGCGATCCAGCGGCAGCGCGGACCGGGGCATTTTTCACATACTTGTCGAACCAGCGAAGCATCTCGTAGACCTCCTGTTCATTCGACTCCATGGCTGTATACCAATGCGGCTCGTGCGGGAGCATCACGAGGCGAGCGGTGCCGCCGTTGCCCCGGATGGCTTCGTAGAGCTTGTGCGCCTGCAGTGGCGTCGTGCCGGGATTCGCGTCTTCGGCGCCGTGCATGATGAGAAGCGGCGTCTTCATTTTGTCGGCGACGAAGAACGGGGAGACTTTCAAATAGACGTCCGTCGCCTCCCACACCGATCGGCGTTCATTCTGAAAACCGAAAGGCGTCAGCGTCTTGTTAAAGGAACCGCTGGTTGCGACGCCTGCCCGGAACAGGTCCGAATGGGCGACCAGGTTCGCCGTCATTAAAGCGCCGTGGCTGTGGCCGGTAACTCCGATGCGCCCGGGATCGGCAACGCCCAGCCGCACCGCTTCATCGACTGCGGCTTTCGCGTCCGCGACAAGCTGGTCCAGATAGGTGTCGTAGGCTTTCTTGGGATCACCGATGATGGGGAACGCTGCATTGTCGATGATGGCGTAGCCGGCGAGCAGCAACAATCTGTATTGCCGCAGTTGCGTGAAAGTCTCCTGCGAGCCTGCGACCTGACCCGCTGTGGAAGCGTCGGCATAGTCGAGAGGATAGGCGTAAAGAATTGTGGGGACGCGCGTGCCTTCCTGATAACCGGGCGGCGTGTAGAGCGTGAACGACAAGTCCAGGCCGTCGGCGCGTTTGTATTTGACCAGCCGCTTCTTGATCGCGCGCACCTCGGGCGTGGGATCGGGAATGTGAGTGATGGCGACGCTGGTGGACGTGAAAGTTGCTTCTCCGGCGGACGCGTCCACCGTGCTGCCAAGGGTTCGGGTGAATGCGTTGGGTGGGTCGGAGGGAGTCTGATGCCAGGTGAGGAACGTGCGCGTGTCCGGGCCGGTGAAGGAAAGAAATCGCTCGAGGCAAGTCTTCTCGCTGCGAAAGAGACGTTCGCTCTTTAACGTCTTCAGATCGAGGCGATCGAGAAACGGGCGATCTCCATCGGGCGAAGAACCGACGCCCGCGAGATAGACGGAATCACCATCCTGACGAACGACCCAGGAACCGTTAGGCAACTGACGTTTCACCGTGGTGCCCGGGTTCTTGTATCTCTCGTCGGTCGAGAGGTCCCAGAGCAAGCGCGGCTTTTGTTGTAAATCATCCAGGTTGAGGACGAAGGCTTTTCTCCAGTGCCGGTTGTTGTCGTACTCAGCCAACAGAGCGACGCTGGGTTGCTCGCTCCAGGCGAAGCCGGTGTAGCGCTGCTCGGTGCGCGTGATTTCGACCGCGGGCGAGTCGAACGGCGCCTTCAGAAGCATGACCTTGTCGCGCGCCGGAACATTCACGTTCCAGTCGCCGCCGTCGAGCGCTTCGGCATAGATGAGCGTCGCCGGGTCGGTTGCGCGCCAGGAAAAATCGCGCGGGCCAACCGGAACGCCATGAATGGGAACACGATCTGCAAGGGGACGCGACGCGATGGCGTGAGTCAGAACGCGAGTGCGCTGGGAGACGTCCCAGACTTCGACTTCGTTCGGGAAGCGCTCATACGTAACAACGTACGAGTAGGGCTTGTGGATCGCGGTGACGAGGACGTGGTGACCATCAGGCGCGGGATCGAGCGATTCATAATTTCCAGGCTTTCCGATGGGCGTGATTGCGGAGTTGGCGGCATCGACCAGAGCAAGCTGCGAGGCGGCGTAATAGTCGAACAGATCCTCATCGTGCTTGTTGCCGAGCGTGTCGCGGTTTTCATAGGTGCTGCTCTGACCTTTCTCGCCTTCGGTCTCCTGGATACTTGGGCCAATCGGCATGATGGGCTCGGCGGGCGGCGCTCCCATCCCCTTGGGCACCAGCTTGACCAGAAGGGTTTTCTGGTCGGGCATCCATTGCAACTCGTCATTGAGCATCGGGTTGAGACGGACGCCGGACACCCGATGGACTACGCCGGTCTTAGCATCACCAATCCAAAGCTCGACTGATTCGGGAGCGATACTCACGAAAGCGAAATGCTTTCCGTCGGCGGCCCATATCGGTTCACCCGGGCAAGCACCGGCGGGAAGCGCGACATGGGTTTGCGCAGCGTCGGCGACGTGTACAAGTTCGAAGCTACGCGCGCACGGAGTGATGCCGTAGCCGCCGGGAGTGTCGTGCTTGCTGTGATTGCCGGGTTCGACGCGCACTCCGGCCAGCCGCAAGAATGGTGTCGCCACTCGAGAAATCGAAGGGTAGTCCTGCCAGGACACAAGCAGGATCGCGTCGCGGGTCGGGCTCACCGAAGGATACGGCGGTGAGGGCGCGTGCATCACATCCAAAATATTTTGGGGCGGCTGCTTGTATCCCGATGCTGTTTCTGCCGGTTTCGCAGGTGCCGAGGCGACTTTCGAAGGAGATGCGGTGGACTGCGCCGGCAGAGGCACAGACCCCGTGCAAGCAACAAGAACTCCGACCAAGAGAAGGTTCAAGGCGTTTCGAAGTGGCATGAGTAAACCTCTGCTTCAAGTGACGAAGCTGCTGTCTATGACTTGATGGACGGTTACAGGCGCGCCAAATCTTACGTGGGAGAAGCGGGCGAGTCAATCTTGAGCTCCCACGTTTGAGGCGCCCTCTTCTGGCGTTGAATTTACAAACTATTACGCACTATTACAAACCCCAGAACGACCAATCCGTCTCAGACCGAAGTCTCACCACAGGTCTGGAACGCCCTGCTCACTGATTGGTCACTCGTGCCGACTTCATTCTGAGAAATAAAGATGGCTGCCTGTCTTCAGCCGCAAGGCGAACCGGAGAGCTGTCGTGCTCCATTCCAGATATACCTGTGGCGATTTCTAGTAAGGCGTCGCGACTTTCTCCTTCGCTTGACAGGCCTGCTTCTCTTCACATCAATCGCGTCGCTCGCGCAGATATTGGTTGCAGCTCCGAATCGCGAGTTTAACGGATATGTCGGGGGAATGAGGCGTGCGCGGCCTGCCATTTGTCTGTTTACAATTCCTACGCGAAAACATCCATGGCTCATGCGAGTGGTGCTGCCGCGGACAACTTCAGCCCAGCCGATTTTTTGCACAAAAATCTGGCGCACTACCGCGTCTATAAGGAGGATGGGAAGATCTGGCTGAGTTTCGAGCGTCCGAATGATCCGGAGGCCCGGGGCAGACGCCAGCTACTCTATTACATTGGCTCCGGACGGCGCGGGGTCAGTCATCTGTTCGCAGTCGACGGATTTCTGATTGAGTCTCCTGTGAACTGGTATGCGGACCGGCACTTATGGGACATGGCGCCCGCTTATGGCAACACCAGTCAAATTCCGTTAAATCTTCCCGCCTATACGAGTTGTCTGCGCTGCCATTTCAGCGGAGTTCAGGCCATCCAGGGGACGGAAAACCGCTATCCGAACCCTCCTTTTTCCTCTTCCGGAGTGACTTGCGAAATGTGCCATGGACCCGGGGCCTCGTACATTCAAGGCGGTTCCATCGTCAATCCCGCCAAACTGGCACCAGCGTTGCGTGATGCAGTGTGCAATGCAGTGTCATCTCGAAGGGAAGGTAGCAATTGAACAACCTGGGCGTGACATCCGTAACTTCCCGGGCAGCGGCTCTCCGACTACATCCACTACTTTGTATTTGCAGACGATCAACAATCGGGTCTCGGAGCCGTCAGTCAATTTGAGGCACTGGCGGAAAGCGTGTGCCAGAAGAAGTCCGGCAACGCCATAGCCTGCACCAGCGGTCACGATCCCCACTACGAACCGTCCGCCACGGAACGCGCTTCGTATTATCGGCAGAAGTGTCTGGCGGGTCATGGCAACAAGTTTGCGGCCGGGCATCACGCGGACAAACCCGACCGCACCACCTGCCACATGGCTTCGTCACTGAGTCGGGACATTGCTCATACCGAAGTGACCGACCACCGAATCTTGCGGCAGGCAGCAGTCTCTCCTCAACTCCTGGAGGGTGCGAACGTCGAGCCGACCTTGCCGCGATTGGTTCGCTTTCCCGATGCCCAGAAACCAGACGACGACGTGCGGGATCTCGCGCTCGCCTGGGAAACACTGATGGGAAGGGGAATGACTGCGGCTGCTCCCCAGGCTGAGCGGCTGACTAGTGTGGCAATTCAGAAAGCGCCCGATGATGCTGCGCTGCTCTCCAGCTTGGGATATTCCGCACCGAAGAAGGGAGATATGGATCGCGCTCGACAATTGTACGAGAAGGCTCTTGCCATTGACTCCATATTGATTGACGCAGCGGCCAATCTAGGCGCCATCGAAGCCAGCCGTGGACACCTCCGTGAAGCCGTCAGGCTCTGGAATCAGGCGTTCCAGCGCGCCCCGGGCCAGAGCCCCATTGGAATGAATATCGCTCCCCTGTGCGCTGCCGGACAGGTCGATGGTGCACGCGATTATGTCCTGCGGGTACTGGAATTCAATCCTGATCTGCAGGAAGCGAAGGGCCTGCTAAAACGTCTGAATGACGGCGTCCCAAAGTGCGAGCATTAGTGCCCTGGCACCGCAACTTGGGCGCGACGGGAATCCTGCCTAGGACATCAGCGGATGGTCACGATGGCTGGATGTATCTCCCACAAAGTCGCTACCGGGCCGCGATCGTGCTCGAAGTCCTCGAATGCCATCCCTACGACGTCGATGGGTAAAGCCTGGGGAAGTTCTCCTCCATGCTGCGAATCAAGGCGAAAGTTATGCTTTCCGAGTTGTGCCTGCAGAGTTTGTCGAGCACTGCAATATTCGCTGTCGACCGGTGTTTCCACGATCATCCGCAAAGAGCTTTTGTCGGCGGTCTGTGAAATCTCCATCGAGACGTCACAATCGAGCGCGTTCACACTTGCCTTCTGCAAAAAGGCATTGGCAATATGGAAGACCTCAAGCTCGCGCCCACTGCGCGGAGCGTCGGGAGGAATGAAGATATCTTGAGGCCATGTAAGGATGGTCTCTACCGAGACTTCTTGGGGAGCGAAGTTCGGTATCGGGACATGCTTGGCAGCATGTCGATAATCCAGGATGTCTGGCTCCACGGGAATGCATTTGCAAAGGTCTTCCGGCGTCGGCTGCAGGAAGCCGTAGTCCTGACCACTGCAACTCACCATCGAGGCGGCGAGGAGAATTGTCGCCACGAACAGACCTACATGTTCGTGCCTTCTATGTTTGTCACTCAGCTGTGACTCTGCGATGTTCGGCTCCCCAACTTGATTTCAGCCCGCGTGAAGGAAAATGGCCGCAGACTGGATGCCGAATACAGTTTCGAGGTTGGGAGCGAGGAACACGATGCGGCTCCCAAACACGCCTGCGGAGCACTCGGTTTCTGACACACAGTCTTCTTTCCCAGCCCGAGCTTAATTCACAGTCAACAGGAGTACGCTGCTGTTGCCTCCGCTGGTGCATCCCAGATCTCCGGCGTTCCCGCTGGGAGTCTGCACCATGACCTTAACCGACCCCGGCCCCGAGACGACAGCAGGGGAGAGTTTTATGGTCAACTTCTGGGGGCTCACAATGGTGGCGGCGATCGGAGTGGTGTTCACCACCACTTGCGACGAAGAAACGAATTGGCTGCCCGTCACCGTGATCGTTACTCCTTGTTGCACTTCGGAGAACGTCACGTCGGCGGGGGAGAGCGACCCAATCACCGGGGTCGGCCTCGCACTGCCACACAAGGGATTTAAGGTGTTGTTGCAACCTGGAAGCACAAGAACAGCAAGCAGGCTGGCGAGAGACAGAGCGCAAGCGCGGGAAGGCATGGGGACTCCTCTTAGTACGCCTCAATTTTGAGACGAGATGCCTTGCAGTCCCGCTTCTAGTACAGCCATCCCGGCGTTGGCAATGCACGGCAGGTAAAGAGTGGCTCATCTGATAACCGAATGAATCCAGACTTCTTATGAAGAAAAGTCAACTGGCACCGAGGGCGGGACCTGGCTCGACCGTTCGCAAATTGCCATCCGCGCACTGAGCCCGGCAAGGAGTTTTGAGTGTTAACGCCTTGGTTAGGTAAACGATCGTCGACCCCAAAGTGTTCAAAGCGGCGGTGTACCCGGAGATTCGGGTGACTGAAAAGCACATGTCTTGGTAAATTCCGCGTCTTTACTGCACTGTCTGGATAACCGAAGCTGAACTCTTGGCGATGTTGGAGTCTCCGTTGTACTTCACTGTGGCCTTGGTCGAGCCAACTGGTAATGACGGGATCAGCAGTTTTGCCTTTCCGCCGCCCAGTTGAGCTGTACCGAGTACGGTCGTTCCAGCTGTGAATGTAACTGGTCCTGTTGGTATCACTGTCGGCGACGAAATCGTCGCAGTGAAAGTCACCGCCTGGCCTTGTGTGGACGGGTTGGGCGACGAAGTGAGCCGGGCCTTGCTCGTCGTCTCCAATACCACCTGGTTCACCACAGTGGACGTGCTGCCCAGATTGGCGGCGTCGCCTGTATACACCGCCTTCAGTGGATAGGTAGCGGCATTGAGATTGGACCTGGTTAGGGTCGCCACACCGCTGCTGTTGAGCGTTGCCGAACCAATCGTGATGCCACTCGATGTGAACCTGATTGTGCCGGTTGGCGTGACTGAGCCCGAGGAGGTAACCGTCGCTGTCCAAGTAACCTTCTGCCCGTAGATGGAAGGGTTGAGGCCAGAAGCCAACGTCGTTAGCGAGACCCCACCACTTGCAATCTTGGCCACAAAGGCATCCGAACCTCCTTTCAACGCCTTCTGAAACGCCAGTGGAGTGGTCGGGAAGTTCACCGATTTTGTGGTCCCTGCCACATAGGCACTGCCCGCCGAATCCACAGCGATGCCCAGATCCCGATAGCCAGCATCGAATTCGCTCTCGTTCGCAGTCCCACCGAGGTAGGTGGAGTAGAGTAGTGAGCTACCGTCGCCGCTGATCTTGGCCACAAACGCATCGAAACCACCGTGATTCGTTGGCTGGATGGCACTGGCCGTAGGAAAGTTCGTTGATTTTGTGTACCCTCCCACGTAAGCATTACCGCTGGAGTCAGCTGCTATGGAAGTTCCCTGGTCCGTGTTACTTCCGCCCAGGTAGGTGGAGAAGACGAATGCGTTGCCGCTGGCGTTGATCTTGGCCACAAACGCATCGCTACCACCGTGATTCGTTGGCTGGAGAGCATGTGTCGTAGGAAAGTCGGTTGACTGCGTAAACCCGGTCATGTAGGCGTTGCCCGCCGAGTCCACTGCGACGTCCCAACCGTATTCGAAACCGCTCCCTCCCAGGAAAGTGGAATAGATAACCGTCTGGCCGTCGGCAGTGAGCTTGGTAAGATAAGCGTCCACGTTTCCCGCATAGATGGGCTGAATGGCATTTACCGTGGGAAAATCCGGCGAAAACGTGTATCCGCCAATGTAGGTGTTGCCCGCCGGGTCCACCGCAACACGGGAACCGCCTTCGCCGCCGTTCCCACCCCAGTAAGTGGAGTAAATAAGCGCGCTGCCGTCGGCATTGATCTCGCTCACAAATGTATTAAAATTAGCGCCTTCGTGAAACGTCGGTTGAAGGGCTTTAAAGACAGGAAAGTCGCGCGATGGTGTGTCTCCGGTCACATGGGCGTTGCCCGCCGAGTCTACTGCGATACCCCAACCGTAGTCATCGCCGCTCCCACCGAGGTAGGTAGAGTAAATAAGCGCACTGCCGTCGGGACTGATCTTGGTCACAAAAGCGTCGCGTATCCCGTGATTAGTTGCCTGGATGGGATTGACGGTGGGAAAGTCGGGTGAGCCTGTGGCCCCAGTCACATAGACGCTCCCAACCGAATCCACTGCGATGCTTTGACCCACGTCGAAGTCCGAACTCCCGCCGAGGTACGTCGAGTAGACGAGCGCGCTACCGGTGGCATTGATCTTGGTTACATAGACATCGGACGAACCACCGCCATAAGTGGACTGGAGGGCATTCGCGGTAGGAAAGTCCATGGAGGTCGTGAATCCGGTCACATAAGCGTTGCCCGCCGAATCCACGGCAATGTCCAACGCGGCCTCGTCTGCACTCCCGCCCAAGTAGGTGGAGTAGGCCAGTACGGGATCGATGATTAGCGGCTGGCTGCGATCGTACGAGCCGATGCGGAAACCTACTTCGTGCTCACTCCTCATTACGTAGTGGCTCCGAATTTCCCTCTTTGTCCCATTCATCTCCTGGTAGGCAAAGGGCCTGCGCAGGCGAACATCGCCTCCCGGGCTGCTCAGCACCAGGTCGCCGGAAGCAAGGCGAAGTTTGCTCGCTCCTTCGATTCTCAGTCGAATCGTTTCAGGATCCGCTCCAGGGTGAAGCACGAAGTCGTATTCCAGTTCTCGCTGATTGCCGTAGTATACGAGATCCACGCCGGGGTAGAGGTTTGCGTAACGCACTTTTGCATATTGCCGAACGTTGGTGCGCCATTTTTCAGGATCGTTACCGATGAAGTAGTTGCTCTTACTGGATAACTCATCTTTCCCAGAGACTTTAGTTGTGGTGGCATTGGCGCCCACCAATTTCAGGCGGAGCACGGCAGATTTTTCTTCTTGTAGCGAAGCTTTCGCTCTGGGTAAGTTAGGTTCGTGCTCGGTAGCTCTGCGCAGAGTCAGAACCGCCTGGCTAGTGGTTAGAAACAGGCCATACCCCGGACCCCGCGAGACGAACTTGACCTGTGGGTCGGTTTGGCCCTGGTTGGCTTCAAAGGCGAGTGGAACCCTGCCATAGCTTTCCACGATGCTCACTCTTTGAACGGGCGTGTCGGGGTGAGTGACCGAAGCAACAGTCTTCACGCGGATTCCAGAAACGTGCCCGCCGTTATCGGCACCCGGGAGCGCGGACACGGTGGGCGCTTTCGCATAAGCCGGCCCTGCTCCATTTATTTGCGCCAGAGCAGCGAGGCTCATCAAAACCGTGAGGACTCCAAAAAACTGAAAGAGACCTCTGAGATTGTGAAGTGAGTTTTCAATTGTGCGTGAACTCCGCATGGCGATCTCCTTCTAAAATCCACGAGGATTAGACACGATCGTGTTCGTGGACTGCACCGAAGAACCGGAAGGGCTGCTCAGGCAGAATCGGCTTTCTGCGAAGACTCTGGTGAGTACATTGCGACGTACCTCAGCACGATGCGCGCTCCTGTAGGGGTTGTCAAGAAGAGAGTCGGGACCAGAATTGTGACGTCCAGCTTTGGGCGAAGCCTATGTTCGGTTCTCTCTCCGCTTCAATTTTGCTGCTTTTACCTGGCAGCCGCGCCGTCACAAAGGTCCCCAGCGGGAGTCGCAGCCACGCTGTGAATGGTGACCCGTATCAGTTTTCTGAATATCAGGATTGCACTCGTCGACTCCATCGCTGAACTTTAGAATCGAACTTCCGCCCTCGCTCGTCTGATATGTTGTAAGTTCCCCTGTCGCCCTAAAACCAATGCAGTCTGCTCAACGCCCAAGCCGGTGGATGGTAATTCTCGCCTTCGGACTCGTGTACCTGTTCTGGGGCTCGACGTACCTGGGGATTGATATCGCGGTACAAACTATTCCGCCTGCATTGATGTGCGGGCTGCGGTTCTCGGTGGCAGGACTGGTGATGCTGGCGGTGTGCGCGGCGACCGGGCACAGGATTCGGTACTCGCCGCGGCAGATCGCGTTGTCGGCGATTGTGGGATTGCTGCTGCTGATGGGTGGGAACCTGACGCTGTCGTATGCGGAGCTGACAGTGTCCTCGGGGTTATCGGCGCTGATCATCGCGATTACGCCACTATGGTTTCTGGTGCTTGATTCGCTGCTGCTGGGCGATCATCACATTTCGGGACGCGGCAAGGCTGGGCTGGCGCTGGGGATCGTCGGGCTATTCGTGCTGGTATGGCCCGACCTGCAGGCGGGCAGTATGGGACGAGGGGAGCTTATCGCGTCTGTCAGTCTGATTGGCGGGTCGTTCAGTTGGGCGCTGGGTTCGGTGCTGTCGAAGAAATGGCAGTCAGGGATGGATGTATTCGGCGCTACGGCGTGGCAGGTCACAGCGGCGGGCGCGGGGAATCTGTTCTTCGCGCTCTTGAATGGCGATGTGAAACACGCTACATGGGCGCCGCGCAGTCTGGCGGCGGTGGGATATCTGATCGTTTGCGGATCGTGGATTGGCTACACCGCCTACATCTGGTTACTGGAGCATGTGCCGACTTCGAAGGTATCGACGTATGCGTACGTGAATCCTGTGGTCGCGGTTTTCCTGGGATGGCTCGTGTTGCATGAGAAGGTAGACCGGTTCATTCTGGCGGGAAGCGCGATCGTGGTGGTGTCGGTCATCCTCGTGACCAGCGCGAAGGTTAAGGAAAAGATTGTCGCAGAGCAACTGCCCGCAGTCGAAGCAGCAGGAGACTGAGGGGAACGGTAATGGTTGATTGCATTTTTTAGATTTCAGACTATTTCAGATTGAAAATTATTGAAGATTGAAGGTCTCAGACGGCAGGTTTCGGCACCAGATGTTTTCCATCTAAAATCTGAAATCTACAATCTGCAATTTTATTTGCTCGCTTCCTCGTCCTCCTCATCATCATTCACTATGTCCGCCATATGACCGGGGATGGCGAAGGTCTGCTTGTCGGAGCCCGGGGCTTCGAAACTGACTCGGATTGGGGATCGCTGCCAGACGGGCACGGGGCAGGCGGAGTCCGGGCCAGCGTCCTCGGGCAGGACTCGCAAGAGAGGCTTCTTCAGCACAGGCTTTTTGCGGTTCAGTTGGGCTACGACCGCGAACGTCTTCTTCCCATCGTCGGAAACCCCAGAGTAAGCAACGTAATCGCGATGCCAGCTCGACGCCGAATACACCGCGTCAAACTCCGGCAGGTTTACCGCCGAGATGCGTCCCGTCAGCCTGTCGACCATCAGCCAGCCGCCGCACTGCCATTGCCACTTCGGTGCCGCATCCTCAGGGAGAGCATCATTCACCCGAAATACGCGGCGCACTACAAACAGTCGTTCCGTAACCTCGTGAGGCGGTCCCAGCACGTACTCCCTCACTCGGCCATCTACCACCCCTGCGCGGATATTGATGCTCACCTGCTTGTCATCTCCGTTCGTACCGACCATCCACTGCACCGGCATCCATTTTCCGAAGGAGATGACGTGAGGTTTTGTGGCAGCGAGCGATGATGAGGTCAGAAAAAGGAGCAGGAGTAAGGCAGTCCAACAGTTGGTTATACGATTGCAGCCCATAGGGGGAGAGTAGGCGCAGGAGTGTGTCGGCCGCAAGGTTTGGGGTCACATTCTTGATCGAGGAGTTCCGATCCGGGAAGCGCGGGTGAGTTCAAAAAGGGAGGGTGGTGTTCGAAAACTCGACACCCGCCCCCGAAAAGTGGAAAATGGCGGTAAGCTTAGGCTAGAAAAACGATTTTCAGTATGAACAGCTTTCCCTCCTCGCGTACCCAGGGTCCCAGAGCACGGACAACTGCGGGGGGAGGAAGCGGCTTCTTATCAAACTATGGGTGATTTACTACCAAGGCGACGCGCGCCGCGGATTCTGGTGGTTGACGATCAGCCCAGCATCGCTGGACTCATGAGCCAGTTGCTGACGATTCGCGGATACAGCGTGGTCACTGCCTCGAACGCAGACCAGGCCGAGGCGGAGGTGCGGCGTCAGGCTCCCGATCTGATTCTTTCTGACGTGATGATGCCGGGCAAGTCTGGCTATGACTTGTGCCGCAGCCTGAAGGAGAATCCCGCGACGCGGCTGATTCCATTCGTACTGATTACCGGGCTAAGCGACAGCAGCGACAAGGTGCGTGGAATTGAGGCCGGCGCGGACGATTTTCTGAACAAGCCGGTGCTCGCCGAAGAGCTGATTGCGCGGGTGAAGTCGCTGCTTCGGCTGAAGGAGTTCACCGACGAACTGGAGACGGCCGATTCGGTCTTGTGCACCCTGGGGCTGATTGTGGAAGGCCGCGACCCCTATACCGAGGGGCATTGCGAGCGGCTGGCGGTGCATGCCTCCGATCTTGGGCGGCATCTGGGGATGGATGAGGATTCGATTCTTGCCCTGAAACGTGGCGGATATCTGCACGATCTGGGCAAAATCGCGGTGCCGGACGAGATTCTGAAGAAAGGGAGCGATCTCACTCCGGCGGAGTGGGAGGTCATGAAGCTCCATCCCATAACTGGGGAAAATATCTGCAAGCCTTTGCACTCGCTCCGACTGGTACTGCCGATTATTCGGCACCATCATGAGCATTCGGATGGGTCGGGATATCC
>DATMOO010000067.1:0-3652 GCA_035568275.1 Candidatus Sulfotelmatobacter sp.
CTGGGATGCACCGTGGAGTCGCATCACGTATGAAGAGGTACCGTTCCACGAGATCTATGAGCACATTAAGAATCTCCAGCCCGACTGCCTGATCTGCGATCTCAATGCCAGTCAATATCCTCCGAGCGGACTCTACTATTCCGATGTGAAGGCTTTTGAGCAGAATGCCGGGCAGAAGGTCCCGGAAGGTAGCGACGTGCCTGCCCTCTCCTGTGCGACCCTTACCGAAGGATGGTTCTGGAAGCAACGAGACGCGAATGGACCTCTCAAGGCGGTAAAGACTGTTGTTGACGAGTGGCTTCGGCCACTGAATCTCAGACACTGCAACCTGATTCTCAATGCTCCACCGAACCGCGAAGGACGGCTCGCGTCGAATCTTGTGAGCCGCTTGGAAGAGATTGGGAGAGCATGGACGCATCCTGGCCCCATGGCAAAGCTTAGCAAGCACATCGTGATCACGACGCGAAATCTGGCGAGGGGCAAGCCAATTCATGCCAGTTCTTACCCCGATACTGTGGGTCCGGATGAAGCGAACGATGGTGACTTTCATTCGAGCTGGTACCTGGAGGAGGGGCAAACCTCAGGCTGGTTAGAGGTGGATCTGCAAAAGCAGGAGAGCTTCAATGTTGTGTCGCTCGTGGAGCCTGTTGGCAAAGGAGATGACTATTTGGAAAGCCGTATTCGGAGCTATCGTTTTGAGTGCTGGAACGGTGTGAACTGGACTACGCTGGCAAACGGCGAAAAGCCGACACCTACGACAATTCATCGCATCCCTCGCGTATCATCGCAGAGGGTGCGGTTGCTGTTGGAAAGCAGCAGCCAGATGCCTCACATTGCCGAGATCGGCGTGTATGACGAACCAGGCTAATCAGCAGCAAAGAGGTCTCAAGTCGGCCGACCTGCGGCGCAGTCATTGCGCATTACGCGACGGAGTGCATAGCCGCAGTGCTCTGAACGTCTCCGCGAAGGCAGTGGTAAGATTCGTTCGGCTCATTTAGAAAACGAGTCGGATAAGAATGCGTTTCGGCGTCTGACCCTACCGATGAGCTTTGGCCTTTCGCGCGTTTTTCTCACACTTCGTTGCTCCGCACAGGGCGCCAGTGATGCCATTGCCTTCAGTGACGGTATAGATGCGATCTACTTCAGGTAGCTTGATCGTTTCCCTTTCGCCCGATGGCCAGTGGATCTCCAGGCTTCCTGCATCCGTCGCATCCCCGAGGCCGAAATGCAAACGGCGGTCGTTCGAAGATATATAACTTCCACTCGCGAGCACGTCCTGACGTTGGCGCATTCCGTTGGCGGTCAAAAACGCGGTGGCGCACGTCGCGTCGCGCGGGCTTTTGGGTCCTCCGACGAGTTGAACCTCGATCCAGTGATGATGATCGGGGTTCACATTGCGAAGCAGCACGGGAGGACCGTCAATCGGGTTGATCACAACATCGATCTTGCCGCCATTGAACAGATCGCCAAATGCTGCTCCACGTGCCGGAACGACCGTGGCCAGCCCGGTTCCCTGAACGGGAGGCACGTATTCGAATCTTCGACCCTTCCCTTCTGGATTCGGTATGTTATGAAAGAGCAGCGGTCTTTCAGCAAACGACGTGCCCCACTTGTGTTGGTCTACCTGCGGATAAACATGGCCGTTCACCATGAAGAGATCAAGCCAGCCATCGTTGTCGTAATCGAGAAAACCGTCCCCCCAACCGACGAATGGAATCGTGGTTCGTGCGACACCTGCCTTGTAGCTCACGTCAGAGAAGCTGTTGAAGCCGTCGTTGTGGTAGAGCACCTTGTAGTCGTCACCAAAGTCGGTAACCAAAAAATCCACCTGGCCGTTGTTTTCATAGTCCCCCGCGGCAATGCCCATCGAGGCGATCTCGCGGCCCTCGTCGTTGAGCGCGAACCCGGACGAGTAACTGTCGTCTTCGAACGTCCCATCGCCTTTGTTGATATAGAGGTAATTGGGTTGCGAGTCATTCCCGACAACCAGGTCGGGGCGGCCGTTTGCATTGAGTGAGACAAAAATTGCTGTGAAGCCGTAGTAGGGTTGTTTATCCTGTACGCCTGCCTTCACCGTGACATCGGTGAAGGTGCCGTCGCCATTGTTATGGAAAAGATGGTCTGCTTCGCCAGGTAATCCGCGCGGTCCGCAATTCACTGAAACCCCACGATACTGGCAGAACGCATAGTTCATCGCCTTGCTTCCGCCGATCGGCAGGTTCTCGCGGTCGAGGTGAACATAACCCGCAACATACAGATCCAATAACCCATCACCGTCATAGTCGCCCCACGCTGAACCTGCAGACCAATTGCCCAATTGCACACCGACTTTTTCAGCCACGTCAGTAAAGGTGCCGTCATGGTTGTTGTGGTAGAGCCGGTTCTTGCCGTAGTTGCCGACAAAGAGATCGGGCCAGCCGTCGTTGTCATAATCCGCAACCGAGCAGCCGTATCCCCAGCGATCATTCGCTACACCGGCCTTTTGCGCTACTTCGGTGAACGTTCCGTCATGATTGTTGTGGAACAGTGCGGCGTGTGGCGGCTCTTCATTTCCATCCAGAGAATCGAATGTCGCGCCGTTCACGAGATAGATATCGAGCCAGCCATCGTTGTCGAAGTCGATCAGGCAGACGCCCGAACCATTGGTCTCAACAATGAAGTTTTTCTCTGGCACGCCCATTTTGTGGCGCCAGCTACCGAGGCCGGCCTGCTTCGCGGCCTCTTCGAAGATGACCGGCCCCTTGTCGACAAACCCGCCGGCCGTGATGGGCCGATTCTGAGAGTCATAAATAGGAGCCGCAACTGCTCCCGAGGCAATTCCTCCCATGGTGCTCTGAGGCTTTTGTTTATCTTGCTGGGCCCTGGAAATACCGAGGGAAATCAGAAATACACTTAGAACGCAAACAGAAATATCGCGGACGCGCAACAAAACATCCTCCCCGAGTTATGGATTTCAGCCGTCACTTTACGCGGGACTGTGCAGGGTTGAAGCATGCCGCCCGCAACCACTGCTTAGAGATCAGGATTGTTCTCCAGAATTGCCGGGGAACACTTCTGTACGACCATTCGGCCACCGCACCTCGATACGAGTTGTCCTTCGTCAAAATGTTGTCCGGCTTGAATGCGTTTGGAATCATCAACACTCACGGAGGAGAGTTTAAGGTCCGTTCGTTGTGGGAAAGCAATGTAACAATGTTACGTCTCGCTAGAATCCGACGCAAAGAGTTTTTGCGCACCACAGGCGCGTCAAGCCAATACTTCGTCCGTGGCCAAGCCCGCCAGACTGAGTCCGGCCCGGCCTTGAGATTGGGAGCGAACATGCAAGGCTCCACCGACTCTGGCTGATCTGCGGCGAGGTGGTGCGCCCTGTCGCGGACGAGCCGGCGACTGAATATTCCAGCAGCCTGAATCCGACAGAGCGTCCGCAGGTCGGTGCGGCTTTTTCGCATCAGCTAAGTAGCCGTCCGCCTAGCGATCCTGATGGCGAACCGGAGACAGTCGTGAAGGCAACCCCATCTTCGTCGCGGCTTTGGGGTGAAAAGACAATCTAGGGCTTGGATTCTTGCAGCAAGACGACGTCGGAATCGGTGTGGCCGCGCAGGATGCCAAGCTTCTTGCCATCGGGCGACCAGTGGAAGGACAGAATCTGCTC
>DATMOO010000068.1:0-20570 GCA_035568275.1 Candidatus Sulfotelmatobacter sp.
GCTTTCGCACTATTCGGCCTTTTTGTTCGCCACGGCTCTGGGGATTTACGCCATCGCGCGCATGTGGACGCAAAGCCCCCGCATCACAGTGGTTGGTTCGTGGGTTGTGGGGCAGGCTGTCGGACTGGGAATTGTAGGGGCGCTCTATTCGACTCATATTTCGAAGCTGAGTGCGGTATACCCGATCTCGCAACCCCTACGGCGGTTCGGGGACTTCTATCTTTCCGACTGGTATTTCCATGCGGGGCGCGACCGGCTCTTGCCTTTTCTCTATCGTGGGACATTCGGGGTGTTTCGTTTCATCTTTGGCCAGACCGGCATCGGACAGGTCGCAGCGGTCCTGTTCCTGGCAGGCGTCTTGATCCTAGTGTTTTCGAAGCAGAGAAATTCGGAAGAGATCTCGCCACACCTGGTCGCACTTTTGCTGGCGACGCCGTTCGTGTTGAATTGGATTGCGGTAGTGGCAGGGTTGTATCCCTACGGTCGAACGCGGCAATGTATGTTTCTGGCGCTGTTCGCGCTCCCGGGCGTGGCGGTCGCGCTGGCCAGGAGTGTCGGGAATTCGCTAGGTCCGGCGTGCGGATTGGCACTGTTGATGGTGATCGGTTGTCACGCGTTCGGCACGCTGCAAGGCCGCGACCTGCTTCCTCTTGCTGAGCAGCGCCACCAGCACATGGATGAGCTGGTGGAATTTGTTCGTAGCAATATCTCACCCAACGACATCATCTTCACGGATCAGGCCACCAGCTACCAGTTGCGGCACTATCTGTGTAATCAGAAGCCTGTCAGCGTCGATGTTTCGCCCGACGGATTCGAGAGTTTTCGCTGCGAAGGATTGCACCTCGTATTCAGCGGGCCTAACGCTGGGGCACTGACGGCACAGGGCGTGGACGCGCGCTGGCACGACCCGGACGCTCGGCTCGAGCTGCCTCCGGGACATATTTGGGTTGTCCAGGGTGGATGGGCGAGCGGGCTCGGTGAGGCATTGCAACATGTGTCGGGGTTCACGCAAATGGAGGTTCATTCCTTCGGCCGGTATCTCGAGATCTTCAGACTGCCAACCCGACTGCCCGGGCCTGCGCAAGGTTAGAATTGTCCGTTCATGGCTCTCGAATTTTCGATTCAAAAGACAAACGGCAAGGGGCGCAGGGGGCGACTGCAAACGCCCCATGCCGCGATCGAAACGCCCGTCTTCATGCCGGTTGGAACAGTCGCGTCCGTCAAAGGCGTGCCGCAGGAGACTCTGGAAGAACTCGGGGCTCAGATCATCCTGGGGAACACCTATCACCTTTACCTGCGGCCGGGTGTCGAGACTGTGCGGCGGATGGGTGGGCTGCATGGCTTTATGTCGTGGAATCGCGCGATCCTGACGGATTCAGGTGGATTCCAGGTCTTCAGCTTGAGCGAGTTGCGGAAACTTACCGAAGACGGGGTCACATTCCGGTCGCACCTGGATGGCTCGTCGCATTTCTTCAGTCCGGAGAGTGCCATGGAGGCTCAGATCGGGCTCGGCGCCGACATCATCATGGCGTTCGATGAATGCACGGAGTATCCGGCGGATGCGAGCCGCGCGCGGGCTTCTATGGAGTTGACGGCGCGCTGGGCGGCGCGGAGCAAGAGGTATTTTGAGGAGCATAAGAGCGAAGTTCCCTGGAGTGCAGTTCCCGGCAAGAGCCATGTGGGCACAGGCGCCATCGGCTGTTCGGGCCAAGGAGAGGGCAGCGGAGGGGCTGCGCAGCTTCGCTCCGCCGGACAGCCGGGGGCGGCTGTCCCCACATTTTCCGAGCACGCTGTCCCCACTTTCACAGATCAGACGCAATCTCTCTTTGGGATTGTGCAGGGCGGCATGGATCGGGCGCTGCGGAAGGAGTCTGCCGAGCGGACGATTGAGATTGGGTTTCCCGGGTACGCCATCGGCGGACTGAGTGTGGGGGAACCGCGAGAGCTTACGCGGGAAATTGTCGAGTCCACGCTTGCCCATCTTCCCAAGGACAAGCCGCGCTACCTGATGGGAGTGGGTACACCCGAGGAGATTGTCGAGTACGCGAACCTTGGCATTGACATGATGGATTGCGTGCTGCCCACGCGAGCCGCTCGGCACGGGCTTTTGTTCACTTCAGAGGGAAAGGTTTCGATCAAGCAGGCGCGCTATGCGCAGGATCAGGGGCCGCTCGATCCCAACTGCGGTTGCAGAGTGTGTCAACGTTATTCCCGGGCCTATTTACGGCATCTTTACGCATCTAACGAAGTGTTGGCGCAGGTCCTGAACACGATTCACAACTTGAGTTTCTACCTTGACACTATGCAGCGCGTACGGCATTCTATTTCACTTGGGGAAGAGTACCGTTTTCTTTCTGGTGCTGGTCTCGGCCGGAACCTTGAACGCTAAGGAAAGACCTCCCCGGATCCAAGCCTGAGGCCGAGGAACCCGGCCGAAGTTGATCCAAACCCCGTGGTGAAATGATAACTCCGCGGCGCTGACGGGCGCTGGCGGTGTATCGTGTACATGCGCTTCAAACTTTAATTATGCCGTTATCCTTGATGCTGCAAGCCGGAGGCGGAGGAGCACTGGGTGGCATGGTGCTGTTTCTGCCGCTGGTGCTTCTGATCGTCTACATGTTCTATTCCCAGCAGCGCCGCCAGAAGAAATGGCAGGGCATGCTGGATCAGCTGAAAACCGGAGACAAAATCACCACCAGCGGCGGATTGCGCGGCACGATCATGGCGCTCAAAGATGACGCCGTCCATCTGCGTGTCCCCCCGAACAACATTTTGGTGGAAGTGACCAAGGCTTCGGTGACGCAGGTGACCACCACTGAGGAAGAAGTGAAAACGAAATAGGGATCAGGGATTAGGGCCAAGGGGTCAGTTGAAACTGACCCCTGCCCACTAACCCCTTGGATGTTCATATGAACAAGAAACTGCTCTGGCAACTGTTATTCATCGTCGGCACGATGCTGTTCTTCCTTTTTGGAATCTTCGGGATTCCGAAGGGCTTTTCCGGTGATGCGCTGCTGGCGGCCCTGACGGATCACATCCACCTGGGGCTCGATCTGAAGGGCGGAACGCACCTGATCCTGCAAGTGCAGGTCAACGAAGCGGTCAATGTTGATGCGCAAAACGCTATGGAACTGCTGAAGGATCAACTGCGCAGCCACAAGATCGATTACACCGATATCTCGCAATCAGATCCGCAGAACAATCCTGACCGCCTGGTGCTCAAAGGAGTGCCGCCGGCGGCGCGCAGCGATCTGCGCAGCATCGTGCTGGAGCGCCTCCCGGAATACGACATAACCCCCGGCGCAAGCGACACCTGGAATATGGCGATGAAGCCATCGAACCTGTCTGATTTGAAGACCCGGGCGGTCCAACAGGCTATCGAGACCATCCGTAACCGGGTTGACGCGTTGGGGGTGAGCGAGCCGACCATCCAGGAGCACGGGCTTGGCCAGTACCAGATTCTGGTGCAACTGCCGGGCGTTGATGACATGACGCGCGTGCAAGAGATCATGCAGAACACCGCCATGCTTGAGATTAAGCAGGTAATGAGCGGACCTTATTCAAGTCAGGCGGCGGCCCTGCAAGCCAATAACGGGGTTATTCCTCCCGACCAGTTACTGCTGCCGGGCAATACCTTGGGCGGACGCGCAGAAGGCGAGCAGTGGTTTCTGGTATCGCGCGTCTCTGCCATCAACGGTAAAGACCTGAAGCGCGCGGATCCAAGTACCGACCAGAACGGCCAGCCGGATGTGAACTTCCAGTTGACTCGTGATGGCGGGCAGCGGTTCTTCAACTTCACTTCTGCGCATGTGAAGGACAGCCTGGGCGTTGTTCTCGACAACAAAGTCAGGGAAGTGGCCTCGATCAACGAGCCGATCCGCGATCAGGTGCAGATCAGCGGCCACATGGATGCACAGGCAGCGAAGGATCTGGCGATGATCCTGAATTCCGGCGCGCTGCCGGCTAGCATTCACTATCTCGAAGAGCGGACTGTCGGCCCCTCCTTGGGCGCTGATTCGATTCGATCCGGTGTGCGAGCCGCGGTGATCGGCATGCTCGCGGTGCTGATCTTCATGCTCATCTACTACCGTGGAGCCGGCGTCAATGCCGATGTCGCGCTGGTCATGAACCTGATCATCTTGCTTGGGTTCCTGGGATGGTCAACGATCGCAGGAGTCAACGTGGCGCTCACCTTGCCGGGGATTGCGGGCGTGATCCTGACGGTCGGCATGGGCGTGGATTCGAATGTGCTGATTTTCGAGCGTATCCGCGAAGAACTGCGGAACGGCAAGACACCGCCCTCGGCTGTGGATCAGGGGTTCAGTCATGCCTGGATCACCATCGTCGATACGCACGTTACGACGATCGTTTCGGCGGCTATTTTGTTCATCTTCGGGACAGGGCCAGTGAAAGGGTTTGCGACCACGCTCACATTCGGTCTGCTGGCGAATCTGTTTACCGCGGTTTTCGTGTCGCGCGTGATTTTCGATTGGGTGCTCACCCGCAAGCAGCGCGGAGAGGCGCTTAGCATTTAGGAATTGAGCGATTAAGTCATCGGGTCATGGAGGGATTGAATACCCCGCGGTCAGTGGGTGTTTCAATCGCTTAATCACACAATCTCCCGATCACTCAATCTCAAGATAAGGGGCTAGAACCGGTGGAGTTCTTTCATAGCGTCAACATCGATTTTCTTGGGAAGAAGTGGTACTTCCTTGCCTTCTCGCTGGTCTTCAGTGTTGCGGGCTTGCTTTCCATGCTGTTCTGGCACCACATTCCATGGGGCGTGGATTTTCGTGGCGGGACTCTGGTGTATGTGAGGTTCTCGCATACTCCGGACTTGGGACAGATCCGCACTCTGCTGGACCGTGCCGGCCTGCATAATCCGAAGATTCAACCCTACGATCAGCCTTCCTTGAACGAGGTTCTCATTGATTTGGATATCCGCGAAACCAGCGAGAAGGATCTGAGTCTGGGCAGGACGAAGATCATCAACGCGTTGGAAACCAATGCTCCCACGGGCAAAGAGGATCTGAACAATGCCAGTTCTCTAAGGATCAAGAATTACTTGATGGACAAGGATCCGATGCACTTGGGCACGGATGCCGACGCGAAGTACACGGCTCAAACCCAAGCGATCGTCGATTTTCGCGACAAGGCGCACGGGGGCGTGTTGAATTCCCTGGATCAGTTAAAGAGCGCTGCGGCGGTAGATCCGGCGGCAGCAGCTTCGATTCCGGACGGCTTCTTCCTGTCTGATTTCGGTGTGCGAAATGTTGAGATCGTCGGACCCCAGGTCGGTGGCCAGTTGCGGACCCAGGCCGGACTGGCGACCTTGTACTCCCTGCTGGGCATGCTGGTGTACCTGGGATTCCGCTTCGAATGGATCTACGGCATCGCGGCGGTGGTGACTGTTTTTCACGATACCCTGATCACGGTAGGGGCATTTTCTCTCACAAATACGGACATTTCCCTGACGGTCATCGCAGCCATCCTGACGCTGATTGGTTACTCCAATAACGACACGATCGTGGTATTTGACCGCATACGGGAAAACATTAAACTCATGCGGCGCGAGAAGCTGTCGGACATCGTTAACCGGAGCATCAATCAGACCCTTAGCAGAACCATCTTGACAGCGGGCTTAACCTTTCTTACTGTACTTGCTCTCTTCTTATTCGGAGGCGAAGTGCTCCGTGGATTCAGCCTCGCTCTGGTCATTGGCATTTTAATCGGTACCTATTCATCGATCGCGATTGCCGCACCCATCCTGGTGGCCTACCAGGACTGGCGGATTGAGAAGGGCAAGCGCGCTGTGGGCATGCCGGTTGCCAAGGCTAAGTAAGTTACCTGATGGCATGTTTGAAATCATTGGTTTACGCCTTCTTAAGTAAGCATTTGAAGGTTTGCTCGGCAGCGCGCTTCGGTCGAATCCAGGCCTCCTGGGTGCGACTGCCAGATTCTGGGAGCAAAGGAGAAGCAGTCGGTGTCTAAGCATCCGTAGGGGTCTGAGAAAGTTTGGGGAGAATTCCATGTTTGAAGACAGCCTTATCGAGTCGGGCGGCAAGCTGAAGACGGCGCGGGGATGGACGTCGATCGTCTCGTTCCTGATCCAGTTCATGATTATCGGCGTCATGGTACTGATCCCGCTGATCTTTACCGAAGCCCTGCCCAAGTCCATACAATTAGGATTCCTGGTGGCACCCCCGCCGCCTCCACCACCACCGCCGCCAGCTGCTGCACCGGTCAAAATTGTAAAGGTGATCCAGACCGACATCGTCAACGGCCAGCTGCGCACTCCGACCAAGATTCCACAAAAGGTTCAGATGATTAAGGAAGAAGAGGCGCCGCCACCGGTCATGGCTGCGTCGGGCGTCGTGGGCGGAGTTCCGGGCGGAGTACCAGGTGGGTCGATGAACGGCGTGCTGGGCAGCATTGCCAGCGCCGGTTCCGTTGCTGCCTTGCCGAAGATTGCCACCCCGCAGCGCGTACGTGTGTCGTCTGGCGTTTCACAGGGCTTGTTGGTCCGCCGGGTGAACCCGACGTATCCGCCGCTGGCGCGCCAGGCTCGTATTCAGGGATCGGTGGTCCTGCAGGCGCAGATCAGCAAGACCGGCGACATCGAGAACCTGCAGTTGATCAGCGGTCACCCAATGCTGGCTCCGGCCGCGATCGAGGCGGTGAAGCAGTGGAAGTACAAGCCTTACCTGCTGAACGGCGAACCGGTTGAAGTTGATACGCAGGTGCAGGTGAACTTCACGCTGGCCGGCAGCTAGACTCGCCGGGGTTGAACAGTTGGAGATTTGTTGGTGGATGTGTGTGCATTGGCCCTCCCCTTCCTGCCTGAAATATGGCGGCTGGGAAGGGCTTTTCCGAGAGCCCGGGTTTCGCCCAGTTCGTCATTGCTGCGGCTTCCGAGCTTTGCGGTTTGAGCCCTGCCGGTCAAAATCCTAACCACCGGTTGGAACAGTAAAGCGCATCAAAGAGTCCAATAGAGTAGGAAGTTTCCGAGGAGGAAAAGCAACTCATGCTAGCAACTCACGTAGCAACCATGCTTCATCACGTTCCTGCCGCTGCCGCCTGGATTGTCCAGGAAGGTGGTGGCGCAATGGCGACCGATCCCCTTGGCCTGTGGCATGCAATGGGTTGGGTTGCTAAAACCGTTGTCATTATCCTCTTCATCATGTCCGGCTGGTCTATCGGCGTGATGATCGATCGCTGGATGGCCTATAGCGCCGCCCGCAAGCAGTCTCGCGCATTTGCCCCTGCAGTGGCAGGAGCACTGCGCGATGGGCGCATCGACGAAGCCATCAAGGTTGCCGAGCGCAACAAGAAGAGCCACCTGGCCAAGGTTGTCACCGCCGGCCTGATGGAATTCAAGGCTCACCAGGACAGCCCGGGCGCAATCCCTGGCGAAACCATTGAAGCCTCGAAACGCGCGCTGGAGCGCACAGAAGCCATCGTCCACGCCGAATTGAAGCGCGGATTGGGTGGCCTCGCCACCATCGGCTCGACCGCCCCGTTCGTGGGATTGTTCGGAACGGTGATGGGTATTCTGAACGCCTTCATCGGCATCAACAACTCGAAGGCTACCGGTCTGGCGGCAGTCGCCGGCGGTATTGCCGAAGCACTGGTCACGACGGCCATCGGGCTGCTCGTCGCCATTCCGGCCGTCATGATGTTCAACTATCTGACGGGTCGCGTCGAAGCCTTCGACGTCGAGATGGATAACTCGTCGAGCGAACTGATCGACTACTTCCTGAAGAAGCGCGGCGACGTTCGCCGGTAAAGTACTCGATCCGCTTTCCGCGTAAGTTGCTTGTCCGGCGCTGGAGCGATCCGGCGCCGGGCCTTCCCAACTTAGGTCCGGCTGGTTTAAGGTCCGCCGCGGAAGCACGGGAGATTTCAAGCTATGGCGTTAGCAAAGAGGGACGAAGGATCGAAAGTCAGTTCAGAGATCAACGTCACGCCGATGGTAGACGTGATGCTGGTTCTACTGATCATCTTCATGGTGGTCACGCCCATGCTGCAGAAAGGCATCAGCGTGGACATGGCCAAAGTGAACAACCCGGCACCGATGCAGGACGCGGATCGGGAGGACGCATTACTGGTCTCGATTACGCGCGACGGCAAGGTCTATTTCGGCAGCGAGCAGATTTCGGTGGATGGCCTGACCACGAAGGTCAAGGATCGCCTCGCCTCCAACTCCCAAAATAAGCAAGTGTACGTCAAGGCCGATATGCGGGCGCGGTTTGGTTCAGTCGTGCAGGTGGTTGACGCTGTCCGTGCCGCTGGTGTCGACGACCTGGGCTTGCTTACGGATCAGAGGAAGACAACCCCAAGCGCCCCGCCAGCCCCGGCTGCGCAAGGGCAATAGAGGAGAACGACCATGGGAATGAGTCTTGGTTCGAAAGGCGGACAGAGCGCGAACATCAACGTCACGCCTCTCATCGACGTGCTTCTGGTGTTGCTGATCATCTTCATGGTGATCTCGCCGGTGACACCGAAAGGGCTGGATGCGCTAGTTCCGCAGCCCCCGCCGCCGAATGCGCCGAAGAACAATACGCCTGATCGCACCATCGTTGTGCAATTGATCGATCGCGGCGCCGGACAGGATCCCGGGGTCAAGATTAACAACGAAGATGCGACCTGGGACAACCTCCAGGGGCGTCTCACCGATATTTACAAAGCTCGCGCGGAAAAGGTCATGTTCGTGAAGGGAGACGATGCTATTCCCTTTGCCAATGTTGCCAATGTGATTGACATCGCTCACGCGTCCGGCGTGGACAAGGTTGGCCTGATCACCGCGAAGATTGAAGCAGGCGGCTAGACTAGCTGCTGGGTACGGCCCGGAGTTGTACGATTCTTACTCGGCCCGCGGCACGGAAGCCCTGCGCTTCCGTGCTGAGCAGGGGCCGCTTGTCAAACCGACGTCTCTGGGCCTAGGATGCTGTGGCGAGGGAGACCTATACCGCAATGAATAAATATCTCAAACTGCTGACGCTGGCGGCAGTGGCGCTAGCGCTTTTCTCTTCTGTGGGATGCGACAAGCTGAAAGCTCGCGACCAACTGAACAAAGGCGTGAAGGCTTACAAAGACAATCACTACGAGCAGGCCATCACTCATTTCCAGAATGCCGTTAATCTGGATCCCGCTCTAATCAATGCGCGGATGTATCTGGCCACCGCGTATGTGTCACAGTTCATTCCGGGAATCGATTCGCCGGAGAATTTGCGCACCGCACAGCAGGCGATCGAGGAGTACCAGAAAGTAATCGACGCGAATCCTTCACGGGATCAGAAGGTGAACAGCGCGAAGGGCATCGCGTACCTGTACCTGAACGAGAAAAAGTGGGACGACGCTAAGAAATATTACCGGATGGCTTCGGACCTCGATCCGAATGACGCCGAGCCTTATTACTCGGTGGGCGTGATTGACTGGTCTGCATGCTACCAGCCTCGCATGGAAGAGCGCGCCAAACTGGGAATGAAGCCCGACGAGCACCTCAGCTCCAAGAACAAAGACCAGAAGAAGCTCTGCGAAGAGCTGAAAGTAAAAAACGGTCCTGCGATTCAGGAAGGCATCGACAGCCTGGATAAGGCCATCAAACTTCGTGAGGACTACGACGACGCCATGGCGTACATGAACCTGATGTACCGCGAGCGCGCCGACGTGGAATGCGACGACGAGGCCGCCCGCGCGGCAGATCTTAAGACCGCTGACGGCTGGGTGGATAAAGCGATGCAAGCCAAGCAGGCCCGAGCCGCGAAAGCCGCTGCAGCCCAGGGTGGCCAGGTCACGATGGACCAGCCGAAATAACCCGGTCCGACCGTAAGTTCAAGCCTTCCGCTTTCGCGCGGGAGGCTTTTCTGTTTCTGCACCCTTCATCGCCGGCTGTATAGGCGTAGCTCGACCTTAGGAAATTGCCAGCGCTCCACTCTCGGGAAAGACTCCGGCAGAACCTGCGTGAGCATGACTGTTGTCGGATCAGGCCTTTCTGGCGGGCCGTTGTTCATCAGCATGAGCCAGACCCGAGGGTGGTCTCGCAGCGTGGTGCGGACAAACTCCGGAGTGGGCTTGCCGGTGAAATCACGGTAGTCGAGCCCTGCCCCGTGGTGAGGAAATAGAATCTCGGGGCCGAGCTGGCTCCTGAACTCTGGGCTGGCGGTATTCGCCCCCGCGCGCAGAGAGCGAAAGAATTCATAGGACACGCGGGTCTCGGCGATATGGAAGATGATGGCATCGCCGGGCTGCGTGTGATCCAGAATGAAGTTCGCCGCCGCTCCTGACGCGTCGCGCTCGTTGTCGAAATCGTGGCCATAGACGAAAGCGATCCCTTGCAAACCCAGCAGCAGGACTGCGGCAAGTGCTGGCGGGAGTAACCAGCGGTGGAGCCGCGCCATTCCCGCGGCTACCAGGATTAGCAGAGCTGGAAGGCAGAAGATCATGTAACGGGCCAGGAAGACGGGGCGCGCGAATGACAAGAGAACCGTCAACACGACCGGAAATAGCAGCCATATGAGAAGGAGCTGGCATCGCCATACCTGCCAGGATGGCTCTCGCTGCCAGAGACGTTTTTCTGCCGGCATCAGTGCTGCC
Organism: Candidatus Sulfotelmatobacter sp.; assembly: GCA_035568275.1. Lineage (GTDB taxonomy): Bacteria > Acidobacteriota > Terriglobia > Terriglobales > Acidobacteriaceae > Sulfotelmatobacter. Next base: position 10,597 of record DATMOO010000068.1, read on the forward strand.
ACGAGTGCCGCGGCGTAAATCAGAGCAATCGCCCAATTACCGCCCGCCAAGTGCTCGAAAAATTCGAAGAGGTCATGGACTCCAGGGCGTAGTATCCAATGGATGGGTCCGGCTCCGGTCTTGGCGACAAAGATCAATAACGGTAAAACCGCGAGACCGATTATCTTCCAGGCTCGCCGTATATTCGCCAAGCGCCCCTGGACGCCTTCAGGCCGAGGGATACGGGATACGACGATCCAGTGACAGGCAATGAGCAGAATCGCGTAGAGATGGGCGTAGACCGCCAGCACACTCGTGAGAATGTACCAAGCCCATCGCCGGGCCTGAGAATTTGAGGTCGCAGATTGCGACCTCAAGTCCGGCGACACGTCTCGAAGCCCGGCAATCAGAAATCCTGAAGAAAGCGTTGCCAACAGCATGAAAAGCGCATAGCTGCGGGCTTCCTGGGCGAAGCGAACACTGTAAGCATTGACGGCAAACAGTGCCGTCGCGATGAGGGCGACGCGATGATTAAAGAGCCGTCTAGCGACCCAGTAGAGGGCCGGAAGCGTGGCCGCGGAAATTATTGCCGAAAGACTGCGGACAAAAAATGGGCTCTGCCCAAAATGCAGCCAGACTCTCAGCAGGAAGTAATACAACGACATGTTGGCTTCGCGCCACCACATCAGGCGCAGGAAGTTTCGCCAGCCGATCCGGGCGACCTCCACGCTGAAGCACTCATCGAACCAGAACGGTTTGCAGGTGAGGCATCGGAAGCGCACGAGCATGGCCGTCCCTAGCACGACCAATAGGGTCACCCAGTGCGACCAACCCGCCGCGCGGGACTGCGATTGAGAGGTGGCTGTGCTTTCGTTCAAAGCAGTGGGCTGCATGCCGGCGGGTGTTCGCCGTCGATGATACTACGCGGAAAGCTCTTCGACATTGGCGGCAAAGATCCTTAACCACGAAGGACACGAAGTTACACGAAGGAAGAGCGGGATATCCTTCGTGTGCCTTCGTGTCCTTTGTGGTGAATGCCTTTCTTCGTGGAGTCCCACCGCTGGGTATGATCGTCCAGTACAATGTTCGGTTTGATTGCTGCCGATGCGGCTTGTATCAGAAGGGTTTTGATGTTCAAGAAGATTCTCATCGCGAATCGGGGGGAGATCGCGGTACGCGTGGTTCGCGCCTGCCACGAGATGGGGGTCGCCGCCGTCGCCGTTTACTCCGACGTCGACCGCGCCTCGCTCCATGTCCGCAAAGCCGATGAGGCTTACCCGATCGGTCCTGCCGCCGCCCGGGAATCGTACCTCAGTATTCAGAAAATTCTCGACGTCGCAGAGCGTTCGGGTGCCGATGCCATCCATCCGGGCTACGGATTCCTCTCCGAGAATGCAAAGTTCGCGCGAGCTTGTGCGGACGCGAGAGTGAAGTTCATCGGCCCGACGGCGGCTGCAATGGAGGCGATGGGGTCGAAAACCCGCGCGCGGCAGGCGATGGAGCGTGCCGGAGTTCCCTTTGTGCCCGGCACCTCGCGCGGACTGGAGTCTTACGAACAGGCCGAAGAGGTAGCGGCACGAATCGGGTATCCGATCATGCTGAAAGCCTCGGCTGGCGGGGGCGGCAAGGGCATGCGCCTCGTACAAGCGCCCCCGGAGCTCAGGTCGGCGCTGGAAGCGGCACGCAGCGAGGCGGAACGCTCCTTTGGTGACAGCGAGGTCTATATCGAGAAGGCGATCGTCAACCCTCGCCACATCGAAATGCAGATCCTGGCCGATGAGCATGGCAATACCGTGTACATGGGCGAGCGGGAGTGCTCTCTGCAGCGCCGGCATCAGAAGGTGGTGGAGGAAGCCCCGTCTCCGATTGTGGATCCCGACATGCGCCTCCGGATGGGCGAGGTCGCGGTGCGCGTGGCCCAGGCGGCCCGATACACCAATGCGGGAACGGTAGAGTTTCTTGTGGACCCGCAGAAGAACTTCTATTTCCTTGAGATGAACACTCGACTGCAGGTGGAACATCCGGTGACAGAGTTGGTTACGGGGCTCGACCTGGTGCATCTGCAGATTCGCATTGCCAGCGGTGAGCGGTTGCCCTTCTCGCAGGAAGACGTGAAACTTCGGGGCCATGCGATCGAGTGCCGCATTTACGCGGAGGATCCCGACAATAACTACTTCCCGAGCCCCGGCAAGATTACGCTCTTGCTGCTGCCGTCCGGACCGGGCATTCGCCGCGACAGTGGGATGTACGAAGGCTGGACCGTGCCGATGGATTACGACCCGCTGCTGGCCAAGCTGATCGGCTATGGTACGGACCGCGATCAGGCGATTGGCCGGTTGACCCGCGCTTTGAGTGAATACTTCGTTGGCGGGATCAAAACGAACATTTCCTTATTCCGCCGCATTTTGAGCAATTCCGATTTTCGTGCGGCAAAGATCGACACCGGCTTTCTCGACCGTCTCCTGAAGGAGAAGGATCAGTCCAGGGACGTCCAGGCCGACGCGCAAACGACGGAGGTGGCGGTCATCGCTGCCGGGATGTTTGCCGCCTTGGGATCGACTGCTGCCGGTGCCGGAGAACGCGTCTCCAACGGACCAGTCGATAAGCCGACCTCAGAGTCCAGGTGGAAGGCCGCGGCGCAACGGGAGGCGTTGCGCTAGGCCCGGCGCGACTTCCAGTGTCAAATGTGGCGAATGGTAGAAAGGAAGAGGAAGAGAAGGAGGGAAAGGTTGCACCCGCAGGGGCTGAAGAGTGTGCGTGAGAACGCGTGTCGTCCCTACGGGACTCGCGCATTTGTTCCACTTCACCCGGCACTTCCGTGCCGGGCTTTCACATCCCGCCGCTACGCGGCTGGAGTCTTGGTGGAACTTGCTCCACCGCTTGCGTTTCAATGGTAGTTCTCACGCAGCCTCTAAAGACCCGGCCATGATGAGGCCTGTGCGGCGGGGCTGAAGCCGCGCTCTTTCAAGGCGTATTCATGACTTACGAGATCGCCATTGACGGCAAGACCTACCGACTGGATCTCAGTCAGGCGGAGGGCCGCTGGTCTTGTCGCGTGGATGGGCGCGAAGTTGAGGTGGATGCTGTCCTCGCACGTCCCAATGTTCTTTCTCTTCGTCTCGGCAATAAGGCGTATGAGGTGAAATGCGAGCGCGTGGGCGGGGATGTACACATATGGGTGGGAAGCCAGCGTTTTGCTGCTGAGGTACGTGATCCGCGATCGTTGCGCAGCCGCACTCGCGCCGTCGATGATCATGGCCCGAAGAAGCTGACTGCACCGATGCCGGGCAAAGTGGTGCGCATTCTGCTGAGTCAGGGAGCCGAGGTCGAGGCTGGGGCCGGCGTGCTGGTGGTGGAAGCGATGAAGATGCAAAACGAAGTCAAGTCGCCAAAGAAGGGAACGATTCAGAGGATCATGGTCAGCGAGGGCGCGGCCGTCAACGCTGGAGATGTGCTCGCCATTGTCGAATAGTTCCGCGACTTATTTCTCCATCCCGTTAGTGTCGAGAACCTTCTTGGCGTAATAGTTCTCCACCTTGGCCGAGTCCCGCAGAACTTCATAGTAGGCGGCTTTGAGCAGTTGCTCGCGGCGATCATGGAGTTGGGAGCGGATCGCCTGCTGTACGCGCGGGTCAGAGAGATCGCGCTGACCGGCCGGTTCCTTGGCCACGAGTTTCACAATGCGAAATCCAACAGCCTGTTTTGTGGCCGGATTCACCACGCTCACAATGGGGCTGTACTGGCCGGGCTTGAGTCTCATCACGGTTTCGCGCGTCGCAGGATCGGTCCCTTTCAGGCCTGATTCCTGCACCGTGCCGAGGTCTCCGCCATTGCCGGACGTTTCCGGATCTTCGGAGTACTTCATCGCCAGCGTAGCGAAGTCATCGCCACTGTCCAGCCGATTCGCGATCATCTGGATTTTCTTTCGCGCCTCGGCTTCGTTTTGTGCTTTGTCATTCTGGTTGTGAGCCTGCGGGTTGGGGGCCGGTGTCACCATGATCTGAGCCAGGTGATACTGGGGCTCGATCAAGTTGAATTCCGCCTTGTGCGCGTTGTAGTAGTCGTTGATGTCCTGATCGGTGATGTTGATCTTGGAAGAAACTTCCTTGTTCAGGACTTTCTCGACCGTGATGGACCGGCGGATGTCGCGCTTGAAATCAGCCACGGTGATCTTGCGGTCCTGCATGCGCTTGTCGAATTCTTCCTGGGTGAAGGGCGCCTTGATCTCGTTGAATTTACCGTCAACCTGGTCATCGGTGGCGAGGAGACCGAGTTTTTCCGCGCGGCGCATCAGGATCTCGTCGTCGATCATTTGACGCAAAATGTTCAGGCGCAGGGCCGTTGCCTGTTCTCCGGCGGGAGACTGCTGCGAAGAGGCGAGCGTGTTCTCGTAGTACTTATCGACGTCGGTGCGGAAGATTTTGCGGCCGTCCACGGTGGCCATGACGTCGCCACCCACTTTGGAAGTACAAGCGGCCAGGAACCCGAGCAGAACGATAACGGCGAGCCCAGCCGTTGCGTGGGCAATGCATGAGTTCTTTTTTAACACGATTTCTCCCGTTGCAAACCGCAAGCACACATGAAATCCGGAATCGAGGTCTTCCCCTCTGTCGTCCCCTCTTATGACCGGCTATTTTACTTGGATGCTGGCGCTGATGCCGACGGGATATGCACGGGCACCGGTTGCCCCGCGTCGCGGAGGGCGGTGTCCAGCGCGGCGCGAAGCTCGTTTATTGGGACTGCGCCATCGATCTTCTGGCCATTGATGAACAGAGTAGGCGTCGCGTTTACCCCAAGTGAGTCGGCCTCCTTCATGGAGGCCCGAACCTGGTCCTCGTTCTGCGCCTTCAAACAGGCCGCTAACTTGGATGAATCCACGTTGTGCCGTTGCCCTTGCATGAGGGCCATCTTGTCCACAACATCAAGGCGGGCGTCAGCCGTCCTTCCACTGTCGATGACCTGCTTATTGGCGTGGATGTAGTCGGCAAAATCCCAGAATGCGTCGCCGTTCTGGGCCGCCAGGCAGCCGGCGTCAACGGCAGCGTGGATGGCCCAGGGATGAATTTCCGCTAGCGGGTAGTCCTTGTAGACGAACGTGACCCGATCGCCATATTCCTTAAAAATTTCCGGGAACAGAGTCTCATGCATGCGCGAACAGAACGGGCATTCGAAATCGTCGAAGTTCACCACCACGACCTTGGCCCCTTTTGCGCCGCGCGAAGGACGTCCAGTGACATCGATTTTGCTCATCAAATCACTGTAGGCGTCCTTGCTCAGGTCGAATTTCGTTACGCGAAGCATGGTCGCGCGGTCTTTCGAGAGCAGGAACGTGTAGTCCTTCTGCTTGCCGCCGTCATCGAGCTTCACCGCGATGCTGTCGTAGCCCGGCACTTCGCTCGAGGGAGTAACCGACCCCACCGTCACTTTCACGTCTGGCGGAAGGCTATAAAACGTGCGTACCTGGTGCTCGATCTTACGAACTAAATCGGGAGGAGCAGACTGTGCAACACAGCCCAGACAAATGACCAGCAGAATGAACAGGGAACGTCGCAAAAGAGTCACCAGGAGCCGCCTCAGGAGCATTCGTTACGATTCGATTATCTCATAGTGGAAGTGCGCCCTCCGCGGGGTTAGCTGGCCTGCACGAGTATTTGCGAGGCGCGCGAAGGGCACCCTGAGGGCCGTCACTGTCCTTTGGGGTTGACGAGATGCTCGGCCGGGAGCAAGGCATTCATCGACCCGGAGCGGAAGCCTTCCAGGTCCAGGGTGACGAACTTAAAGCCAAGCTGCTTGAAGATGGTGGTGAACTGGGCGGCCATGGCGGGACTTAGAGCGCGCTCCAGTTCTTCGCGGGCGATCTCGATGCGTACGATGTCTCCATGATGGCGCACGCGAAATTGACGAAATCCCAAGGCGCGGATGGCGTCTTCGCCGCGCTCCACTACGTCCAAAGCCTCGCGGGTCACCGGCCGGCCGTACTCGATACGAGATGACAGGCATGCCGATGCCGGCTTGTCCCAGATGCGGAGCCCGGCCTCGCGCGCCAGTTCGCGGATATCCTGCTTCGTCATGCCCGCCTTCAGCAGGGGGGCAGCCACGTGATGCATCCTGGCGGCTTGCTGCCCGGGGCGGAAGTCTCCCTGGTCATCAACGTTTACACCATAGGCAATTGTGTCGAAGCCCTGGGCGGCGCGCAGGTTTTCCATGACGGTGAACAGTTCGTCTTTGCATTGGAAACAACGTTGCCCGTCGTTGCGGGCATACTCCGGACGCTCGAGTTCAGAGGTGGACATAACCTCGAGGGGGATCCCTTGCTCTTCGGCGAACGCAATGGCATCGGCCAGATGAGTCCGTGCGAGGCTGGGAGAATCAGCGATCACCGCCAGCATGTTCGATCCAAGGACGCGATGCGCAGCCCAGGCAAGATAGGCGGAATCGACTCCTCCGGAATAGGCGACGAGCACGCGTCCCAATCCGCGTAGATCCGCTTGCAGCTGAGAGGCTTTGGCGGTCGCGCTGTCCGGAGAATTCATACCGCTATGGTACCAGTCCTGGAGGCTGCACGAAATTATGTGGGGACAGCCGCCTTCGACTGTCCGTCGCCCCAAAGGCGACTTTTGGGCGCGCCCCACAACGGGAATGCTGTCGCCGTTGCTGCTCAATATGTCATTGCAGATGGAACTCCCGCTGCTAGGGGAAAACACGGCCGCTCGCGCGGCCGGACAGCCGAAGGCGGCTGTCTCCACAAAATCTTCAACCCTCAGCCACCGGAATGCGCGTATTTCAATGTTATTCACGCGCCGGTGACGAGTTTTAGTAGAGCCGCTCCTGTCTTCTAAGGTTGCCGAACGAGACGATGTTCGCCAGGCTGAAGGTGAAGCGGTACAGATTCTCGTTGCGTACGTTGGCGATCGCGTAGCGCCTGTATTCCAGGGTGATGCCGCAGCAGTCCCAATTGTAGGTCGTTTGGCCAGTTGCAAACTGAAGTTGGCGGGTCTCCGCGTCGAAGCCGAAACTGCTCGCGGCGCTGAACCCGCGGCGCGTCAGTCCGCCATAGCCAAGGGCAACACGAAACTGCTGGAACTTGCAGGTGATCTGGCTCGATCCCGTCGTCGGACTGCATTTGCCTTCACTCAATCCTGCGGGTGTGGCATTGGTTTGCGGAATCTGCAGGAACGCATCGCCGCCACCAAGAGTAAATGGCCCGGAGTTGTAGTTCAGTAGCAAGGTGCTCGAATTAATTCGGCTCAGTTGAAAATCGTAATCCATGTCCCACTCGGTGTCGGTGTGGCTGCCAGTTGCGACTCGGAGCCGCGACACCACCGGAGACAGATGGCGTGGTTCGGTGATAAACGCGATGCCGGTCAGGTCCTCGGTCGTGGCCAGAACGTTACGCTGTCCTGTGACTAAGGCGCCGCCGAAAGTGGGGTCGAGAAAATACTTTTGTGAGATCTCCCAGGTCAGGACCTCCTTCACATCGGGCGCCACGACGCAGAGCTGGCTTTGCAAGGTGGTGGGATGCTCCCATGGTACCGTTTGTTCCGTGGCAGCGGCTCCTACCGCCAGACTCGTCATGGGGGTCTCGCATTCCTGCATGGACGATGGATGCCGTTTGGCGTACAGACGCGTTGCGAATCCGTATTGGACTTCGTGGGTGTTGCTCAGGATGTCCCGTTCGTCGAAGTGCAGAAAATCCGCGAAGTTATCGATTCCGGTGACGTAGCGGTATTGAATTCGCGGTTCGATCACATGCTTCCATTTTCTGCCCAGGAATTCCTGGTCGAAAATCTTTTCGAGCGCGGGCGGACGTATCTCCACGGCCGCCTCCAGCGCCTTACGGTTCGTCGCGTTGTCGTTCACGACCCCATTTACATAACGCTCGGAGTAGAAGGTCTCATGCAGGGTAAGAGCGGGGCGCAATACCCATCCCTTCCAGTGCAACGGGAGAGAAATCTCAGGATTGAAATCGAACCGTCCCAGCAGATTGCTCGTGCTGAACCCCGGTTCGCTGCGCGAGAGGCCTGCCAGGGAACCGTCCAGTGACCAGAATAAGGGCCAATGGCCGAATGGGCGTTCGACGCTTGACACGTCGACACTAGGAGTGTGAAGGATGCGGATCGAGTCAAACGTCGGTGGGTTGGACAAGACTCCGTTCTCGGCAGTCTGGAAGAAATTCTGATAGCGCTCGACCATGCCGCCAAAAGAAAATCCTTTGTAGGTTTTCGAGAGAAAAAGCTGCGACTTTACCTCGGAGTTGATGGCCTGGGTGAAACTCTCGTTGAAGGCCAACCGGAAAAGAAAAGAACTCAGGTAGTCGACGTCGGAGACTGCGCGGAAACCATAAAAGTTCCCCTCGGCGGTGAGGCGTGCCTCCTGGCCGCCCTCGCGTAAGAGTTGCGGTCCTGTGCTGGTGCCGGTTTCAAAGCCGCGGTCGATCACGCTAAAGTAATTCAGATCGACATATGAGGCGTCGCTCGGACGCGCTCGGAACTCTCCCCGCTGCGACGATCCTCGTTTTGAGAAGTATTCCCCTCCGATCGTGGCGTCCAGGCTGCGATTGATGGCCCAATAGAAAGAATCGCCCACGACGTTCCCCTTGGCCGAGGAGCGCCCGGCTGTGGGGATAAGAAATCCGGAGTGGCGCGCCTCGCGAGCTACGGGATGGGTGGCGTAGGGGAAATAGAAAATGGGGAAGCCGTGCAACAGGAAGTCGCTGTGATAGATGCTGGCGTTGCCACCCACGTCCACCACGACTTTACGAGCCTGGAACTTCCACTTTGCATGCGGCAATTCACAGGTGGTGATGCTGCCGTCGTACACGACGTAATGGTCCGAACCGGTCTTCTCTACGACCTTACCCGTGAATGCGAAGGGAGCGGTCGAGGTGAGAATGATGCGGCTGCCTTTGAACTGCAATCCCGTGGTTGCGGTGACGTCGTAGAAACGTCCCGTCTCCGTCGTCACGTTGTAGGTTCCGTGGCTTGCCTTGATATGGTCATCATTCGGGCCGCCATCGATCCTGAAGTGTCCTGTGGCTGTGATCTGGTCCGTGTCTGCGTTGTAAGTCAGTTCGTCGGCTCGCAAGGTGTAGGTGCGATAGTGAATCTCCGCATTCCCATGCAGCTTGTAAGTGTTTCCGATCTTTTCTTGGCTGTCTGCGCAGATGGTTGCGGAGTCTGCATCCTGGAGCGCAGCTTGAGCGGAGCAGGCGGCGTTCGTTGAAACTGCAGGTTTTTCTTGTCCATTCAGGGCTTCCGAGTTCTCTTGACGATCCGTCCCGGTCAGCAACTGACTGGTTACTAGCGACGAGGCGGGAAGCTGATGACAAAGGAACAGCACCGTGATAAGGAATCTAGTGCGCAGAGTCATCGGAAGAAATCAACGGAAGCCCATGATGCCGGATTATAGGAGCGTTTTCTTGCTTGCTGGTTGCGGCATCGTGAACTTAGCACGGCACTGCCTGTGCCGCAAAGTGACGACAAAGGCTAGGATTGCCATTGGTTGCCTCCCGGTTGCTCGTGAGCAGTAACTTGCCGGAACAGATTTTCATGAGTTGCGAGAAGTGCGGCGAAGTCTGCCGATGCCCTATGGAGCTCCCTCCCACGCATCAGCCGGTTCCCAATTCCGCGACGGCCACAGGGACAGAGCCGCTGCAGGACCCTCGACCATCCCCAGGCTCGGATGCCTGGCGCGATGAGCTCTGCGCCCGGCTGAACCGTTATCGGTCACGACGCAAGGCACCGCCGCCGCGCTATCCGTCCCTTCGGTTGCCGTTCGGTCCGGCGGCTTCCGCGCTTAAAGCCCCGGATCCGGAAGAATCGCTATCCCCTCAGTCGTTCGAATCCATAGCAGACCCTGAATTCGTGGTAGATGCAATCGAGAACGAGGAAGTTCAACCGGAACCACCAGCACTACCAACCCGAATCCTCCCGGCGATGCCCCATGTCGCACAACCGGGTGCCAAGATTATCGAATTCCCGAGGTTTGCGTGGGGA
>DATMOO010000069.1:0-2973 GCA_035568275.1 Candidatus Sulfotelmatobacter sp.
CCAAGGGATCGTGGGGAGGACACGCCATCCCGGTCGTGGCCTATGACTCGCGCGGGGTCACGTGCGTGACCTGGGGCGCGCTGCAGAGCATGACGTGGTCGTTCTGGGAGGCATATTGCGAGGAAGCGTACGCGATCCTCAGCAACGATTATCTGACGAAGAAAAAACAGACACCGCAAGGCTTCAACCTTCAGCAATTGCAGGCTGACTTGCAGGACTTGAAGTGAGATTTCGTTTCTAAGGCCAACAAGTGATTTTGTTAAAACGCTCAGGAGGAGAAGACGATGGCGAAAACCAAGACGACGACCAAGACCTCAGCCCGGAAGACTCCCATCCTTCGCTTTGCGCATCCTTTTTTCACCACCACGCCGCCGGAGGCTCGGACGCCAGTGCCGGGTGTCGGCAAACAGCTTCTCAATTACATCCAAGGGAATCTGCAGCCCATTCCAGCGGCGAAGCGAACGCCCACCATGACGCTTGCGGATGTGATTGGAGCGCAGGGGGAAACGGATGTCGCCAATTCGGGCTCCATCAGCTTTCACGCAGTAGGAGACACAGGAAAGGGCGCCAACTCACCGCAGGGAGCGGTCGCAGAAGCCATGGCCACCGACTTCAACATCAGCGCTCCCGCCAGTTCCCCGGCATTCTTCTTCCATCTGGGCGATGTGATCTACGGCCCAAACAAGGATGTCGGCTATCGCCAGGAGTTCTATGAGCCGTATGTGCATTACCCGGGCAAGATCATTGCGATCCCGGGGAATCACGATGGCGAAACATTTCCCAAGACAGATCCGACCACCTGCAAGGCGTTCCAGGCGAACTTCTGCGCGCCTTCGCAGTCCGTTCCGCCGATCGCGGGAACAATCTTTCGGCAGACGATGAACCAGCCCGCAGTGTACTGGCTGCTGGATGCTCCCTATGTGCAAATTGTGGGCCTTTACTCGAATGCGGCGGAGAATCCGGGATTCATCTCGGGGACGATTCCAGGGCAGGCGCAGAAAACGTGGCTGCTCGCGACGCTTAAGACGCTCGCGCAACAGCGAAAGAGCGGCCCGCGCAAGGCGCTGGTGCTTGCGACCCATCATCCGCCGTTCAGCTCGGGAGGACACACGGGCAGTACGCAGATGCTGGCTGATATTGACGGCGTCTGCCAACAGGCCGGGATCATGCCCGATCTGTTTCTCTCTGGGCATGCGCACAGCTACCAGCGCTACACGCGCCAGCCTGCTGCGCACGCGGGATTACAAATCCCGTACATCGTTGCGGGAACAGGCGGCATTAACGACCAGGTGATCATCCCGGCTACCGGGCAAGTCAGTGGCGATCACACGTTCTTGAAGTCGCTGCAGGGATATGGCTATCTGCTGGTGAAAGTCGCCGCGGCAGCGGACAAGAAAACTGCGACGACGCTGACGGTGACTATGTACCAGGTGGATCCGACTGGCCAGAAGAAATCGCAATACGATCAGGTTACGGTGACTCTGGCTACGGGGAAGGTGCACTGAGTTGGGTGAGGTTGAAAATCTCACAGTGAGGTTCGCTGGATAGAAAAGTCAAAATCCCCACCCTGTCGCACACAACGCGACAAGGGTGGGGCACCCACCTTACTTCTCCCGCTTACTTTCCCCGCTTACTTTCCGCTTGTCCTTCCTACGTTCGGATACAGGGAACGCTGTAGTGTTGCTGCGAGAAGCGCGAAATAGACTCGGTTGGGAGTTCCAGCCGAGTGCGCAAATCCGAATCCAAGGTCCGTAATCGCAAGCGGCGGAGGACCGAAGCCACTCCTTCGAATGGCAGAGTGTCCGGGCACAAGGGTCGCGGTACCAAGGACGCGGCACCGCGTCTGGCCGAAGAACTTCGCGTCCGCGAAGAGCGCCTGTTATTCATACTCGAATCGGCGGGGATGGGCACGTGGGACTGGGACGTGCGCAGTGGGGAGTTGGTGTGGTCGGAACGTTGCCTCGAGATGTTCGGCATTCCCGCCGGCACTGAGATGACGCATGAGCGCTTTCTGAGCGCGCTCCATCCCGAAGACCGCGAGCCAGTCGACCAAGCCGTCCAAATGAGCCTGTCGCAGAATCAGGATTACAGCATCGAGATGCGCGCTGTATGGCCTGACGGCAGCATCCACTGGATCGTGTCGCGAGGGCAGACGTACTTTGACACAGCCGGAAAACCGGTGCGGATGAGTGGCGCGGCCATGGATGTCACGCGGCTCAAACAGACGGAAGAAGATCTGAAACAGGCGCGCGGCGAGGCCAAGGTGCATGCGGACGACATGACGGCAATTTTCGATGCCGTGCCGGCCGCGGTCTTCTTTTCCCACGATCGCAAATGCGAAAAGATCACGAGCAACCGCGCCGCCTATGAACTGCTGCGGATGCCCTACGGCTCGAACTTGTCGCAGTCTGCGCCTCCCGAAGAGCGTCCACACTTTCGCGTCTTCGAAAACGGGTGCGAACTCGCGGCGGAAGAACTGCCTCTGCAAGAAGCAGCGATGACAGGAGAACCAGTCCGCAATAAAGAATTGGAAATTCGTTTTGAAGACGGCAGTTCCACCTATGAGTTCGGGCACGCGGTTCCTCTATTTGACGAAGATGGAAATGTACGCGGAGCGGTTGGAGCATTCCTCGATATCACCGATCGCAAGGTCATCGAAGAGCGGCTGCGGACTTCGAGCGAACGTTTCAGGGTCGCCCTGCGGGGCACGCCGATCACGGTTTTCAACCAGGGACTCGATCTGCGTTACCGGTGGGTGCACAATCCGCGGGGCATTCACAGCATTGTTGAAATCCTCGGCAAGCGCGACAGGGACCTGCTGGAGCGCCCGGAAGACTGGAAGATGACGGAGGAAATCAAGGCGGAGGTCTTGCGCACAGGCGTGAGTTATCAGGGTGAAATGACCGTCTCGCTGAACGGCAGGCCTTGCCACTATCACGTCAGGATCGATCCGCAACGCGATGCCTACGGGCA
>DATMOO010000070.1:0-4354 GCA_035568275.1 Candidatus Sulfotelmatobacter sp.
CAGCGAGCCGCCGAGCCACAAACTGCAGTCGCTCATCCATCACCGAACACTCCTTCCAAGGCATTCACTCCCTCCCCAAAAGGGGAAAAAGTGTAACCCATGTGTCCGGTACAATCTGTTACCTATGTGTCGGGTCGCTCATCAGTGACTTAGCAACCCAGCCCGAAATTTCACACCTGTGATTTCACACCTGTGCTGGTGGTGGCGAACAAAAAAGCGAAAGTGATAAACTGCGTCGGATGGACGAGGGGCGCAAGCGCGTGCTGTTGATCGCGGCGAGTATCCTCGCGGCGCGCAAACTCGCGCAGTTTGATGGCGGAAAACGAGTTCCGGCGACGATGAGCGCAATCGCGGACGCAGTGCGCTGGGCCGAAGAAATCATGAAGGCGATTGATGAGCGATGGCCGACTGGCAGATGAGTCTCGGCTTTCGTCAGAGATTTCTGTCGCACAGTCCGTAGAACCAAACCGCTCTGCCGTTCAGATGCCGAGAGAGGCACGATCGTCATCCGTGGGACCCGTAACCACCTACGATCTGATTGACAGCCGCTCCAGCCCAAGGACAGAGTCGCTCGTGGCCGCTGCGGTTCAGTGGGCAGAGCGGATCATGCGGAAGATTGATGGCGTGTTTCCGAAATAGGCTCAGGTCCAGATTTCAGTCGTGGACTGCCCTTGAACCTCTCTTGGTGATTGGCGTCACTGCCGCGCTTTTCGGTAAGGCGCATCCTTTCTGCTACACAGATGCACTACAATGCCCGAATGCTGCACAGACGCCCACGTAACTCCTTTGTAGATGGGCCTGGGAAACCCTGAACACGGGTGGGGGTTTTTAGCTCGCCCGTTGAAGCCCCTTAGCAGAATCGAGAATCCCGGAAAGGTGCCAGTGTCCGGTTTGCCGACGATACACCCGGAACTATGTTGGCTGATGCAACGGGGAACTACCGGTTAGCGCGGACATCAAAGAATTACACTCTCAATCGACCGCCGCGGGCTGGCGTGTGCAGTCCATTTCGGATAGCCCATATAGAAAACAAAGGTCGGCTGCCACGTGGCGTCATGCAGGACTTCGCCAAGCAGGCTAGCCCGCAGCGCCGGTTTTCCCAGCGCCTTTTCATGGTCGATCATTTCCACTGACTCGTTGCAGGGGCGTCCGGCCAGTCCGCGAGCAGTTGTCAGCAAATGCGCCCGGTGCCAAATTCTCCCTGCGCGTAGACAGTGTTCCCGGTCGTAACGGTCATGCACCGCTATGATGCCGATCAAGGGCGCAGTCAGCATCAAGTCCGAATAGCCATTTGCCTCGCTTCGTGATGCGACCCGTTTCAGCAGCCACAGAGGCATCATCTTGGCTACTCCTGTGGCGATTGGAGGCAGCCCAAAGGCATCAATCGAGAGGCCATCGCGGAACTTCTGGACCTCACTCCTTGATCCGAATCCATCGATCGCTACCACGCTTTACGTCCGGGTCAGAATAGATTTCGGCGTTCGCGGCGGAGCTGACTTCCACGATCTTTTTTCGGTCGGCCTCTGCTGTGAAGAGAAAGAGTTTGACGTCTGGCTCCTCGCTGGCCAAGCGGCTCAGAGTGTCGACGAACTGGGGCGGGATCGGTTTCTGAGGCTTGTACGCACTGCGATTCGTATGGCGCCGCGGGATCGCATCGTACAAGTTGGTTTCTTCGTGTTTACCCGAGACGAGATCTACGCGTGCCAAAAGCTCCGGTTTGGACTCGGCGGGAATCGGCCCAAGCTTGCCCGGAAGGAGCGTCGCGGTGGCTTGGTAGCCATGGGCAGCTGCAGCCAGCATCAGGTTCTCGAGAGCACAGCCCATCCCGATGTGCTCTTCCCGCAGGAAGGGATCGAGCGCCCCGACGTTTCTCTTCGTGTCGATATACAACACAATCGAGGAATTCGTCACCTTGAAGAGCCAAGGCTGTGTGTTGTGCGGGCTCGCGGCTAGAATCGCGGCTCGCACCAGCGCGAGGGCTCCCTCGTCGGAATTGTTACGCCAGTCTTTCCACGGTTCGTAAGCCGGTCCTTGACCGACGCTGAAGACGCCCTGGTCGTAGGCGCGCCAGACTCCACCGCCCACAACGACGACAGTCACAACTCCCACCCCCTTCAGAAATGGTCTGCGTTGCATAAGGCACCTCTCACCTGCGCGTAGTCCGGCGCAATCGCTGACGACCACCGCAACAATACTCTTGGTCACGCTTATGGACCGTATAAAACTCAGGAACGCCGCTTACCTGCCACTTGGCTGGAGAGTCTGAATCCCATCACTGTGCCCATACCTGAAACGGTGCCGACTGTCGCGATGACGGAGAACCCTTCCATAATCCGCTAAGGGAAAGGTTGCTGACAATCCAGGAGCCATCGCGTTGGGTTTGCCCAATGTTGTATACAAGAGCGTGGACCCATGCTTCAGTTGGCGGATCTGGCGGGGCGAGGAAGGTCGGGCCGGGGTGGCGGATGCCCGCATGATGGGCACAGTGCGCCAGCTGCGATTGCATCCTGAAGTATGCAATCGGAGCGCGCGACCAGACTCAAGTTTCTGTGTCTGATCAAGCTATTCAGGCAGCATATAAATCTGAGATCATCTGCTTTACGAGACTGAGACCGATCATGGCAAAACCAATCATGCTGAGTGTGGATGACGACTCCGATGTTTTACGGACGATTGAACGCGACTTGCGGTCGCAGTACGGTGCAGATTACCGTGTGATAGGAAGCGATTCTCCCGAAAAGGCGCTTGACCTGTTAAAGCAGATGAGGGTACGGAATGACAGCGTTGCTCTGCTTCTTGCCGACCAGCGCCCCAAGGGATGGGCGCTCGAACGGGATCCCTTTCTGCTCGAGACCAATGTTCCCGGTCTCTTTGCCGTGGGCGATGTGCGGCATGGTTCGGTCAAACGGGTGGCTTCTGGAGTCGGCGAAGGATCGGTACCCGTGCAATTCATCCATCGGTACTTGAGCAAGGTCTAAATGGTCGAGAAATCGGAACTACTTCGCGTCCCTGTATTCGCGGATTTACCTGACGATCAGATCGCCTGGTTCATCAGCCAGTCGCAAGAGCTGCATCTCAAGGCGGGTGAAAGCTACTCGCGCCAAGGCGATCCAGCCGATGCGATGTTTGTCCTTCTTGAGGGGCAACTCCAGGGGCGGGGCGAACTTGGGGGTGAAACCATCATCTTTGACCTAAAGCCGGGCGACGTCACCGGATTGCTGCCGTTTTCGAGGATGAAGCAGTTTACTGTGAGCGGGCGTGCAGAGACGGACAGCCGCGCCCTACGATTTCCTGCCTCGCTATTTCCAGACCTCGTGCAGAAAATGCCGGAACTGACCAAGCGTCTCGTGGGCCTGATGTCCGACAGGATCCGTGAAACCACTCGGATGGAACAACAACGCGACCGCTTGGCTTCCTTAGGAAAGCTGTCTGCAGGCCTCGCGCATGAGCTCAACAATCCCGCTTCCGCCGCCAAACGTGCTACAAGCCAGCTGCGCGACATCCTGAAACAAATCAAGGATGCGAGTCATGACCTGGGAAGGCGCGACCTCACTCGTGCGCAGAAGTCGGAAATTGAGAAGTTAGAGGCTTCGATCATCCAGCGGGACGAACCTCCGCGCGATGCACTGACCATCAGCGACCTGGGAGAGCAAATTGATTCCTTGTTGCGCAGCCACGGGCAGGACGACCTGTGGCAACTGGCGGCCGACCTGGCACGGAAGAACGTTAAACCCGAAGTGCTGGAATCGTTATTCGCGAGTCTCGATACGGACACTGCCCGAGCTGCACTGGTGAGGATCTCCGCTTCGGTAGAGGTCGCGAACCTGCTGAAAGAAATCGAGAGTAGCACGTCGCGAATCTCTGACTTGGTCGCGGCGATTAAGGAATACACATACATGGACCAGGCACCGGTACAAAACGTCGATGTCGTGAAAAGCCTGGAAACGACACTAACCATCTTGAACTACAAGCTCAGGCGCGGAGTGGAGCTGCAGCGCGACTACCAGCGCATCCCTCTTCTGGTAAATTCATTTGGGAGCGAACTCAATCAGGTTTGGACCAACCTCATCGATAATGCCATCGACGCGATGGACGGAAAGGGAGAGCTTCGAGTTCGAACTTATCGCGACGACAGTTGCGTTGTGGTTGAGATCGGCGATAACGGTCCGGGAATTTCGCCCGAGATCAAGTCCCACATCTTTGAGCCTTTTTTCACAACCAAAGGAGTCGGAGAGGGCACAGGACTCGGTCTCGACACGGTTCAACGAATTGTGAAGAAGCACCGGGGAACTATTCAAGTCAGTTCGAGACCTGGGGACACACGTTTCCAAGTGTGGCTCCCGTTGGCGAAAGG
>DATMOO010000071.1:0-104855 GCA_035568275.1 Candidatus Sulfotelmatobacter sp.
CCTTTCTACCTGAGCTAGATGAATTGCCAACGGGTGGCATTGTTCGGGAAATCACTCTCTGTCCAGGCCAGGACGAAGCGGGGACGAACGCAATAGAAAACACTCTCAGGAATGACCATCAGCGGCATCTTGTATTTGGCACGGGAGGCAGCGTCTAGCTTCTTCAGGATTGGCTTGTCGGTGAGATCGACTTCCACCGCTGTTCCTTCAAGGATGACAACATCGTCCCCGGATTCCAGGTGAATGGAGATGGCTGGATTATGCGCGAGGTTGCGAGCCTTGCGGGTAGCGCGCGCGGTTCCGAAGTAAAGGCTGCCGTCGATCCAGAACCCCCACACCGGAATGGAGTGCGGACGGCCATCGCGCCGGGTTGTACAGATCCAGTAATTGCGGGATTTAGTGAGCCGCTTCTGGGCGTGAGTAAAGGGCAGGAATTTGTGTGGAGATTTCAGTCCGTAGAGCGGGGGGACCTGTGGAAGGCCCACGGTACAGCCTTCGGGATTTGACTGCTGCTTGGGGGATTTTTTCGGGGGCTTCGTTTTCGGCATGAGTTGACCTCCAATCAAATTCACAGCTCCCATTTCTGGCGCAGAAGTGCGCGGAGAAGTGGGGCGCGGCGACATTGCTCGTGACCGCTCGGCTTCGCCTGCGCGGGACAGCCGAGGCGGCTGTCACTACATGAGCCGGACGGCGGACAGGCTTAACGTCCCCGACTCTTGAGTCGTGCGGTTGAGTACTTTAGCGCTGAGAGACCATGCCGGGCAAGGTAGGAGTTTGTTCGGCTGACGCGGCCTGAGATTCATGGTGGTCGCTCACCGGTTCGTTTGCCGGCTCTTCGGCCGTCGCGGATTTCTTCGGAGCAAGGAACTTTTCGGTATTGAGGAGGGGGCGGCCCAGCGAGGCGTTATAACTGGTCCAGGGTCCATCAAGGCTAGACTCGCGTTCGAAGTGGGCGCGCATGGCCTCCATTTTCGAATCGAGATCATCGAGATAGTGCAGCATGAGGGCTTCGGGAAACATTGGAAGTTTGGGCGAGCCGAAGTCGTACTGTCCGTGGTGGCTGATGATGAGGTGCTCGACCAGCGTCTTCAGTTCTTCCGGAAAACGGGGGAAGTGGGAAAGTTTGGCTTGCAGCATTTCAAGCTCAATGATCATGTGGCCCAGAAGTTGGCCCTTGGTTGTGTAGGAGAATGACCGGTTATAAGTCAGCTCGTGGATTTTACCGATGTCGTGCAGAAATGCCCCTGTGAGCAGGAGATCGCGGTTGATCTGGGGATAGTTCCTGGAGATCAGATCGCAGGAGCGGAAGAGCGAGACGACATGATCGAGCAGGCCTCCGATGTAGGCATGGTGCAGAGTTTTCGCGGCAGGAGCATTGCGATAAGCTGCCGCGATTTCCGGATCGGCCATGAAAGCTTGAACCAGAGTCTTCAAATGTTGGTTCTGAAATCCGGAGACGAAGTCGGAGAGAGTTCTCCATAGCTCATCAATGTCTTTCGTCGTTTTTGGAAGATAATCGGCAAACTCGATCTCCGAATCACCCAGTTTTCGAAGCTTATGAATTGTGAGCTGGAAACGTTGTTTGTACTTATTGATGAGGCCTTTGACCTTCAGGAAGTCATCCTGTTCGAACGCCTCAAGGACTTCTTCTACGTTGTCCCACATTTTGGCTTCAACTTGACCGGTGCGATCGCCGAGCGTGAGTGCGAGGTAAGGCTCCCCGGTTTTCTTGGGCTTGATCTGCTTGGCGACAACGACAAAAGTTGAAGTGACGATCTTATTTTCGTGGCGGCCGCAATCGCAAATGTAGAAGTCCTTCATCAGATGTCTGAGTATATGACATCTCGCCCCGAATCGTTTAGCAGCGAGAACACACGGCAAGTGTGCGAGACCCCGCTGACGCACATCGTCCCAAGCGATGGGATCGGCACAGAGGGTTTGGATGCGCTGTCCTAGAGGATGCCGAGCTTCTTCTTTTTCTTGTTGAGTTTCTTCGCGTCGGCCTCTTTGGCAGTCGCGGTTTCCACGGGCTCGGTCTGATTCGCGCTTCTACCACTGTCAACGTAACCTTGTGCGATCTTGATGTACGCCTCTTCTCTGAGCTTGGTGAGGTAGGCGCGAAGCGCAGGCTGCAGCTTCTGGTAATAGAGTGCGTCTTGAATACGGGGTAGAACGTCTTTCATCGCCGGTACGCCCGCCATCTGATGATCATCGACCTTAAGAATGGCATAGCCCTGCTTGACTCGAATGACATCGGTAATCTCGCCTGCTTTCATGGCGAAAGTCCGATCCTCGAGTTCTTTCGCAAGTTTGCCACGTTCGAAAGTACCGAGCGCGCCGCCGTCGGCGGCAGAGGGCCCGTCGGAATACTTCTTCGCGATGTCTTCGAAAGCGGCGCCGTCCCGGAGTTGCTTGAGGAGGTCCTTTCCTTTGGTCTCGGCCGCACTGAGAGCGTCAGCATCGGCCGCTTGCTTGGCTGTTTCGTCCAGCGGCGTTTGGGCGGACGATCCCGAGTTGGTAGCATTGGGATCTGGCGCTGGAGTTATCGCCTTCGGAGTGATCAGAATTTCGCTCAATCGGATGAACTCGGCGTGTTGCATCTCGTCTTTATGGTCGTCGTAGAATTTCTGCTCTTCTTCTTTGCTGATCGCGAGATGGCCTCCGACTTCTTCGCCGATCACTTTTCGGGTGATGATCTGGTTTTTCTGCGTCTGCTTGAAATCTTCCCAGGAGATTCCCTGCTTTTCGGCTTCCTTCTCCAACGCTTCCATAGAGTCAAGCTTCATATCCTTGCGCATCTGATCGAGTTGCTTGATCAGGTCGGTGTCGGCGCTGATGCCCAGGTCCTTGCCTTTTTCGAGCAGGAGCTGTTGGTCGATGAGATCCCGAAGCACGTCCTTTTCACGGTCGGCATAGACTTTGTCGGCGTTATTGGCGTCCTGCTGCTTAACTTCATCGCGGAGCTGATCTTTGCTGCGCGCGAACTCAGACTTGGTGATGATCTGATTGTTAACCCGAGCGACGATTTCTTCGACGACTTGGCCAGCCGCGAAGGCGGGCATGCAAGTCAAAGCAATTAGGGTCAGTGGAAGTTTTTTCATAGAGTATCCGGGCCGCCACGCCTGCTGAGCTTGCGGGTAGAAAGGTGGGCCTGGGCCGATGCCGGTATTTTACATCTTTTGGGCGGATATTGGCCGGGTCATCCCATCGTGGCCATCACGCTCCCGGGTAACTTCTTCGCCAGGCGCAGGCCAACCCCTAACTATGACGCGAACACAGTCAAGTAAGTTGGCCGGATCGATCATGCGGTGCGGATTAAAGCCAGGGCAGTACGGTCGTCGCAGACGGGACCTTTTCCTGAATACTCGGCGACAGCTTCCTGGACCGAGTCGCACAGGGGTCGGGCAGCATGTGCCGCGACGGACTGGAAGACATTCTTAACCCTTTCGAGGCCGAAACCGCCAGAATGACCATTGCCGTGGCCTTCACAGTCGATTACTCCGCGAGATACGAGGAGCAGAGAAGCTTGTTTGGCCATGCCTACCGTAGGGGCCTCGCAGGTTGCGTGGGAGAAGAGTCCGAGGGGGAGTCCCGTGGGAGACAATTCAGCGATTCCAGAAGCGTCGCGGAGAAGGCCGGGGGTGTGTCCGGCATTGGTGTAGCACAGCGTTCCAAACTGCTCGTGGTAACAGGCAATGAAGGCAGGGCAAGAGTGGACGCCGCAGCACACATCAATCAATCGACGATTGATCCGAAGGCAAAGTTCGGTCATGGCATCGGATTCGTTGATGTCACGCGGTGAAAATAGCTCCAATCCGACAGTGTGGAAGACTTCTTGGGCAGCGACCAGAAGGCTGCGGTTGTCCTCGCGCCGGCCGGCAACATCGAGCAGGCCGATCAGAATGCGTTCAGAGCTGACGCGAATGGAGTCGTAGAAATCTCCGGCGATCCGTTTTCCGACGAACACGGCAGCGATGTCGGCGCCTGCGATCGTGGGGAAGACGGTTGGAACCGGTTCCATTAGGGTGGGGGTAGCAGCGTCGCAGCGGAAGCGGGAAAGCATGGCAGAAAGGCTCAAGGGCGAAGCTAGCATACGCAGGACAGGGCGACAACCATCGGCCCCATACCCGCCATTGGATTCATCGGCGGCTCAGCCGATCCCTTAAGTTTATTCTCCGTATTTGTCGGCCAGGAATTTTGTGAGGTCAGACTCGAGTTGGCCGTAGTCGGAATGGATGGTCGCACGAAGAGCAGCTTCGGTGGAACTGCCCTGGCTGAGGCGCTGCAGAATTCGCTGAACGTCGCTCATGCCGTACGAATCGTTGATGTAGGAAACGGCCGCCAGCGATTCGGCGTAAGCGACGTAGGCCTGCGCACCGGAAAACTGCAGAAAACTGCCCTCCAGAACATTCAAGGGAATGTTGTGCTGCGCCTTGAACAGCTGTGTGAGCTGTCGCCCTGCCCCGCCGAGGCTTTTCGGTTCTAGAAACTGGGCGATGCCCTCGTGCAACCAGGGCGGGCACCGTCCGGCAGAGAGTTGGGTGATGAACGAGTGCGCAAGTTCGTGTTTAAGCACGTGGGCGAGCTCGGGTGTAACTGAACTCAGGCCGCTGATCGGGATGCGCAGCTTGCCGTCGTTCATTGCTCCAGACCATGTCGGTGCATGAGTAACGTCGAAAAATGCCTGTTCGGTATAGAGGGTGACCAGGATGTTATCGCGCGGCGGATTGCCGAGATCACGGACCAGGTCGTCATAGTCAGATTCGAGGGCCTGAAGGATCTGGGCACGCAGCGATTCGGAGGTCTGATGGCCTTCATAGTGCAGGGTGAAATGGACACTCTCGCCTTGCGAAAACTCGGATTCGGCATTCTGCTCGCGCTGGGCTTTCGACAAGAACTGCTGCACCTTGGTATCGGGTCGAAGTTCGAGAGAACGCTTCCAGGAGACGATGGCCTCCTTGGTGCGATCGGAGGCGAATTGCGCATAACCTAACATCGTATAGGCGTCTGGTGATTCGGGGGCAGAGCGCACGGCGCGCTGCGCGTAAGGTACTGCTTGACTAGCGTTTCCGGTGCGAACGAGGACGGCAGAGTAATAAATAAGGATGGTCGAATTCTCCGCCTGGTACCGGAGGGCGTTTTCAAAGTATCGCCGAGCCTGGGCGATGTTGCCGTGATCGAATTCAAATTTGCCGGCGATGAAGTCGGCCGTTGCGCTCAGTTCGGGATTTCCCTTGGTCTCAAACTTGGAGAGCGACTCCGTATCGATCTTGCCTTCTTTGACTATCTTGCCAACGAGGTCTCCCTCATTCCCCAGGGTGTCGGGTGGTGCGAAGGCAGGCAGATCAGCAACCTTTCCGCCGCCCGATGAGTGCGCCGGTAAGCCGCCCGCCTCGACGTGGTCGACAGAAGACTTCGGGATTGCGTAGGTGTCCTCGGCAATCTCATATTCGTAGCGGTTGCCGTTTTCGCGCACACTATCGACGACAATGGTGCGGCCGTTCTTGAGATGAATGGTGTCAGCCCATGCGCAGACCAGGCCCGGAGCACACCCTACTAAGAAGAAGATGACACGTAGCCGCATTCAGGCGCATTCTAGCAATGGAGGCCCCCGCAAACTACGTGACGAAGGTACTACTCACGATTCGAACCCTATTAGCAACGGCGATTTGGATTGCTGCTTGCCTAAGAAGCGCTGTTGCCACGACCCACATTACGGCCGAGAAACCGGCCGAGAGTCTCTATCTGCAACTGGGGCGGGTCGGGCTCGATCCGTCGCGCGTGTACCAGGTGCGCGGCGCATCCCTGAGCCGAGGGGCAGTACAGATCAGCCTGGAAGACGGGACGATTGGTTTTACGCAAGATCTGATGGGCCGGATCACCGGGGCGTTTTTTGCTGGAGAGGGAGAGATTCTGTTGAGCCCTCCCAACCAAGTCGAACGCAGATCGATGAGCTTGTTCACGAGCATGGCAATTCTGGAGGAGCGGTTCGCGACGGCATACTTCAGGTTTAACGATGAAACTGCAGCGGAGTTGAAACCGGAGCTGCGCGAAACCGAAAACAAGCAGGAGTTTGTGGATCGCTGGGATGAGACTGCAAAGAATCTCGCCAGCGGAGACGCTATGCGGCTCCTGCTCACATTTAGCCGGCTGCTTCCAACCGATGGCGGTTCTCCGGAAGTAGGAACTGGCATCGCAAGCGATGCAAAGCCGGATCGATTCCTTCACGCTCGATTGCAGGGAACCAAGCTGGGAGTCTTCGACGTCTTCTTTGATTCGACTGCCGGAGAACAAATATTGGCAGGCCAGGCAAGAACCGCCGCAAACGGAGAATCGTACTACGATGTATGGACTTCGTTCTCGCCGACTCAGCCGACGGTGAGGCCGTCGCAACGCGAGCATGCCGCACAGGAAGAGGGAGCGAGCGCCCACGACGATCGGGTTGCGCTGAAGCGATTCGCGATCACGACGGAAGTTCTGCCGCCCAAGCAGATTCGTGCGCGGGCGGTTGTGCAATGTGAAGTTCGGGAGGGCGGTGCGCGGGCACTCCTTTTTGAGCTGTCTCGATTCCTGCAGATCGAAAGTGTTGCGCTCAATGGTGAACCCGTAGAGTTTATTCACAATCCGGCGCTGGAAGGCTCGCAACTGGCGCGCCGCGGCAACGATGTTGTGGCCGTTATCATGCCCGAGCTTTTGAAGACGGGACAGAAATTCGAGCTCACATTTGTTTATGCGGGAGAAGTTTTGGCGGAGGCTGGCAACGGATTGCTTTATGTCGGCGCCAGGGGGACCTGGTATCCGAACCGTGGACTGGAAATGGCGTCCTTCGATCTTCAATTCAGCTATCCGCAAGGCTGGACCCTGATCGCGACCGGGAAAGAGGCGCCATTCGCCACTGAGAGCATCGCAAGTACGACTGGCGAGCAGACATCGCGTTGGATCTCTGATCGTCTGATTCCGGTGGCTGGGTTCAATCTAGGCAAATACCGCGAAGCCATTACGAAGGCGGGAGACGTCGAGGTCGATACCTACGCAACCCAGAGTGTGGAGCGAGATTTTCCGAGGCCGCCGATCCAAGTCATCGAGCCGATGCGTCCGAATCCGACTCAGCATGCGCCGAAGCTATTGGTTCCCTCTCAACCAACTCCGGCGCTGAATGAAGTTACTGTGGGCGAGGCGGCGGCTCACGCGGTTCAATACTTTAGCGCCCGCTTTGGCGCGTTTCCTTACAGCCACCTCGCACTGACGCAAATGCCCGGCAGAGAAAGCCAAGGGTGGCCGGGTCTTATCTTCCTTTCCTCCTACGCATTTCTGGACCGGCAGGGCCGCGAACAATTGCATTACTCTCCGCAACGGATGCTTCTGATAGAGTCCGTTCCAGCGCACGAAACCGCCCATCAATGGTGGGGAGATTTAATCCCCTGGGCCAGTTACCGCGATCAATGGTATTCGGAGGCGCTGGCGAATTACTGCGCCCTGATGATGATCCAGGAGAGAAATCCTGAAGGCTTCCGTCAAGTGATGGAAATGTACCGGCGTCAATTGGTGGAGAAGAACGGCGACAGCATTGCGCCGATGGATGCTGGACCGGTGACCCTTGGAACGCGGCTGCTGTCGTCCAGGTTTCCCGGCGGATACGAGGCGATCAGTTATGGGCGCGGAGCGTGGCTCTTCCATATGTTGCGCACCATGTTGAACGATTCATCACGGCAGGAGAAGTCGGGCGGCGGGGTGGGCGCCGACGAGCCCTTCGTACGAGCATTGCGCAAAGTTCGGCAACGCTACGAAGGAAGAATGATCAGCACGCGGGAACTGTTGGACATCTTCGCAGAAGACCTTCCGCCAGCCCTGAGGTACGAAGGCAAGAAGTCTTTGGACTGGTTTCTGGATGGCTGGATCAACGGCACTTCTCTTCCGACCCTGGAGTTGAAGGGAGTGAAGTTTACTGCGAAAGGATCCTCTTCGATTGTCACCGGCACCATCTTGCAGAAAGATGCCCCGCAGGATCTGGTGACCTCAGTGCCAGTATATGCAGCGCTCGGAGGAAAGCGGTTGGTGCTGCTAGGACGCGTGTTTGCCGATGGCGATGAGTCTTCGTTCCGGCTATCGGCTCCGGCGGGCGCACATAAAATCGTGCTGGATCCTTACGAGACAGTCTTGTCGCATCCGAAATAGCTGGCCGGCGGATGAAGAGGCTGACGATTCATTCGTGATCGGAATTATGCGAAGGATTGCACTAACCGCTTCGGCGGCGATGGGTCGCGAATACTGCGTCACACGAAGGTATAGGCTTGCGGAACTGGGCCTTTGTTTCGAATCGGGAACCAAGTCGCACGTGTCGGATTGTCGTTCGAACCTGAGCGGCCAATTGCTTCATCCTTGACCCAACGTGGATAATTCAAGCTGGGTGTATGCCCATTGGAGTGAACGCTTGCGTGTTCTGAGTGCAGGGACTCTGAAATCCCTGTTTGTGCCGGGCGGAATCTGGCTGCTGGGGGTGGTGCTGCTGGTCTACTCCGGTTGGCTGACCCTTGCCTTGCCGGTACTCAGCTTTCTTTACTATTGCGCGATCGCCGGAGGAATGCTGCTGGCTTGGAGATTTCACTCCAGTCGCATCTTCTTGTCTTTGTTGGTAGTTTTTCTGGCGCAGCAGGCGGCAGCCGCTTCTACGGGACAGCCGCCCTTCATCCCGGCCACCTTAACAGCGCTCGCTGTTCTTGTGCCCGTGAATTTCGTTTTGATCGCGATGATGCATGAGCGGGGTTTTACCGTTGAATCGGTGGCGCCCGTGGCTCTATTTCTGTTCGTGGAATCCTTAACCGTGACCGTGTTTTGCGGGGCTGCGGTCCGCGTGCATAGTCTGTCGATTCCGATTGTCCTGCCGCGCTACGCCTTAGCGGTGCCGGCCACGGCTGCCATCTTCTTGAGTGTGCGATTTCTGTTGAATCGGAAGCCACTTGATAGTGCATTGCTGTGGTCTTCGGCCTCCTTCTTTCTGGCGCTACGCTCTGCAGCGGCTATACGAATGTCTATGGCGTACTGGCTCGCCACGGCATGTATCCTTGCAACCGCCGTCATCGAGAATTCTTACTTGCTGGCGTATCATGACGAACTGACCACGCTGCCGTCGCGGCGCGCATTCAATGATGCGTTACTGCGGCTGAAGTCTCCCTATTCGATCGCGGTGGTTGATATCGATCATTTCAAGCGTTTCAACGATACCTACGGCCACGACACCGGTGATCAAGTCTTACGAATGGTCGCAACCAACTTGGGGAGTGTCACTGGCGGAGGCAAAGCTTACCGTTGCGGCGGCGAGGAGTTCAACATTCTTTTTCCCGGTAAAACGACTGCCGAAGTCCTGCTACATCTGGAGAAGTTGCGCGTGACAGTTGCGAAGTCCGAATTTCGCATGCGCGGTAATGACCGGCGGCAGCTTCCGCGTGGACCCGATCGTCGTAACCAGCGGAATCGTGCTCGTGCTCGAAAGGGAGATGCCATTCGACGGCTAGCCGAAGGCAAGCCGTCTTCAGTGCTGTCAGTGACTATAAGCATCGGAGTAGCCACCGCCGCAGCAGAAAGATCCAGTCCGGAGACGGTACTGGAATCCGCAGACAAGGCGCTTTACCGAGCGAAGGCAAACGGACGAAACCGGGTTGAGACCGCCGCATCTTCGCAGCGGCGCGTGCGCACAAGAGCAGCTGGGATCGCCTAGGAAGTCTCCGAACAACTGAGAACGTTACGTGCGGGCCGGACCGTCGACGTTGGACGGGAAGTGTGACGGTCCGGTTCCGTACGTTTCGCAAGCACCGCAGGCCGTGCGGTCAGCCGGCGGTCGTAGGTGAGATCGGGCGCTTCCGGCCGGTGCCCCCACATGCGGGGCATTTCATCCGGATAAACGCGACACCCTCGGACTTCCCGTTCAAGTCCACAGGCTTCGCAACATATCCAGAACCGCCGCAGTTCGGGCAGTCTTCCGGAGCCACTCCTTCTCCCCCTCGTGTTACCGAAGATTGTCGCCCAGAGGCAGGGGTTTTCGCCAAAGATCGTATTACGTTACGAATCCCGAACAAACCGCCCAAACCCCGCTCGGAAAGGCCTATTCAACGAGGATTCGTGTGCAAGGACAGGGTAGATCGGACAAAAATGTGTTTACTTTGCCGATTCCATCGCTTGGTGAGGGGAATCGATCTCCGAGTCCAGTTTGAACGCGCCGGTCAGACCTGCAGCTTGAAGATTCTATCCATCCGCATCCATTTTTCTCCTGGCTTTGCTTGCGGGAGAGCTTTCTGGAATCTCCACATCAGGTTCTCCCACTCCTGCACCTTCGGATTGCGGCGATCGGCTTCAGTCTTGGCTTCGAAAGAGAAGTCTTCGCTGACCTCCATGATCATGAACATGCGCGTTCCTAGCAGATAGATTTCCATGTCCAGGATGCCCGAGCCTTTGATGCTCTGGATGATCTCGGGCCAGACGTGCTCGTGATGGCGCTTGTACTCGGCGATGAGTTGAGGATCGTCCTTAAGATCGAGAGTGAGGCAGAATCGACGATGCATTTAGACCTCTCCGGCTGGTACTGGCGCAGCGTTTTCTAGGATGGCGGCAGGAGAAGGCCGGTATCCCCGGATTGCGAAATAAAGCACATAAGCATGGCACACCAGTGGGATCAAGAAAGCACGCTGAATGTTCCACGCATCGGAGATCCGGCCCATGATTACTGGACAGACGGCCCCCCCAATGATGGACATGACGAGCAGGGACGAGCCGAGTTTGGTGTAAGGACCGAGGTTTTTGATACTCAGCGCGAAGATCGTCGGGAACATGATGGAGTGGAAGAAGCCAAGCAACACGATGGCAGCAACGGTTGGCACGCCAGAGCCCAGCAAAATGATCGTCAGCGAGAGCAACGAGCATGCGGCAAAGATGCTCAGCAACCGGCTTGGGGCGATCTTGTGCATTATTGCCGAACCGGAGAACCGTCCGAGCATGAAACCAAACAAATGGGCCTGCAGAAAGCGAGCCGCGACCTTTTCATGCGTCCCCGTCAAGGTAAACTCACTGAACCGGATGATGAAGCTGGCAACCCCGACTTGTGCGCCGACGTAGCAAAACTGCGCTACCACCCCCTTGATCAGATGCGGGAATGCCAAGGTTCCACTGAGCTTGGAGTTTCCGTTCCTTGAAGCTGTATCTGCCGACTCCTTAATTTCTGGCAGCTTCGTCAAGAAGATGAGGACACCGATAAAGAGGAAAATTGCGGTGATCACCAGATAAGGCGTCTTCACCATGTTTGCTTCAGAAATGCGATAGTTCAGAAGTTGCGTCTGCGACATCTCCGCCTGCTGCGCCGGGGTGTACTCGATGCCGGAAAGAATGAATTTCGAGCCCAACAGCGCGACCAGAAAAGCGCCGGTCGCGTTGAACGATTGCGCCAGATTCAGGCGCTGCTCAGAGCTTTCCACCGGACCGAGCGTGGTCACGTACGGATTGGCTGCTACCTCAAGCACTGACTGACCGCATGCCATCACAAAGAGTGCAAACAGGAAGAAGGCGTAGACCCGTACGGATGCAGCTGGAATGAACAGAATCGTTCCCGTCGCGCACACCGCCAGTCCCATCAAAATTCCACGCTTGTACCCGATCCGTTGCATGATCCAGCCCGCAGGCAACGCCGCCAGGAAGTACCCGCCGAAGAATGCCGACTGTATGAGGGATGACTGGAAATCGGTCAGTCCGAACGCTTTCTTCAGATGCTGGATCAACACATCGTTCAGGTTGACTCCAATGGCCCATACGAAGAACAAACTCGTCACCATGGTGAGCGGTACGACGTATCGGCGTTCTGTAACTGGCGCGGATTTCGTCATGAGCTGTTTCTCGGCGGAGTTGCTATGTCAGAGCACGATCCAGATGCACGTACCCACCATCGACGAACAAGTGTTGTCCCGTCGTGTGGCTCGACTTTGCCGAAAGGACAAAGACAACCATGGCCGCGATTTCCTCCGTAGTGGTCATTCGCTTCTCTAGGGGAATTTTCGAGAGGATGACATTCAGCTTTTCCTCGGGATTCGGAAAGGTGTCCAGCCAACTTCGATAGAGCGGCGTCATCACCTCGGCAGGAATCACCGTGTTGACACGGATTCCATAGGGCAACAGTTCCGCAGCCCACTCCCGGGTGAGCGCCATGATCGCTCCCTTCGACGAGGCATAACCAGATGTGCTGCCCTGCCCTGTAACCGCCGTCTTCGAGCCGATATTTACGATTGATCCGTGAGCCCGTTTCAGATGCGGGAGGCTGAAATGAGCCATGCTGTAGTAATGCACCAGATTGCGATGGAGCGAGGCCACGTACTCTGCGGGGCTCCCCTCCTCGAGGCCCACTTTGTCGTTACGTCCGGCATTGTTCACCAGGGCATCGAGCCGCCCAAACTCTTCCACCGTTTGAGCAACGGGTTTCTCGCAATTGTCCGGAGTGTCGAGATCAATGCTGATCAGACCACACCTGGAGCCGCCACTTGTAATTTCAGACTGCAGTTTCTCGCCGGCCTTGGCGTCGCGGTCCACAATTACCGGCACGGCGCCCTCGTTCGCGCACGTACGGACGATCGCTGCTCCAATACCCTTCGCGCCACCTGTGACGATCACGACTTTGCCTTTCAACTGCAGGTCCATGCTCTAACCCCGTAGATTGAAAAACCCACCATCGAGCGGATAGTCGGCTCCAGTAATAAAGGATGCTTCGTCAGAACATAAAAATAGCGCAAGCGACGCGACTTCGCTCGGTTCGGCCATTCTTCCAATGGGCTGCGACTTCGCTAGCTCCCCAAACATCTCCTGCTCGCGCCCCGGATAGGTTTTCTTCAAATAATCATCCACAAACGGTGTGTGCACTCGTGCGGGAGAGATGCAATTGCAACGGATATTGTGTGCCAGATAGTCCCTCGCGACGGAGTACGTCATCGCGATTACTGCTCCCTTGGTCATCGAGTAAGCAAAGCGATCAGCCAGCCCCGCCGAGCCGGCAATCGACGCCATATTAAGAATGACTCCCCCTCCGTTGTCTCTCATGTGCGGCACAATGGCGCGCATGCAGTTATAGAAACCCTTCACGTTGACCCGGACGAGGCGATCAAAGTCCCCCTCGGTCGTGCTCTCGACGGTTCCGATGTGCGAGACCCCGGCATTATTCACCAGAATCTGAACCCGTTCGTGACTGAACAACTCGTCCAGAACGAATTTCACCTGCGATTGATTGGTCACATCACAGGAGTGGATCGAGGCGGCACCACCATCTTTCTTAATCTGCTGGCTAGTGACCGAGGCGCCTTCCTGGTTTACGTCCAGAATGCGAATGCTCGCGCCATATGCGGCAAACTTCAACGCGATGGCTTGGCCAATTCCACTTCCCGCACCCGTGATCACGGCGACTCTGCCGTCGAGACGAAATTCGCGTCCGAGATCCTTGTTGTCGCTCAGAGGGAAACGCCTCGCTTCCAGGGAATGAAGTCTTCCTGCGCTTTCATCTCAGCTTTTGTATGGACTTCCCCACTCGCAACCTTCACCACGAAATCGAGTATGGTCTCCCCCATCTGATCAATCGTCTGCGCGCCTTCGATGATTGCTCCGGTATCAACATCAATAATGTCGTGCATGCGTTGAGCCAGGCTGGAGTTTGTTGAAAGTTTTACCACCGGCGCGATGGGGTTGCCGGTCGGCGTGCCTAATCCTGTTGTGAATAAGACGACACTTGCCCCGGCTCCAACCTGCGCCGTAACGCACTCCACATCATTTCCAGGAGTGCATTGCAGGTTGAGACCAGGCTCGGTCGAATATTCGGGATAGTCGAGTACCGCGGAGACCGGAGACTTGCCGCCTTTTTTCGCCGCCCCAGCGGATTTCATCGCATCCGTCAGTAGTCCGTCTCGCATATTGCCCGGAGATGGGTTCATTTCGAAAGCCGAGCGGACGGCGGCGGCTCGCGCCGCGTAATCCCTCATCAGCTTCATGAATCGATCGCCAACTTCCTTGCTCCGTCCGCGATTGATTAATTCCTGTTCTACGCCGCACAGCTCAGGGAATTCAGACAGGATCGTTCTCGCACCTAAGGCCGCTAATAGATCTGAGGTGTGCCCGATCGCCGGGTTCGCGGAAATTCCGGAAAACCCGTCGGAGCCGCCGCACTTCAATCCCAAGCACAATTTCGAAAGGGGAGCGGTAGTGCGCTGTGCCTTATTAGCTTCCAGCAGCCCCAGAAACGTCTGCTGAATTGCGTCCGTCATCATCGCCGACTCGGAGCCACTCTTCTGTTGCTCGAAGATGAACAACGGCTTGTCAAATTGTGGATTGCGCTTGCGCATCTCCGACTGGAGTATCTCGATCTGCGCGTGCTGACAACCCAGACTGAGAACTGTCGCTCCGGCCACATTGGGATGATGAATGTATCCCGCCAGCAGCCCGCACAGATTGTCGGAGTCTTCCCGCGTCCCGCCGCAGCCACCTTCATGAAGCAGGAAGCGGATGCCGTCGACGTTTTCGAATAGGCGCGGGTGCGGAGGAATCCTCGGCTGATCTGCAATCCCTGGCGGTCGCGACTCTTTGAGCTTTCCTTCGCGATAGAGTGTGGCCAGTTCCGCGACCTGACGCCTGTAAAGCTGCGGAGCAGCAAATCCGAGTTCTTCTTCGAAGGCCTGCTTCAGCACCTGAATGTTCTTGTTTTCGCAAAAGACCAGAGGCACAACCAACCAGTAATTCCGCGTGCCGACCTGTCCGTCGGATCGCTGGTAGCCAGCAAACGTTTTGAGACTCCACTGCGAAACGTCAGGAGGGGACCAGCGGAGCGGTTCCGATTGCTGATGAAAGCTCGCCGCCTGATGACGAATTTTGCCGATGGTCAGAAGTTCTCCGGCAGCAATCGGCTTGACAGCCTGTCCTACTAGGACTCCATACATCACAACACGATCACCGGGCGCAAGGTCGGTCGTGGAGAACTTATGTTTCGCCGGGACATCGGATTTCAAAACGTGCTGCCGCCCGGCCCCCTCAACGCTCTCTCCTTGCTTCAAGTCCACCAGCGCAACCAGGACGTTGTCGCGGTAATCGAGTTGCAGCACTCGGGATCTCATGGCTGATACGCGATCTGAAGAATACTGGATGCAGGGCAGTGTAAACGTTTGCCGAATGGGCCGCAATTCGGCCGAAGTGCAATATCAACCAACTGTCATGCCTTCAGCCGCCAGAAGCGACGCGCATTTTCACCCAGCACAGCATTGCGAGTTTCGGCCGGGTAACCCTGTAGATAATTCTTCACGACATCTATAGTTCGATGATATGAACCAGCCACCAGGCACACAGGCCAGTCTGAGCCAATCATGAGTCGCGAAGCCCCGAAAGCTTCAAAAGCGATATTGAGGTAGGGAGCGATGTCCTCCGGCTTCCAGCGCTGCCAGTCTGCCTCGGTGACCAGCCCCGAAAGCTTGCAAAACACGTTCGGAAAAGCCGCTAGACCCCGAACTCCAGCGGCCCATGATTCAATCTCTCGAAGCTTGATCGCAGGCTTGGCCAGGTGATCGAGCACAAAACGCTGCTTCGCGAATCGCTCAACAAATTCTGCCGCCACTGGAAGATGTTTTGTATAGATCAGGATGTCATAGGCAAGATCGAATTCCTCCAGCGTTGTGATACCCCGCAGGAAGTCCGGGCGCAGGAGAAAGCGGTTATCGGGTTCCGACTGCACAATGTGACGGATGCCGACCAGCTTAGGATTTCTGGTGAACTCGCTAAGCTGAGAGCACACGTCGGGAGAACACAAGTCTACCCATCCAACCACTCCAAGGATTTTGGATGACCGGTTCGCCAACTCCAGTAGCCAGCGAGTCTCTTCCAGCGTCTGTCGCGCCTGCACAGCGATTGATCCTTGGAACTCGTTGCGTTCAAGTTGAGGCTCTAAATCCTCGGGCAGGAAGTCTCGCCGGATCGCGACCATCGAGTCGTCGATCCACTCGTATTCTGCCGGGTTGTATTTCCAGAAGTGCTGGTGAGCGTCAACGCGCATGGGTCAACAATGCGGAATGATTCGTTTGATTCTTCGAGAGAGTAATTTCACGCATCGATACTAACACTGCGGCATCTGCAGACCGCGTGTGCCCTTGCTCTTTCAAGATGAAAGTCGGCTAGTCCGCGACAGAAGTGATTTCCGCCATTGTTACCAACGATCCTCTGGTTTAGAGTATCCGAGGTGTTCGCACCGCAGCGCCTTCAGATTCTCATGCAGCCGGGACCAAGGGCGCGAGGAGGAACAGTGAATCCCACCAAGCGGTCTCATACATCGCATCTGCTCTCCCGACGAGAGTTCTTAGCCCAAAGCGCAACTGCTGCTGCGGGTTTCTCGATCATTCCGCGACATGTTTTAGGCGGTTCTGGATATGTTCCACCGAGCGATAAAGTCAACATCGCGTTCATCGGAGTGGGGGCTCAAGGCTTACGGGTTATGTTTCATTTCCTGCGCGAGGCTGACGTGCAAGGCGTGGCCGTCTGCGACGTTAACAAAGGGAGCGCCGGATACCCGCAATGGAGCGACCACGAGTTCTGCAATTCCGTGCGCAAGTTGATCGGAGTCGACAGCGGTTGGGAGTGGCTCAGTCCAAATCAGCCGATTCAACTCAGCCATTCGCTTCAGGTCACCAGTGGTGTGGCCGGCCGCGAGCCCGCACAAAAGATCGTGGAAGGCTACTACGGTGCGCAAAAGCGTTCAGGCCGATATAAAGGATGCTCGGCCTACAACGACTTCCGCGAATTGCTCGAAAAGGAAAAGGATGTAGATGCTGTCGTCGTCTGCACGACGGATCATCTGCATGCGGCGATTTCGGCAGCGGCGATGAAGAAGCGGAAACACGTTTTCTGCCAGAAGCCGCTAACGCATACGATCTACGAAGCGCGGCGCATTGCTGAAATTGCGCGCGAGACCGGAGTGGTGACCCAGATCGCTGTTGCGAATCAAGCTTCGGAAGATACCCGCCTGCTTTGCGAGTGGATCTGGGACGGCGCCATTGGCCCGGTGCGCGAGGTCATCAATTGGTCAAGCCGGCCATTCTGGGCACAGGCGGTCGAGCGTCCCAAAGAGGTGGAGCCCGTTCCCGAAGGCCTCGATTGGGATCTGTGGCTCGGTCCGGCTCCGGAGCGTCCCTTCAATCATGCGTACCTGCCCTTTGTCTGGCGCGGGTGGACCGACTTCGGTTGCGGGTCGCTCGGGGATATGGGTTGCTACAGCTACGACACGATTTTCCGCGTGATGAGGCTCGAAACACCTGTCAGTGTCGAAGCAAGTTCGACCGATCGCTACGATGAAACCTATCCGCAGGCTGAAATCATTCGCTATGACTTTGACGCTCGCGGTGACATGCCGCCCTTGCGCTTCACCTGGTACGATGGCGGTCTCAAGCCGGCGCGTCCGCCAGAATTGGAGGAGAACCGTCCGTTCCGTGGAGAACCTGACGAAGACGAGGGCCTGCTCTTCGTAGGAGATCGCGGAAAGATTCTCTGCGGATTCAATGGAAAGAATCCAAGGCTGATTCCTCAGAGCAAAATGGACGCTTACAAACAACCGCCGAAGACCCTGCCGCGATCACCGGGCAACGAGCGTGAATGGCTTGACGCCTGCAAAGGCGGCAAGACAAAGCCAGGTGGGAATTTCGAATTTGAAGATCTGGTCACGGAGACCCTGCTGCTCGGGAATGTGGCGGTCCTTACCGGGCAGAAGCTTACCTGGGATCATGCGAATTTGAAGGCCAACAACTCGGACTTCGCACAGAAATACATTCGCCCTGAACGCCGCAAGGGGTGGGAACTGTAGCGCGGTCAATCGAACATAGGAGGGTTCCATGTCTGCAATCTCGAGAAGAGAATTCTGCAAAACTGCCACGACCTCAGCAGCCGCGGTTGGCCTGGTTTCCGCCGGCGTACTGAAGCTGCATGCGGACCCGCTGGGACTGCCGATCGGCTGTCAGACTTGGCCCGTGCGGGAGATGATCGCCAAGGATTTTCCCGGAACCCTGAAGCAGCTTTCTGCGGCGGGATTTAAGAGCATTGAGCTCTGCTCTCCAGCGGGTTACACCGAATATGGTTTCGGCGGGCTCACCAAATACAAAGGAGCGGAACTCAAGAAGATCATCAATGATGCTGGCCTCACCTGCGTCAGCTCACACTTCGGCATGGAAGAGCTTCGGACGAGCCAGGACGACCGCATCGGCTGGGCAACGGATGTCGGCCTGACACAGATGCTCGTCGCCAGCCTCGGCGGACCGAAAAAGCCGACCATGGATGACGTGAAACGCGCCGCCGATGAGTACAACAAGATGGGTGAGAAGGCAGCTAAGGCCGGCATCCAGCAGGGTCTGCATAACGAAGAGTTTGAGACGTCCACGGTTGACGGCAAACGCACTTACGACATTCTCTTTGAACTTCTTGATTCCAAACTCGTCAAGTTCCAGTTCCAGGTTTCCACCATTAGCCAGGGCTTCGATGCCGCCGAATATTTCAACAAGTATCCTGGCCGCTTCGTTTCGATGCATGTGCAGGGGTGGTCAACGCAGACAAAGAAGATAATGCCAGTAGGGCAAGACTCCCTCGACTGGAAGAAGATTTTCATGGCAGCCAAGACCGGTGGAATTAAGAACTACTTCGTCGAGATGAAGCTCGACATGATGAAGGATAGTGTTCCTTATCTGCACAACCTGCAGGTGTGATTGCCTAACTCCCAAAATCACAGGGTGACCTAGCGAGCCGGATCGCTTTCACTCACAAGTCTTGTATTTTGCGTGACAAACAAAAAGTAACACCTCCTGTAATAATCCCACGTCCCCTCCGTCTTTAGAGGTGTAAGCCGCCAGACGGAGGAGTACCCTGCGAAGCGTATTGATAGAGGAACCGGCAATCGCCATTCCGCAAGAACTCGAGCGGGCTTTTCGAGCGCATCACGGCTTGGTCTTCCGCACAGCCTACCGGGTCACGGGCAATGCCGCAGATGCCGAAGACGTGTTGCAAACCGTTTTTCTGCGTCTGCTCCGCCGGGCGTCCCAGTCCGACGCGATGGAGAACGAAGAGAGCTATCTGCGCCGCGCCGCCATTAATGCCGGCCTCGACGTGATCCGCGCACGTCAGTCCGACCGGACAGTTGAGCTGGTTGAGGTTCCCGCGCGTAGCTCAGAAGGTGAAGTCACCGAGTTGCGGCAAGCGCTGGGACAAGCTCTCAGCAAACTCCAGCCCCGTTCGGCAGAAATCTTTACCCTTCGCTTTATCGAGGGACTTAGCAATCCTGAGATCGCACGCATGCTTGGCATTTCACAGGTGCTGGTAGCGGTCACGGTGTATCGCACCCGGCAACAGCTCCGCAAGGAGCTCGGAAAGTATCTAGGAGACAGGTCATGAAAAACGAGAAGTTCGATCGATTGCTGTCGACCATCCGGAACGAAAGCGTGGATGAGAAGGTTGTCGCCCAGGCTAGCGACCGGGTCTGGAAGTCGATGGCCGAGTCCGCGCCGGTTGCAGATCCAAATAGGCACATTCTGCGTAGCTGCGAGGATTTCCAGGCGCTCATTCCAGCTTATCTTGCAAAAGAACTGGCACCCGCACGGGCCCTGCTTTTTGAGGATCACTTTCATTCCTGTGTCGCTTGCAGGCATGCTTTGGAACGCGCCAGAGATGGAGAGCGGCAGCAGGTTTGGAAACTCAAAGCCAATCGGCCGAGCGCGCTGCCCTGGCGCTGGGCGATGGCAGCGGTGGCAGCGGCGGTAATTCTCGTCGTGGGCTTCGCATTCTCGGACGGGCTACTTCCCGGGCAGTATCCAGTTCGCGCTGAGGTCCAAGCCGTTGATGGATCGTTGTATGCCGTGAAAGGAGCGAACATGCAACTGATTCCTGCCGGATATCAAGTCCGCAATGGCGATGAGATCCGCACGGCAAAAGGGTCCACGGCAGTGGTTCGCCTTCTCGACGGCTCTTTGGTTGAGATGGGACCAAGGGCGGATCTAGCGGTATCGCGGCAGTGGAGTGGCACCACCGTTCATCTTCAGGGTGGGCAAGTCATCGTGCAGGCCGAAAAGCAGCATGCTGGACGCCGACTCTACGTCGCCACGGATGACGGATTGGTTTCGGTAAAAGGAACCATCTTCTCCGTGAATCGTGGAATCAAAGGTTCGCGCGTCGCCGTGGTCGAAGGTGTGGTCCGCGTCGATTTCGGAAATAACACTACCGACCTTAGTGCTGGTGAGCAGGCCACATCCAGCGCCGCGGTGTCTAAGGTCCCAGTACAGAATGAGATTGCGTGGAGCCGGAACTCTGCAAAATATCTTGCGCTCCTAGGTGACTTTGCGGTGCTTCAGAAGCAGATCGCAGCTATTCCGGGACCCGGATTGCGCTACAGCTCAGACCTTCTTCCGCTTGTTCCCGACCACACGGTCGTCTATGCGGCAATCCCGAACCTGACGAACACCATCGGCGAGGCCAACCGTCTCTTCCACGACCGGCTGCAGCAGAGCCCCGCTCTGCGCGACTGGTGGAAGCAACAGCAAAAGGGAAAGGGCCCGAAGCTGGAAGACGTTCTCGACCAAGTCAAGAATTTCAGTAGCTATCTTGGCGATGAGGTCGTGGTTGCCGCTGGAAAGGAAGGAGCGACATATACTGCTCCGGTCGTTCTCGCTAGAGTCCGCCAGCCAGGGCTTGATACCTTCCTCCAGTCGGAAATCAAGCGGCTTAGTACAAATCCGTCTCAGACGGAGATGCAGATCGTCCGCGACCCGTGGTCTGTGACGCCAGCAGCCAACCATCCTTTGCTGGTCTATTTGAGCGATGATCTGTTGATTGCCAGCCCGGATTTGCCTCAACTGCAGCTGGCCGCAAGCCGATCAAAACAAAACACCAGCAACCCATTCCTTGGAACCCAGTTCGGGCAGCAGATCGCCAGCTCTTACCAGCAGGGGGTGGAGTGGCTTTTCTCCGTGGACATGGAACAAATCGTCTCCCAGAACGTACAAGCTGATAGCAGTCGTCACGATCTTCCACCGGGAATCGGGGATGTCAGATATCTGACCATGGAACACCGAGACGTTGCCGGCAAGAGCGAGAGCCATGCTGATCTGACCTTCGGTTCCGAGCGGCAAGGAGTCGCTTCATGGCTGGCGGCGCCGGCTTCGATGGGGTCGCTGGAGTTTGTTTCTCCGGATGCCAGCATGGTGACGTCGGCGGTGATCAAGAATCCGAGAAGCATCATGGAAGAAATCTTCAAAATGGCTGGAAGCGGCGACCCCGAATTCGCCCAGCACCTCACTGAATTCGAGGCGAAGTCCGGAGTAAATGTCCTCAATGACATCGCCGCGCCACTCGGCGGCGAAGTCACGATGGCGTTCGACGGGTCCATGATCCCAACTCCGCGCTGGAAGCTGATCTTTGAGGTCTACGATCCAACGACGCTGCAGTCGACCATCGAGAAGCTCGTCGATAGTTACAACCGTGAGAATAACAAGGGATACGCGCTCCAAGTTACGAAGAAGCAAATCGGTTCGCGCGTGTACTTTAGCCTGAGCAGCCCGAGCCAGCCGAACTGCGAAATTGACTACACCTTCGTGGATAGTTACTTGATTGCTGCGCCGGACATGGGTACCATTTCGTGGGCCATCCAATCTCGGGAAGCGGGATACACGCTGACTCACTCCTCGACTTTCCGGGCGCTGCTGCCGAGCGATGGCTACACCAATTTCTCGGCAATCTTCTATCACAATGTGGGACCAGTCATCGGCCCGCTCGCCGCACAGCTAAAGGCTAGCGGAGCGCTGACTCCCCAGCAACGACAGTCCGTCGATGCGCTGACGGCCAACTCCGCCCCTGGCATGATTTATGCCTATGGCGAACCCAATCGGATCGTGGTCGCGAGCAACACCGGATTTATGGGATTTGATCTGGGAACGCTGCTGACGATGGGGCATAATGGGCCCTTCTTTCCGCAAATGTTTCTTGGGGACAGCGTTACTAACACGCATTCAACACCACCTGTGCAGTGAGCACAATGACACAACCCGGAGCACCAGTCAGCGAGAGTAGGAGCTCGCCGACCGGTGTTCCGTCCGTGCCCCTCATTGAACTCAACGGCCTAACGGTCAGGTTTGGAAATCGGGACATCCTCCGCGGTCTGACCGCATCGCTTCGCGGGCGTGCCATCGGGTTGCTGGGTCCGAATGGCGCCGGCAAATCTACACTCATCAACACTCTCCTCGGCTTCTACAAGCCGGTTGGCGGCTCCGCCAAAGTCTTCGGACAAGACA
Source organism: Candidatus Sulfotelmatobacter sp. (assembly GCA_035568275.1). Classification (GTDB taxonomy): domain Bacteria; phylum Acidobacteriota; class Terriglobia; order Terriglobales; family Acidobacteriaceae; genus Sulfotelmatobacter. Next base: position 22,311 of record DATMOO010000071.1, read on the forward strand.
TCGGTACCAATCTCAGGAACATTCGCCGCCTGGTGGGCTATATGCCTGAAAATGACGCATTCGTCTCCAAGATGAATGCAGTGTCGTTCGTGCGGATGATGGGGGAACTGTCCGGCCTGCCCTCGAGAGTGGCATTGGAACGCGCCCATGAAGCCCTCTTCTACGTTGGCCTGGCGGAAGCGCGGTACCGGCAACTGGGGACCTACTCGCTTGGCATGAAGCAACTGGCGAAGCTGGCACAGGCAATCGTCCACGGGCCCAAGTTGCTGATTCTCGACGAGCCGACGAATGGGCTCGATCCTTCGGCGCGACAGCGCATGGTCCGCATGGTCCGCGAGATTCGAGATAGCCGAGAAATGCGGATCGTTCTGTGCTCCCATCTTTTGCGCGATGTCGAAGACACTTGTGATGAAGTGCTGATTCTCAAGGGAGGGCAGATTGCGCATTACTCCGATCTCGATGAGGAGCGCCGCTCTAACAAACGTTTCGTCGAATTAGAGATTTACGGAGCGAACGGTGACTTCACGGCGGCCATCGAGAAGCTGGGTTGTGAGTGCGCAGTTGCTGCAAACCGCATGAAGATGGTGCTGGCGGATGGAGTCGAGACCCGCGATATCTTCCGGATCGCTGCCGAGCAACAGGTGCGCATCCGCCGTTTGAATTTCCGGCGCGACACGCTGGAAGACATCTTCCTGAAGGCGATGGAGAGTTGAACTGCAGCTAGTGAGGAGCAGGGATGGCAGTTTACAGGCGTAACTATCGACCATATTCGGGCACGCAGACTCGTGAGTGGTCGCGGTTTCTTGTCCTGTTCCGGTATTCCCGCCGGAATCTCTTTCGCTCGAAGGTCCAGACTGGTTTCTTCGTACTCTGCTTCTTTTATCCGATCGCTTGCCTGGTGATGATCTACCTTGCGCATAGCGCCAGTTTCCTTGCGAAGTTGGGCGTGCCCAGCCAGCTCATTTCCATCGACAGCATGTTCTTCTTCAGATACATGAGCGTGCAGGGCGTGCTGTCGTTTCTGATGACTGCATTTGCGGGACCCGGCCTGATTTCGCCCGATCTGGCGAACGGCGCCTTGCCACTATATTTTTGCCGCCCTTTCTCGCGCGTCGAATACGTCCTGGGAAAATCATCCGTGCTCGGCATTCTGCTTTCGCAAATCACTTTGATACCCGGATTGATTCTGTTCACGATTCAGGCCAGCTTCGCGGGGGCGAGCTGGACCTGGAACAACTTGTGGATTGCCGGCAGTCTCGTGGTCGCCTCTCTCATCTGCATCTCAATTCTCTCCCTATTGGCCATGGCGCTTTCCGCGTGGGTCAAATGGAGAATTGTCGCCGGCGCTTTGCTGCTCGCGGTGATGTTCTTTGGCGCAGGCTTCGCGCAGGCGATCAACGCCGTTATGCACACCGATTCTGGCCATTTCGTCGATGTAGCCTACCTTATGGCGGCGATTTGGATAGGCCTCTTCAGGGTTGAAGCGGAGAATTCCATTACCGCATTCCCGGCCTTGATTGCTCTCCTCGTGTACTGCTGTATCTGCCTTTGGCTCCTCATGCGCAAGGTACGAGCCTTCGAGGTGATTCGGTGAGCGACCGCATCATCTTCGAGGATGTTTCGAAGTTCTACGGAGAGATCCTGGGCGTGAACCGCGTCAATCTCTGCATTCCGCCAGGCATCACCAGCCTCGTTGGTCCTAACGGTTCAGGCAAGACAACGCTCATGAACCTGATGACCGGATTGGTACAGCCATCCCGCGGCCACATTGAGGTGCTCGGCTACCCGACGGATGACCCGGAGAATCTGTTCAAGTTCGTCGGCTACTCCACGCAGTTCGACGCTTTTCCCAAAGGCCTCACCGGATTTCAGTTCATTTACTCTTATCTCTGCCTTTCTGGCATGCCACTGCAAGACGCTGAACGCACCGCTTGGCAAGCGATCGAGCGCGTCAATATGGTCGATGCCGCCTCGCGGAAAGTTGCCGCCTACAGCAAAGGGATGCGCCAGAGAATCCGGCTCGCACAGGCCCTGGCCCACAATCCCAAAGTGCTGGTTCTCGATGAGCCGCTGAATGGTCTCGACCCGCTGGCGCGATCGGAGATGATTGCGCTCTTTCGCGCGTCGGCCACGGAGGGCTCCTACGTCATTATTTCCAGCCATATCCTGCACGAGGTCGATGTCATCTCGGATCAGGTCATCCTGCTGAGCAATGGATACGTAGTCGCAGAAGGTCAGATCCAGAGTGTCCGCAACGAAATTCAGGAGCATCCCACGCAAATCCTAATTCGCTGTGATCGCCCCAGAGAGCTTGCTGCCAAGTTGTTTGAATCGGAATACACGATTGAGGCTTCCATCCACAACGACGGGCGCGGATTGCTTTTGAAGACACGGGATGCCGACCGCTTCTATCTGGCGATGAATCAGCTGGCTCTGAACGGCCTCCAGATCGAATCCATCGCTCCGGCGGACGACGACGTTCTTTCCGTGTACGAGTACCTGATCGGCAATGAAGAGGTAGTCCGATGACGCGACTCTGGTGGACACAGATCAAAGCCGTGATTCGTCTGGAACTGAAAAAGACTTTCTTCGCGAAACGTGGTCTGTGGATTTACGTAGTTGCCGCGTTGCCAGTCCTGCTCTTTATCGCCTACGCAGTGGCGATGTCCCATGATCAGCATCAGACCGCCAAGATCGCGCAGGAAGGCGAAAAGCGACTGGCATATCAAGACCTGGTCGCGATCAAATCAGGGATGACGAAGGAGGAAGTAACTGCAATTCTCGGAAAGCCGCCTCTGATTTTTCACTGGAATGAGCGTCGCCCGATAGGCCCAGACTCCACCGTGGAGATCTTTCACGAGGACCTGCACTACTCTGACGGAGAGGGCGATTTATACCTGGGCTTGGCAAATGGCAAAGTCGTAAGCATCCATATTCACGAGGGCTATAACCTCGGTGAGGACGCAGTGATGTTCGCCGTCGTCCAATTCTTCTTTTTGCGCCTGGCAATATTCTTTGGCTGTCTCGGAATCTTCATGAACTTGTTCCGGGGCGAGGTCCTGGACCGGAGTCTGCATTTTTACTTCCTAGCGCCGATCCGTCGCGATGTGCTTATGGCCGGAAAATTTCTGGCCGGACTATTGGCGACCTGCACCATCTTTGTCACCAGCGAATTGCTGCAATCCGTCGCTTTCCTGTGGCATTTCAGTCCGCAGGCGCGCGATCTGTATCTCTATCACAATCACGGGCTCGAACACGCCGCCGTATATGTCGGGGTCACGATTCTAGCCTGTGTGGGATACGGCGCTTTCTTCCTGGTTGCTGGGATGCTGTTCCGGAACCCGATCATTCCGGCCGCAGCCGTATTGATCTGGGAAGGAATTAATCCGTTCCTGCCGGCGCTGTTGAAACAGTTCAGCGTGATCTACTACCTGAAATCGCTCTGCCCGGTGGATATTCCAGTTTCGCCCGGTACGCCCGGTCTGTTCGCGCTACTCATCTCCAATGCTGATCCAGTGTCGCCGCCCTTGGCAATTCTCGGAATCCTCGTCGTCGCGCTGCTGGCGCTATTCGTGTCGAGTGTCCAGGTCCGACGGATGGAGATCAACTACACCACTGAGTAATTAATTAGGCGTCCCTAAATCCAGTCGCTCTAAGGGCTCCCAAAGCCTGCTCTGTAGAACACAGAACGCCGTGATTGCAATCACAGATAAGAAAGCAGCTGAAATCCAACATAGAGTGCTCGGTGCCAAGTCGCTCGATGCGCGCGGCGCAAGGAAGATTCCGTGGCTCCGATTCCGCAGTTGAGGAAAACTCGTGCGTCTTCCAAAACCGACACGGCTGCGTCTTTATTCTCAGATATTCTTCTTCGCGCTATTTCTTATTCTCCTGCTTCGCACAGAATTCCACGGATCGTTGCAGACTTCGTCCGTCCGTGACTAACCGTGATTGATTGTTACAGGATATTGGCGCGCAATGGTCCGACCGGCGGGAATCTCGACGACGTGCTTCTCAAGAAGACCCTGGTCGCGTCCACGGATCCAGTCGCAGTTGATGCCTACGTCGGTAAGGCTTACTGGAATCTGGACGTCCACGCGCTTCCTTACCTGAAGCTCGCGGCGAAACGTGGATTAGGAACTTACGAATTCGAAAGAGTTCGCACGCGAATCAAGACCTTGTAGATCTTGCGCAGTAAAAACTCTGGCCTCGGGCAGTCAGTATTCTTCTGACTGCCCCGGGACCATCTCACGCCCCAGAGCGCAGCCCATCTCACTGATAGGTGAAGTTCAGTTTGTCGACGTAAACGGTGTACGGAGTTTGTTTAGAGTTTCCATCCATCTGGTAATTGACCGTGATCCCATACCAACCCGGCGCTGAGAACGGGCTGTAGGTCCAATTCAGAACGTGCGTTTGCCCGTTCAGAGTGATCGATTGATAGGTCAATTTGTTGTCCCCGGTCCGTTGCACCTGAATCACCAGGTGGTTCCAGGAGTTGTTGAGCGGATTGCATGCAATGCCTGTCGGGACCCACTTCAAACTGTTCCAGACATCCCACTCATTGCCTCCACCAACGCGGCACTCGGTGCCCCAGGTGAAGCCCATGCCTCCGAAGAACTGGTTGACATCGAACTCCATGGCTTGCGACGCGCCAAGATTGCTGCCGTAGAAGTACACATCATAGGTGAAATTGTGCAATGTGGGCACCAGCGTGTGACTCGTGTCCGGAAGTCCCTGAGAGGACAAATCGCCGATCAGGTGATTGTTCCAAAGCACGTCCGTGTACGCTTCGGTACCGCCGAGGTTGTACTGGGTTGAATTCCCCGAAATAGTCGGATTTTTGATTCCCTGGTACGTCGCCCAGGTCGTCTGCGGACCGCTGGGGGCACACCATGTGCAGTCTCCATAATTGGGAGGCTGTTGCGCATAGGAATTCCACCCCCCGCTACTGTGCACGTTCCACAACGTTTTCCCGGAGGAACCAACCGTGATCGTTATTGGTGCCGTCGATGCGCCGCCGCAATGGTCCCATTCCTGGATGGTTGTGTGGTAAGTTCCGGGGCTCAGCGAGAGGCTGTGGTTCAAACTCGCGCCGCCGACCACATAGGCTAGCTGAGAGGGTGCGGTATAAATTCCCATCGATGCCACCCCTTTGGAGCAGGTGGTCGTTGCGGTGGCAACGAAGTTTACGGGCGATCCGACACTGCTGTTGCTTGATGGAGATACGACGTGAACGCCGGAACCCGACTGTACCGTAATCTTCACACCGGCGGTAGACGCGCCACCGCAGTTGTCCCAGGCCACTACGACCGGGTTGTACGTGCCGGGGTTCAAATTAACGCTTGTATTCAGGTTGGAACCGCCGACTGTATATACCAGCCAACTGGCGGAGGGGTAGACCCCCATTGAGGCGATACCTTTTGAGCACGAGGTGCTCGCTGTCGCCACAAACTTGACGCTCGTACCCACCGTGCTCCCATTCGAGGGGCTGGACACAGTGACCCCTGCGAAAGCTGACGCGGCAAGAAAAACGACGACAACGGCCGTTGGAATCAGGGCATGCTTCTGCATTTGAACTATTTTCTCCGGTTGGGATTTCTTGGTCTGGGACCAGTAGTGCTGGGTAAAGCTATACAGCTCAGAGGGATACGCCGGTCAGGCACGAATACCCTCGATCGTTCTGCAACCGCCGACCCGCCCCGAGCGAACCTTGGGACGTAAGCGAACTCATGGAGCGGAGGTGATCAATCTATACAGGCTTCACCGGAGAGTCAAAGGGAAAATGCAGTATTTCATATGGACTACGAATCGTAAGTGCTAAGCCCAAGAAATGGCGCTCAGCGCCTGCGGGCAACGCAAAACCTAGCGCGTGCAACTAATAAATTAGTTGACGTTTGGGAATCTGGCACGTCGAACCAATAGCGTACAAGGAGGAGCATTTTGGCGCGTAGCAAGTCCGCAACCCTAACCGAGGCCGAGTTACGCATCATGAACGTGCTATGGGACAAGGGGCCGGCGACAGTCCACGAGGTGCTACAAGCTCTACCGTCAAAGCCGAATTTGGCTTACAACTCGGTGCTCACAATTATTCGGATTTTGGAGACGAAGGGCTACGTGAAGCACGTGAAAGACAAGCGTGCTCACATTTATATGTCCAGGATCGACCGAGAGGACGCGACCCGTTTTGAAGTGCGGCATCTGGTCAGCCGATTTTTCGGAAACTCCCACGAACGCCTGTTGCTGAATATTCTGGAAGAAAGCAGCATCGATGCCGAGGAACTGGCGCGTGTGCGTGAATTGCTGGAAAGGGCCAAATAGCGACATCTATGAGCGTAAGCCTCAACACAATGGCAGAAATCTTGGCGCTTCGATTGCTCGACTCTCTGATTGAGGGGGGTGTCATCTGCCTCTGCGCTGCCGTGATCTTGCGTCTTGTCCCACGGCAGAACGCGGCCACTCGATTTGCAGTGTGGTTCTCCGCCTTGGTGGCCGTTGCGTTTTTGCCATGGGTCAACGGAGCATGGCTGCACACAGGCGTTGCGAATGCTGCCGCGGGACACGCGGCCATTACGTTTCCGAAATCCTGGGCAATCTACTTCCTGGCGGCGTGGGGGATTCTTGCGCTCTGGTTCTCTCTCAGAGTAGGACGGGCGATCTGCCATTTGAATGCATTACGAAAAGGCTGCATCCCTGTTGATTCTTCTGCACTCGATGCGGTCTTGCAAAGCACCCTTCAACGTCATAGTGGAAGGCGACGGATCGCTCTTTGTACTTCAGAGCAAGTGCGAGTTCCTACAGCTGTTGGGCTAGTGAAGCCGGCGATCCTGATTCCGCATTCGCTGATGTGCGAGCTCTCGCCGAATGAGCTGAATCAGATTGTTTTGCACGAACTCGCGCACTTCCGGCGATGGGACGACTGGACCAGCCTGATCCAGCAAGCTCTGACAGCGCTTCTGTTCTTTCATCCAGCCGTCTGGTGGATCGAGAGGAAACTCGGTCTCGAGAGGGAGGTGGCGTGTGATGACGCGGTTCTTGCGGAGACCGCCAGTCCGCGAGCATATGCCGAATGCCTGGCGCGTTTGGCGGAGAAGAGTTTTGTGACCCGTGGCATCGCGCTCGCACAGTCGGTTTTGGGCAAGGTCCGTCAAACATCAGCTCGAGTCGCTCGAATTCTGGACGTGAACAGGCCGGCGCCGGCTGCGTATACGTCGCGGCTAGCGGTGTCGCTGGTAGCAGTTCTCGCAATGGCGTGCGCCGTTGTTTACTCGAGAAGCCCCAAGTTGGTCGGTTTTGAGAGATCTCCGCGGGCAAAGGGGTACGAAATCGCACGCTCTTCGGTGACTCCTTCCGTGCCAACCACTGAGCGGATTCCGGGGTTGGCTGTAACTCCTGTGAAGCTGGCCCAGAGACCGATCACACACAGGAGCAAGACGAAAACTGCGAATGTAGTGAGAACCGCTGCTTTGCATTCCGAGTCTCCCAAAGCGGCGGAGGAATCACTGGTCCATCTGACCGGTTCCGCGACCACCGCGGTTCCATATACGGAGACTTTCTGGATCGTGGTCGAGAGCAGTGGCTCGACTCGCGAGCAGCCGCAGGTTCAACAAATTCAGATGTGGCGTGTGACGGTTCTTAGAAGTGTGACCAGCACATCCTCTAATCCAATCCCCCACAAAGAAACGTAAATCAGGCGGGTTGGGTTCACCGGGTGTTCGGCTTTAATTAGTAACTAATGAATTAGTTGTAAAACATTTGGAGGATGAAAGTCATGGATGTTCGAAAGTGGAAAGAAAGCGCAAGGATCTCGACGCGGCAATGGATGGCGCCTCTATTGGCGATCGCTCTCGTCGCCTCGTTTGTAACTTATGAATTCGTCAAGCCAGCAGCAGCAAATGCCGCCAACGCCACCCCGGCGGCGCCGCCACTTGACGGAGACAGCGTAAGCACACTCATGGCTCTGGACAAAGCCATGGAAACATTGGCGGCACATGTAACCCCGGCGGTGGTCAATGTGACGGTCACCTCGAAGGCAAAGACAGAAAACGCCGAGCGGGAAATGCCGGAAGACATGCAGCAGTTCTTCGGACAGTCGAACCCGTTCGGACAGTTCTTCGGGCCTCACGGCCGTCGGCAGCCGCAAATCGAACACGGAATGGGTAGCGGCGTGGTGATTTCTCCCGAGGGATACATCGTCACCAATAATCACGTGGTCGATGGAGCCGTGGATATTCGCGTTACCACGAGCAATCGCCGAGTCCTCAAGGCCAAGCTCATCGGAGCGGATCCGCTGACCGATCTCGCTGTCTTGAAGGTCAGTGCGCCCGACCTCGCGAGCGTGCCGTGGGGAGACTCGAAAGAACTGCGGCCCGGTCAGACGGTGCTTGCGTTCGGAAATCCCTACGGATTCCGTTTCACCGTCACGCGCGGGATTGTAAGTGCAGTGAACCGCGCGAATCCTGATCCCAGCAACCCCAGCAAGCCTGGGGAATTTATTCAAACCGATGCTGCGATCAATCCCGGAAATTCCGGAGGAGCTCTGGTTAATGCCCGGGGTGAGGTTGTGGGCATCAACACGTTCCTGATTTCGCCATCGGGTACATTCTCAGGAATGGGATTTGCGATTCCCACCCAAATCGTCAGACCGACGGTGGAAGCTCTGATTCGCGATGGCAAAGTCCGGCATGGACGCATGGGCATTGGTATCGCTGACGTCACACCGGAAAATGCGAAGTTCTTCGGCGACAAAGCTGCCATGGGAGGCGTCATTACCCAGGTGGAAGCCGACTCCCCGGCCGCCAAAGCAGGCCTGCAGATTGGAGACGTGATCACTGAGATCGACGGCCACAAAGTGAATGATGCCGGCGAACTCCAGGTCGTGGTGGGACAGAAGCAGCCGGGAACGAAAATCGAACTCACCGTTCTCCGCGACGGCAAGACGATGACGGTTCCGGTCACGCTGGAGGAACTGGGTAGCCACAGTGGCGAAGGCATGTCGGCTCCCGGCGAGACCAATGGGAAGATGCGTTGGGGGCTGGGACTCGGCAATCTGACGCCGGAACTGCGCGATCAGCTTCAGGCGCCACGTGATCTTCACGGCGCCGTCATCGAACAGGTACAGCCCGGAAGTCCAGCAGATAACGTGGGATTGCAGCAGGGCGACATCATTCTCGAAGTGAACCGCCACAAGGTTCAGTCCGCGATTGACGTTCAGCAAGCTCTTTCCAATGTCGGCAAAGGCGAAGATGCTCTCGTCCTGGTGTGGTCCAATGGCGGCAACTCGTTCCGAGTATTGCATTCTGGAGAAGGCGCTTAGCATCGCGCTCGAACCATAAAATAAGAAGTCCCGGCCCGATGGCCGGGACTTCTTACTTCTTTCCTCGCAGGTCCAGCTAGGACGCACGTCGCTGGCGATTCAAATTCTCGTTCTCGTCTTCTTCCGTGCCCTGGCCGCCCTTCTTCTGGGGGTTCTGTCCGCTTTGCTGCCCGCCCGTCTGACCTTGCCCATGCTGACCGGACTGGCCGCCATGTTGACCAGACTGTCCGCCTTGACCTGTCTGTCCACCTTGCTGCCGGTTTTTCTCCATATCGTCTGCCATTAGTACCCTCCTATGGATGCGCGTCGCAGCGCACTCAATGAATTTGAATACACTGCTGGTTAGTTGCTAACCGTCGGCCTGGGGTTGGGAAATCGTCGGAGCTTCATAGAGACAGCCAGAACACTCAGTGTATTTCCGTGATCTGAATTGCGGGCACTTCGGAAGGAGTCACTGACTTAAGCCGTTCCAACTCCTGGCGCGTCTTTTCCCACGCGGCTGCCTTCTTTTTGGTAGCAAGGGGCGCATTCTCATCACGGTAATACGCAAGGATGTTCTCCCGCAGTTCCGGGGTGAGCCCCAGAAAGTCACCGCGAACCAGATAGTCGAGCAAACGCGCATATGCTTCGTCGGAGAGTGGGTATTCACCAGCATGCGTCAGGCGCCCCGTGTCAAAGTCCGTGTTGGGCAGGTGAACATCCTTCTCTCTCACCTCGACCAGTAAGGTGCGATAGTTGTCGAGAGTCCGATTCACGCTGGCAATATACAAGTCCTCGGTCTTGCGAGTCGGGATGGTGAAGTCTAGCGCTTTGAAAGGCCCTATCTTCGGAACAAACTTTAAGAAGAATGCCAGTATACGGGTGCCCTTTCCGGGTCGCCGGTATCCCTTTCCCCATTCGCGCTGGTAGCTCGCGCGAGACAGATAATATCGAAACTTCCGCGAATTAAAGTTGGGGGTTTCCGCAACCAACTCCTTCTTTCTCGCAACCAGCGCTACGCGGGTCATCTCGGGGATTACTTTACTGATCGCCCGGCGGAAAGTTCCGATCGCCATGTCTTCATTCGAGATCACCACAGTCAGAGGAACACCGTAGGTGTCCAGAAACGCGCGGTCCAGCACCGGTTTTGAAATTTCAAAGCCAATGAAATCATGGTATCGATCTGAGGTGTAGTTATTTTTGGCCACTTGGGTCATGTCGAATCCGAACTCCGTTCGGATGTGCGCTTTCGGATCGTCCGCATACGTAACCCTATTGCCATATTTTGCTCGCAGCTTCGGAAACAGGAGGGCAACAGATTCGTTGATAGCAGGATGGCCCATATTGTCGGACGAGTAGTGTGCGAGGGCGCCCAGAGCGAATGCGTACTCATTCAGATCGCTGGATTCGTTAATGAGGTTGACGATGAAATCGCCGCTGCGGACGTAATGCGTGAGATCGCTGAAGAACTTGTTGCCGAAAGGATAGTAGCCCATGTCTTGGACCAACGATCCCCCGTAGGCGAAGGCGTGCGCTTTTTTAAGATCATCTGCGTTTGCGGCGGGGAAGCGCTTAGTCAGCAGCGGTTCAATGTCGTCCTTCCAAAGCAGATCGACAACTTGTTCATGGGTGAGAACTGAGTAGGCGCCGCAACCGGCCGGGAGTCCGACCAGCAGTGCAAGAGCGATGGCTGACCTCAACACACGCTGCGACAAAGTTGTCATAGAGACTCATTCAAAACCTCGGAATTGGAAAACTGTGCCGAGGCGGTCAGAATTTCAATATGATCTCCTCTCTCCCTCTCCAAAGGCCAATTGGGGTCTTTCTTAGTTGCAAAGACCAACCCAAGGTTGGCCAAGTTGTTGGAAGTGCGGAAACGGTGGCAACTCTGCTCGGGTTTGGTCCTGCGCCCCGATACAGACACAATTCCCCCCAGATACCAACTTCTCGTTACTGACAGGCGCCAAGCCGAGGGCTAGCGTAAACAACAAGTTGGCAACGGTTCTGTAACGTCATGAGAATGAAGGAGAGATAGAGATCATGAGCATCTGGACAGTATTATTTATCATTTTGTTGATCGCGTGGCTTGGCGGATTCACTGTTTTTCACGTCGCTTCCGGACTGATTCACTTGCTGTTGGTGTTCGCGATCATCTCCCTTATTTTGCATTTCGTTATGGGGAGAAGGGCCGTCTGAACGGTCCCTTTTTGCCTCTCGCCATGTGAACGGGGGGGGTGGCTTGATTTCGGCACCCCGCCCGGGCATATACAGGAATTACCTTAGGGATTCCCGTTCCTGAACATGGTCCAATCGCCGTTGAGCGCGCAAAGCTCTGCGCGCTTGATTGCGCATAGGGCCCAATTTCCCCATACCCGTCGAATTCTTCCGTTTGGGCGAGGACGCGTTAATGGCCGGGCGTTGTTCCGACCGAGTGGGAATAGTGAGGTCGCAGCGCGTCCTTTTTAGGCCTGGGGAGATTCGAGATGAAGAGGTCGAACCTCAACGGAGCTGCACCCGCCCCCAATGAGGCAATTGCATCGCTCCCAAAAAACAACGGAAAATCCAAGTCCCACGACGAGTCTCTTGATCTCAATGTGATTCTCGCGGCTCTTCAGAGTATGCGAAATGGAGACTTCACCGTGCGCCTTCCGGGCACGTGGGTCGGACTGCCGGGCAAGATCGCCGATACCTTCAACGACATCGTTGCAACGAACCAACATATGGCCCAAGACCTGAAGCGCGTGGGCCATGTGGTCGGAAAGCAAGGCAAGACTCGCGAAAGAACCCGCTTTCACGAATCCAGGGGCGCATGGGGTGAGATGGAGGTCTCGGTCAACACACTGGTCGAGGATCTGCTGCGCCCAACAGCAGAAGTCACCCGTGCTATCGCGGCCGTAGCCCAGGGCGACCTGACTCAAACTGTTCGCCTGGACGTGGATGGCCGTCCGCTGGAAGGCGAGTTTTTGCGTTCTGCCAATCTCGTCAACACGATGATTCAGCAGCTCGGCGTGTTCACCGCCGAGGTGACGCGCGTCGCCCGCGAAGTGGGAACAGAAGGCAAACTCGGCGGACAGGCGCAGGTTCCCGACGTTGCCGGTACGTGGAAAGACCTGACCGACAACGTGAACCTGATGGCCAGTAACCTTACAGGCCAGGTTCGTAACATCGCCGAAGTCGCCACCGCCGTGGCGAGTGGTGACTTGTCCCGCAAGATTACGGTCGACGTTCGCGGCGAGATTCTGCAGCTCAAAGAGGCCATCAACACGATGGTGGATCAGCTGCGCTCGTTCGCGTCGGAAGTTACGCGCGTGGCTCGCGAAGTCGGAACCGATGGAAAACTCGGTGGACAGGCAGTGGTGCCCGGAGTGGCCGGCACGTGGAAAGATTTGACGGACTCGGTGAACGCGATGGCTGGCAACCTCACCGCTCAAGTGCGAAACATCGCTGAAGTTACAACCGCAGTTGCCCGCGGAGACTTGTCTCGCAAGATCACGGTTGATGTGAAAGGAGAAATTCTCGAACTGAAGGACACCATCAACACGATGGTGGATCAGCTCAATGCATTTGCCGGTGAAGTGACGCGCGTCGCCCGCGAAGTCGGTACGGAAGGCAAACTTGGCGGTCAGGCGCAGGTGTTCGGCGTTGGCGGTACCTGGAAAGACCTAACGGACAACGTAAACTTCATGGCGAGCAACCTTACTGGCCAGGTTCGGAACATCGCGGAAGTGGCGACAGCGATCGCCAGCGGCGACTTGTCGCGCAAGATCACGGTCGACGTGCGCGGCGAGATCCTGCAACTCAAAGAAACGCTCAACACGATGGTGGATCAGCTCAACCGGTTCGCTGGCGAAGTAACGCGCGTGGCCCGCGAAGTCGGTACGGAAGGGCGCTTAGGCGGTCAGGCGAACGTTCCGGGTGTTGCTGGTACGTGGAAAGATTTGACTGACTCGGTGAACTCGATGGCCGGCAACCTCACCGGCCAGGTACGAAACATCGCAGAAGTGACCACCGCAGTTGCTCGCGGCGATCTGTCGCGCAAGATCACGGTCGACGTAAAAGGCGAAATTCTCGAACTCAAGAACACCATCAATACGATGGTGGACCAGCTCAACGCGTTTGCTGGCGAAGTGACGCGTGTGGCTCGCGAAGTCGGTACGGAAGGGAAACTCGGTGGCCAGGCCCAGGTGCCCGGAGTTGCGGGTACGTGGAAGGATCTTACCGACAACGTCAACTTTATGGCCAGCAACCTTACGGGCCAGGTGCGAAACATCGCCGAAGTGGCGACTGCTGTGGCTCGCGGCGACTTGTCACGCAAAATCACGGTCGACGTCAAAGGTGAAATTCTCGAACTCAAAGACACCATTAACACGATGGTGGATCAGCTGCGCTCGTTCGCATCTGAAGTCACACGCGTGGCCCGCGAAGTCGGCACCGACGGAAAGCTCGGCGGCCAGGCGCTCGTGCCCGGTGTAGGCGGAACGTGGAAAGATCTGACCGATTCCGTCAACTCCATGGCCAGCAACTTGACTGGCCAAGTGCGAAATATTGCCGAGGTGTCGACGGCCATCGCCAGCGGTGACCTGTCGAAGAAGATCACGGTGAACGTCAGCGGCGAAATCCTGCTGCTTAAGGAAACCATCAACACGATGGTGGACCAGCTGAACGCGTTCGCTGCGGAAGTGACGCGCGTAGCTCGCGAAGTCGGCACGGAAGGAAAGCTTGGCGGCCAAGCGCAGGTGCCCGGTGTCGCCGGAACCTGGAAAGATCTCACCGACTCGGTGAACTCGATGGCAGGGAACCTGACGGCGCAAGTGCGGAATATCGCGGAAGTGACGACCGCCGTTGCTCGCGGAGACCTGTCGCGCAAGATCACGGTAGACGTTAAGGGAGAAATTCTAGAGTTGAAGAACACCATCAACACGATGGTGGACCAGCTCAACGCGTTTGCCGGCGAGGTAACGCGCGTGGCTCGCGAAGTGGGAACTGAAGGCAGACTCGGCGGGCAGGCAAACGTGCCCGGCGTCGCCGGCACCTGGAAGGACCTCACGGATAACGTAAATTTCATGGCCAGCAACCTGACTGGCCAGGTACGAAATATCGCCGAGGTCGCAACAGCGATTGCCAGCGGGGACCTGTCGCGCAAGATCACGGTCGATGTGCGCGGCGAAATCCTGCAGCTCAAAGAGACGCTGAACACGATGGTCGAGCAGTTGCGCTCGTTCGCTGCCGAAGTGACGCGCGTGGCTCGCGAAGTGGGCTCCGAGGGCCGGCTCGGTGGACAAGCCAACGTTCCGGGTGTCGCAGGAACTTGGAAGGATCTCACGGACTCGGTCAATGCCATGGCCGGTAACTTGACTGCACAAGTCCGAAACATCGCCGAAGTGACGACAGCCGTGGCCCGTGGCGACCTGTCCCGCAAAATCACAGTCGACGTTAAGGGTGAAATTCTTGAATTAAAGAACACCATCAACACGATGGTGGACCAGCTCAATGCGTTCGCCGCCGAGGTGACCCGCGTAGGACGCGAGGTTGGCACCGACGGGAAACTCGGAGGTCAGGCGCAAGTCCCCGGAGTCGCGGGAATCTGGAAGGACCTCACCGACAACGTTAACGTCATGGCTGTAAACCTCACCGAACAGGTGCGCGGCATCGCCAAAGTCGTTACTGCCGTTGCCAACGGCGACCTTGGGCAGAAGTTGACCGTGAATGCCAAGGGCGAGATTGCAGCTTTGGCCGAAACCATCAACAACATGACCGGCACGCTCGCCACGTTTGCCGATCAGGTGACCACTGTCGCCCGCGAAGTCGGTGTGGAAGGAAGACTCGGCGGACAGGCCAACGTGCCTGGCGCCGCCGGCACGTGGAAGGATCTCACCGGTAACGTGAACCTGTTGGCCGATAACCTGACGAACCAAGTCCGAGCCATTGCGGAGGTCGCAACCGCGGTCACCAAGGGCGACTTGACCCGTTCCATTCAGGTCGAAGCCAGCGGCGAAGTCGCAGAATTGAAAGACAACATCAACACGATGATCGACAACCTGCGACTCACTACGGATCGCAACACCGAGCAAGACTGGCTGAAGACGAACCTGGCTCGCTTCACCGGTATGCTGCAGGGGCAGCGTGATCTGGCTACTGTGGGCCGCATGTTGCTCTCCGAGCTTGCACCACTGGTGAACGCGCAACAGGGCGTGATTTATCAGATGGAAACAGAGGAATCGGCTGGCCTGGTGTTGTTGTCAGCGTTCGCCGACGATGGCGAAAACGGCCATCTGCGCCAGTTGAAGATTGGCGACGGGCTAGTCGGACAAGTCGCATCAGAAAAACGGCGCATGTTGATCACAGATCTGCCCGACAAGACAGTTCCAATCCGTTCCGGTCTTTTTGCATCGGTTCCAAGAAACGTCATCGTACTGCCGGTGTTGTTCGAAGATCGCGTCAAGGCGGTCATCGAACTGGCGTCTCTAAGCTCCTTCACCGCCTCGCACCTGGCGTTCCTGGAGCAATTGACGGCCAGCATTGGCATCGTGCTGAACAGTATTGAAGCCACGATGCAGACCGAAGGTCTGCTCAAACAATCGCAGCAGCTGGCGGCGGAGCTGCAAACTCAGCAAAAGGAATTGCAGCAGACCAACGAGCAGCTCGCTCAAAAGGCGCAACAGCTTGCGGAGCAGAACGTGGAAGTCGAACGCAAGAATCAGGAAATCGAACAGGCTCGACGGGCTTTGGAAGAGAAAGCAAAAGAACTTGCCCTGACTTCCAAGTACAAATCCGAGTTCCTTGCCAACATGTCGCATGAGTTACGCACACCGCTGAACTCGATTCTGGTTCTCGGGCAGCAACTCAGCGAGAACCCAGATCACAATCTGACGCCTAAGCAGGTGGAATTCGCGCGCACGATCCATGCTGCCGGAACGGACCTGCTCAATCTCATCAGCGACATTCTCGACCTATCCAAGATCGAGTCCGGAACGGTATCCGTTGAGGCCGAGGAAGTCTTCTTCACGAATTTGCTGGAGATGGTGGCTCGGCCATTCCGGCACGAGGCGGAAAATCGCAAACTTGCCTTCGAGGTGAACGCGGATTCGCATCTTCCACGCAGTCTGGTAACGGACTCAAAGCGGCTACAGCAGGTGCTTAAGAACCTGTTGTCCAATGCATTCAAATTTACGGAGCACGGTTCTGTCCGGCTCTCTGTCTCCATCGCTGACAAGCGCTGGAGCGAAGATCATCCGATTCTGAGCGGCGCAGCATCCGTGGTGGCGTTTGAGGTGACTGATTCTGGCATAGGAATCGCTCCCGATAAGCAGCGCATCATCTTTGAAGCCTTCCAGCAAGCCGACGCCAGCACCAGCCGCAAGTACGGCGGAACCGGGTTGGGCCTGGCCATCAGCCGTGAGTTGGCCAGCCTTCTGGGCGGTGAAATCCAACTTCGCAGTACCCCGGGTGCGGGCAGCACTTTCACGCTCTATCTACCCCTTACCTATGTCGGGCCGTCGGCCTCGAAGCTAACGCCCGGAGACTGGAAGGCACCAGCCGTTCCTCTCAAATTGTCGAATATGGTCGTGACTGAGCACCCAATGGAGGAAATCGATGACGACCGCGACAACTTGGAGGCCGATGATGCAGTGCTTCTGATCGTGGAAGACGATCCACACTATGCTCGTGTGCTGTGCGACCTGGCACGGGACAAGGGTTTCAAAGTATTAGTGGCTCTGCGTGGCGCGCAGGCCCTCGCTCTTGCACGCGAATTTCACCCCAGTGCCGTATCGCTGGACGTTTTCCTTCCCGACATGCTGGGTTGGACCGTGCTGAACCATCTCAAACAGGATCCAGCGACGCGGCACATACCAGTGCAGATGCTCACCTTGGACGAAGATCGGCAACACGGCCTCGCCCGCGGTGCCTTCGCGTTCGTAACCAAGCCCACCAATGCGAACGAACTCGCGTCAGCCTTAACCCGCATCAAAGAATATGCCTCCCCACGCCGCAAGCGCTTGCTAATTGTCGAAGATAATCCGGCCGAACAGCTCAGTATCCGAGAACTTCTGGGTTACGACGACATTGATGTAGTTGTCGCTGCCACCGGAGCCGACGCATTAAAGCTGGTCGGGGAAGAGTCTTTTGACTGTGCAGTACTCGACTTGCGGCTGCCTGATATGAGCGGCTTCGACATTCTGGAACGCATGCGGGATATGCCCAGCGTCCGGGACTTGCCCGTCGTAGTCTTCACAGGCAAAGAGTTATCGCCTGATGAAGATGCGCGACTGCACACTCTTGCCCGCAGTGTGGTAGTGAAAGGAGTGGAGTCTCCTGAGAGGCTGCTGGATGAGACCGCTCTCTTCCTGCACCGTGTGGTTGTTGATCTTCCACAGGAAAAGCAGAAGATGCTCGATCGCCTCCATCGATCGGATGAGGCGCTCGTCGGTAAGAAGGTCCTAGTTGTCGATGACGATATGCGAAACATTTTTGCGCTCAGCAGCGTGCTCGAACGTCGCGGTATGGCAGTGCTTACCGCAGGAACAGGTAGGGAAGCTATCTCGATGTTGGAGTCGACTCCCGATGTCGCGATCGTTCTCATGGACATCATGATGCCTGAGATGGACGGGTACGCGACCATGCAAGTAATCCGTCAGAACCCTTCATTCCGCCGGCTGCCAATCGTCGCATTGACCGCCAAGGCTATGAAGGGTGACCGCGAGAAATGCCTGGAAGCGGGCGCTTCAGAATATTTGGCTAAGCCTGTAAACACGGAACAATTACTCTCTGCCTTGCGCATGTGGTTGCATCGATGAGTATAGGTTCGAGCACAGAAATTACCTCAAATCCGGTTCGTGAGCCGTCCGAGACCCCGACCTCCGACGATCGCGTGAATATCCTCATGGTCGACGACCAGCCGGGTAAGTTGTTGACCTATGAGGCGATCCTCTCGGACTTGGGCGAGAATCTTATCAAGGCTTCGTCTGCCAAAGAAGCCCTCGAAAAACTACTCAAGACCGACGTGGCAGTCGTGCTGATGGACGTGAGCATGCCTGAGATCGATGGTTTTGAACTCGCTGAGATCATCCGTCAGCATCCGCGCTTCCAAAAGACAGCAATCATCTTCATCTCAGCCGTGCACCTCACTGATCTTGATCGTCTCAAAGGCTACCAGCAGGGAGCAGTCGACTATTTATCCGTGCCCATCGTTCCGGAAGTTCTGCGCGCGAAGGTAAAGGTTTTCACCGAGTTGCACCGCAAGAATCGCCAACTCGAGCGGCTTAATAGCCAGCTTGAACAACGGGTTGCCGAACGCACTGCCGAGCTGGAGCAGAAAGCCGTCGCGTTGCACAAATTGAATAGAGAGTTGGCCCAGCGGAATCAAGAACTGGATGCCATTGTGCAGACTGCTCCCGACATCATCTTCAGCCGGAATCCTGACGGTAGCCGAGATTACATCAGCGGTCGCTTTTACGAATACACTGGAGCCCCACCAAATATCGGGAAAGGATTCGGTTGGCTGGACTACGTACATCCCGACGACAGCGAACAGAGTCACCAAAAGTGGCTGAATAGTGTGCAGTCCGGCGATGTCTATGACTGCGACTATCGGCTGCGCGGAGCCGACTCACAGTATCGCTGGTTTCGTGCCCGAGCGGTGCCTCTGCGTGATTCCCACGGAATCATCGTCAAGTGGTACGGGACCTGTTCTGACGTTCACGATAGCAAACTGCTAGAACAATCGATTCGTGAAAACGCGATCGAACTGGAGCGAATGGTCGAGAGCCGGACCGCGGCGCTCAGGCGTCTCTCGAATCGCATGATGACCATGCAAGACGAGGAGCGCCGCCGGATCGCGCGTGAAATTCACGACGGTCTCGGTCAGGAACTCGCTGCTGCGAAGATGATTCTGGACGGCATTTTGGCCAAAGACTCTTCACCCTTGATGCGGCAGGCTTCTGTGGAAGCGAGTCAGTTAATTGACCGAGCGATCCAGCAGGTTCGCACGATCTCTCACTTATTGCATCCGCCACTGCTCGACGAAGTTGGGCTAATCTCTGCGCTTCGTTGGTTTCTGGAAGGTCTGTCGGAACGCAGTGGCATCCGCATGGCATTAGAAGTCGATCCTCCGGATCCGGGCCGTCTCAAGTCGGAGCTCGAAACTGCAATTTTCCGCATTGTCCAAGAGGCCCTCACAAATATGTTCCGTCACTCTGGAGCTCGCAACGGAAGCGTAACCCTGATCCGGAAGGACGGGAATATCGTGGTCACGGTTCGGGACGACGGGAAGGGCATTGAGGAGCAGGTCATTCAGTTACGTCCAGAAAGCGTCGGTGTTGGTATCGGGGGCATGCGACAGCGCGTGACCGAACTCGGAGGCAGTCTGCGCCTGGCGAATGCCAACCCTGGAACCATCGTTGAAGTGATCATTCCTGCCGTTCGTCAAGATTCGCGTGGGGTTCCAGTCCCTGCCTAGCTTGCGCGAGCTAAGACGCATTGCTTTGCTTCACCGTTCCCTCTTCGGCTTTGATCTCTACCTGCTCGTGCTGGAATCGAGGCGCAATCGGTTGTAGCTGCTCATGTACTGGTTCGCCACCCAGACTAATGCAAAGAACGAGAGGATGTAACCGCGCCAATCCTGAAAGAGAAGCCTGAAGCGGGTGAGCAGCAAAAATCCTACGGTGACGTAGTGGCTGAAGCAGTATTCACAAGTGAAAAGGTAGAAGAACTTGCGAATCAGAATGCTTCGGGCGCGATCACATTCCCTCTGACAATACTGGCGCGGTTCGCGAAGAACTTCTTCATGGGTCACCGTCCATGCCACGCGGGCGATCGGTACACCCAATATCAGAAGCCAAGCGACTTGCAGTCCCAAAGCCAGAACTTCGTTTAGTCCTAATCCTGGATTGCTCGATTGAATATGTTTTGCGAGAGTCTGAGGTCCGGCGGGTCAGTTCAAAGTGGGCGCTCGGTTATTCGAACTGATGTTATCTGCCGAATGAAGATGCAGGGCGGCTTTCGCACCGCCCTGTGGCCGTCTACTAAAATTCTAAACGCGTCCTCTGGCCAAATGCGAGATCAGGGAAACCAGGAACAGTACCAGGAAGATGATAAATAGCACCTTCGCGATACCCGCTGAGGCGACTGCCACTCCAGTGAAGCCTAAAACTCCTGCGATCAGCGCGATAACCAGGAACACCAAAGCCCAGTAAAGCATATCTTCGCCTCCGTGTGGGACTTTCCACGGAGCATAAAGAGTCTGCTGTCGTCACTCCATCCCGGTAATGCCGTATTCAGTCGGATCGCTGGCTGTAGGCCTAGAGTCAGTTTCTGGAAGGAGCAGGTGCCGGTCCGTCCCAGAGGACCGGCACCCGCTTGGGGGGCGTTGTGTCGAGTAGAGATTGCAGATTATTTCGGCGGCGTAATACCCACAATAGGGTGAAACCTGTACTTGGCCCCGGCTCAGCAAATCCTATATCCATGTGTTTCTTCTGCGGAAACTCCTGACCGTCTTTACTGCCTCCCCCGGATAGAACGTTGTCCTGCCGCAAGATAGCTTATCCTCGCAGTCCATTAATGGGTGCTCGCTCGGAGCAGGAGCACAGAAGAGGACAACCATGAAACGAGTTTTTTCCAGAGTCCCCAGATTTCTGCTTGTGCTGGGCCTCTGTTCTCTCTTGGCCGGTGTGAGCTGGTCCGCCGACGACAAGGAACAATCCGACATTGCCAAACGAATCGACGCGTCCGCTAAAGTTCTGGACGAGATCATGGCCGTCAAAGACAAGGCCATTCCCGACAAAGTTATGAAAAATGCGAAGTGCATTGCAGTAATTCCGTCGATGGTCAAAATTGCTATCGGTTTTGGCGGGAGTCACGGCAAAGGTGTAGCGACCTGTCGTACGGAAAATGGATGGAGCGCCCCGGCGCCGGTGACGATCACCGGCGGCAGTTGGGGTTTGCAGCTGGGAGGACAGGCCGTTGATCTGGTTATGGTGGTTACGAACGAGCAAGGAATGCAGCATCTGCTCTCCAGCAAATTTAAGCTGGGTGCTGATGCGTCCGCTGCCGCGGGACCTGTCGGCCGTGACGCTGCAGCCGACACCGACATCAAGATGAAAGCCGAGGTGCTGACGTATTCGCGCGCACGCGGTTTGTTCGCGGGAATCGATCTCAACGGCGCTGCAGTTACCCAGGATAAAGACGAGACTCATCTCTTGTACGGCAAGTTCGTTCCCTTTTCCGACATTCTGAGTGGAAAAGTGCAGCCCCCAGCTGTTTCCCAATCCTTCCTCACGGCGGTGAAGAAGTATTCGGAGGAGAGCCGGGAATCGGGCCGCATGGAAACGGTTGGCGCAACGGAAAAAGCTGCGAAGTAGCGATGTGTTTTAAGCAGAGGCTTAACCGCTCAGCGATTGACCGTGAGCCGGTCAAAAAGGATTAACTTGCGCGAGCGTTAAAACCTGGAGGTGAAATGTTCACAATTCTTCTTGTGGTTCTGATTCTCTTGCTGCTCGGTGCATTGCCCACGTGGCCTTACAGTCGATCCTGGGGGTATTACCCCAGCGGAGGATTGGGTCTAATCGTTATCGTGGTCATTGTCCTTCTTCTCGCCGGTCGTTTGTGACGGCGGGTCGGCCAAGTTTTGCAAATTAAGGTCTGGCTGAAAACACATGGTGGGAGGCTTATATCCCACCATTTTGTTTGAACCAATGGAGAGAATTAACAGCCGCATCCGCTATTGGGTTCAACCCGTCCGCCTCAAAATGCATCTATTCGAAACCTGCGGTGGTGTACGTATTGAGGAGCAATCATGTCGAGTCATCACAATTCTGCCTACAACAGCGAACAATGGTTGCGGGTGCCGGCGCGAACTTTGAATAACCGGCGCTATCCCGGGCCAGCACGCCCGGCCCTGAGGGCCTCGCGTCCACCCGATCAAATCTGGGGCCAATACAACAATTATCGAGCGAGCGGTGTGACGGTGTCCGCTATCGTGCACGTGGTGCTCATTGGATTGCTCCTGAGTGGCGTGTTTGTCAGCCATCAGATTACGCAGAGGGAAACGCGTCAGACAGTAACACTGATTGCGCCCTCTCCCGAGTCTTACGCCCTTCCGGTCGCCAAGAAAGTAATCAGCGGAGGCGGAGGGGGGGGTGATCGCGACCCCATTCCTGCTCCGAAAGGTCGGCCTCCCAAGGCAGCTTTGCAACAAATCACTCCACCTGCGATCGTGATGCGCAATGCGAGACCCAAACTTGCTGTACAACCGACAGTGGTGGCGCCACCGCAAGTGCACCTGGCGGAAAACCACATGCCGAATCTCGGAGTTCCTGCTGCCGCACCAGCAATGCCTGCAGCGCCACCATCTAATGGCACAGGTTCTGGAGGGGGAATTGGTTCTGGTTCTGGAGGCGGTGTTGGAGTTGGACACGGATCGGGTGTGGGTGCCGGCAGCGGCGGTGGTTTTGGCGGCGGAGTTTACAAAGTGGGCGGAGGGATTTCCGCTCCTACTGCGATTTCGGCCCCGGATCCTGACTACACCGAAGAAGCGCGAAGAGCGAAGAAGCAGGGAACATGTATCTTATGGTTAATCGTCGACTCCGCCGGACATCCGCGTGACATTCGGGTCATTCGCGGTCTGGGATTTGGGCTCGATGCCAAAGCTCTCGATGCTGTGAAGCAATGGCGGTTTCAACCGGCGCTTAAAGACGGAAGGCCGGTCGATGTACAGATTAGCGTTGAGGTGGAATTCCACTTGTACTGAGCCACGATTGTCAATCCGTTTGTTGCCTTACAATTGAATCTTTTGTTCCACAATCCGCGCCCCGCGCGGATTTTTTCTTATTTTCCGATCAGGGTTCTCCAAAAAATCAATAGCCTTACAGACTCTCCGGCAACCCTTTACAGATGTGACCCGATAGAAGGAAAAGCCCTCATTCCCTACTCTCAGACCATGTTCGCGGGGTTTGGTGCGGACAAATTTCATGCAGGTGTAAGGAGGCCAAACGTGGCAACTTGTGCGATTTCCGCGACAGAAGCGAATGTGATCCCCTCGACCAGCGCAAAAGGCCGTGACGACTCCCAGATTAATCTGGTGAAGCGTGCCCAGGCAGGCGACGAACAGGCATTTGCCACGCTCTTTCAGCAACACAAGAACCGGGTGTATTCGGTTTGCCTTCTGATGACCAAGGACGTAGCGGAGGCCGAGGATCTGACCCAGGAAGCTTTTCTGCAGGTTTTTCGTACAGTCGGATCGTTCCGGGGAGATGCCGCTTTCTCGACTTGGTTGTATCGCGTAGCGGTCAATACCGTGTTGATGAAACTGCGCCGCCGCAAATCGCCGCCAACTGTATCTCTGGATGAGCCCGTACACTCCGAGTCTCCATCACTGCATCGCGATTTCGGAAAGAATGATCCAGACTTGAGCGGCGTGGTTGATCGCATCGCCTTACGCCGGGCCCTTCAGGAATTGCCGGAAGGCTGCCGCCGTATTTTCGCACTGCACGAAGTTGAAGGTTACCAGCACCATGAAATTGCCCAACTCCTCGATTGCTCGATCGGCAACTCAAAGTCTCAACTCCACAAAGCGAAACTGAAGATGCGCTCGCTTCTGTTCCCCAAGACGAAGATTCGCCGCCGGCAAGCGAAACCCATGGCCAGCGTCGGAGACGAATTCATCGCCGTGGTTAAGGCCGCAAAACAGTCGCGTTGAAACTTTGACCTTCGCGTAGCACCGCGGGAAAGGAAATGAAATCAGTGGTCGGGGCAATCATCATCGGTGATCAGACCGGCGCGATGGAGGATAAACATTCTCCTTCACGCTTTTGTTCGTACCAGGCGCCATGGGCGAGCATGGAGCTTCTGGGAAAGTCCCCAATCGCTAGACTTGCCGAAGACCTCAAGCAGGATTGCGACGTCGTGTCTTTGATCTCGAATGATCGAGACAGCCAACATGGAAACGCGACTCACCAAGGCTCGATCGCCGATCTCGCGGCTGACCGTTTTGAGGACTACAAGCGAGAAGGGCTGGGCACGGTCTTGATCGTACAATGCGGTTCTTATGTGGAACTTGACGTCGCAGAAATGCTCAACTTCCACGAGGTACGGGGTGTGGGAGTAACGCGCGCATTTAGTGAGCATGCGCCGCTCGACATCTGGATGGTCGATCTCTCGGGATTTCCGGACCACGTGCCCCCTCTTTCTACTCTGCTCCGCACAACGCCGGCCATGTATCACTCGCAGGGATACGTAAATCATTTGCGCACTGCGCGTGAATTCCGGCGGCTTGTGCTCGACAGCTTTCATTCGCGTTGCCGTCTCCGCCCCCAAGGCTCGGAAATTAAGCCCGGGATCTGGAGCTGCGAGGGAGCGCAGATCGAGCGTTCCGCGCGAGTGGTGGCGCCGGCGTTCATTGGACGTGCCGTCTACATTTCAGCCGAGTGTCTCATCACTCGAGGGAGCAATGTGGAAAGCAACTCTCGTGTGGACTTCGGAACCGCAGTGGAGGACAGTACCATCCTGCCAAACAGTTACGTCGGTATCGGTTTAGATCTTTCCCATTCCATCGTGGATGGCCGTAATCTGCTGAACCTTCGGCACAACGTAAACCTTGAGATTACTGATCCTGTAGTAATGCGGCAAAACACCGTAGGCGGAGTGCATCGTCAATCGTGGGCGAGCATTGAAGCTGGCTCCATGGCACTTTCCTCTGCCGAATAGACATGGCCGGAAGGCCTGAAAGAAGAACTTTACAAAATAGTTAAAACAAAAAGGGGTATTAGAGATGCTGACCAGTGGGCCCGTGGTGGTGATGCAAGTGCCGGAGGTCTTAAACGTAAAAGAAGTCCGTAATTTCATGGACGAACTGGGACCACTGCTCGAGTCCAATCGGCCGCGTATTGTCCTCGACTGTTCGCAGGTACGTTCGATGGAAAGCGCTGGAGTAGAAATGCTGCTGCGTTGTCTCGAAGAGGTATTGAAGCGCGACGGCGATTTGAAGCTCGCTTCTCTTTCTCCAGAGGCCGAGGTGATTTTGGAACTGATGCGTGTCGCTCGTGTGTTCGAGACATTTCACACCTGTGAGGATGCTGTTCGGAGTTTCAACGCTATTCCAGCCGAGGCAGTGCCCCAGAACACTCCTTGGTACTCCGACGTGTTCAGTGAGCTCGGTGTGGTCAAGCAAGCGAGCTAGCTTCGCCGCCCGGGTTCGCGCTACTGAAACTGAAAAAGGAGATTCAGATGCCACCGCTTCATCCTCGTCTTCTTCTCGGTGCACTCTGTGCGCTCGCTCTTGGTTGTCCTGCCAATATGGTTGCGCAGAATGCGGCTTCCGGCACTTCGGCACAAAGCAACGGCCCCGATCGTTCAATTGCGCCCGCACCCTCGGAAGAACTGCCCGACAGTCCGGGAGTAATGTGGGCGAAATCACAGAACGCTCCCCAGCAGAGTCCGCCGGCGCAATCGACCAGCTCGCAATCCGATTCGCACACCACGGAGAAGCAGGATTCCCAGGCAACGGACAAGCAGGATGAGAAGCTGCAAAGACCTGTCGGAACCGCGGCCGCGGAGGGCCCAAGGGTGACAGGGGTGACTGCTGCCCAACCCGCGGGAGCAGCGATCGCTCCAGCGAAGCAGAGGCGGGTGCGTACCATCGTCCTCAAAGTCGGTGCGATCCTGGGAGCCGGCGCCGCTATCGGGACAGTAGTTGCCTTGACTGCCGCTACGCCTAGCAAACCGCCCGGTGCTCACTAACGCGTAGCCGTGTTCTTGCAGCGACAGAGCGCAAAATGAAATCACAGAAGTTCAAACTCCTGAGCTTTTCCGGAATCGATGGGGCTGGGAAGAGCACACAGATCGACGCTCTTTTGCGCTGCATGGAAGACCGTGGGCACCGCTTTAAGCTATATACATTTTGGGACGATGTCGTTGCATTCTCAAAATATCGCGAACACCTAGCCCTCCGTGTATTCAAAGGCGAAAAAGGCGTCGGAAGTCCGGATCGGCCTATTGCGCGCCGCGATAAGAATGTGACCTCCTGGTACATGGTCTTGCTTCGGCTCTTTCTTTACATTTTGGACGCACTTCGATTGTCCGCGCTGGTGTGCAGACAACCCGCTAAAGATTTTGAGTTCGTGATTTTTGACCGTTACATCTATGACGAGTTGGCCAATTTACCTCTTCAGCATTGGCCGGTGCGACTCTACGTGCGGCTGCTCCTGCGCATCGTTCCAAGACCGGATTTAGCATTTCTTCTGGACGCCGACCCCGAAAATGCCGTTTCGCGCAAGCCCGAATATCCACTGGGATTCGTGCACCGCAACCGGAATGCCTATCTCGAAATTGCCAATATCTCAGGATTAACTGTCCTGGCGCCGTCTTCCATATCGGAAACGACTGAAGCCATCCGAAACTCCCTCGCGAGCCTTAAGCCCGGTGCAAGCGCAGCGGCTCTTCCCCAGAATGCTTTCCCAGCGAGCAGCGCCAAAACGCCCAGCGGTTAAAAGTCCTTTCTCGTCTACAACATCTTTCCCCTAGAGCACATCGAATCTGCTGCTGCCGAGCGACGCAGGAGGCTAATGAAGATTTGTCTGGTCACAACCTTCCCTCCCAGTACCGGAGGTTTGAGCGAATACGGATTTCACATCGCGCAAGAATTGCAGCGAAATCCTTTCCTGAGCCTTACTGTGCTTGCGGATGAACTTCCAACTGCTCTTGAGGAGCGGGAGGGCTTTACGGTATTGAGGTGCTGGTCGTTCGACGATCCCACAACGATCTACCGGCTGATCAGAACCATCCGGCGGCTGAAGCCTGACGTGGTCTGGTTTAATCTGCTGTTCAGCACCTTTGGCAGAAACCCACTCGTCGCTTTCAGCGGCCTCATGTCTCCGTTGCTCGCCCGCCTCAGTGGACGATATACACATGTGACTCTGCACCACCTCATGGATACGGTGGAATTGAAGGACGCAGGCGTGCGCCATGAACGCTTGTATCGATTCGCTGGTGCAGTGGCCACGAGGATGCTTCTGCTTTCGAACTCAGTGTCTGTTCTCATGCCGGGATATCGCAAGATCCTGAATGATAAATACGGCCGCGACAATGTTCATCTTCGCGCCCACGGACTGCTGGCTCGCCGCCCCGAATTCCCAGACTTTTCGCGTCGTGGAACTCCAACCCACCGTATTCTGGCCTTCGGAAAATGGGGCACATACAAGCGCTTGGAACTCATGATCGAGGCTTTCAAAATGCTCGCTCCGAAGGTACCGGAGGCCCAACTCGTTGTTGCCGGGGGAGATCATCCGCAGGCGGCAGGTTATGTGGAATCCGTCAGGAAGGAGAATGCAGAAAATCCTCAAATTGAATTCAGAGGGTACGTTCCGGAAGACGAACTGGCGGACTTATTCCAGGAATCGAGCGTTGCGGTGATGCCATATTCGTCCTCCACCGGTTGCAGCGGTGTGGCACATCTGGCATGCGCATTTAGTGTGCCCATGGTGAGTGCTGATCTTCCGGATTTCCGTCAAATGGCACAAAGTGAAGAATTGGCGATAGAGTTCTATCCGCCCGGGGATGCTGCAGGACTGGCTGATTGCCTGCATCGCCTGCTGAAAGATCCTGAAACACAATACGCCATGGCGACGCAGAACTTCTCTGCTGCCTTGCGCATGACCATGCCCAACGTGGTGCAGAAGTATCTGAGACACTTCGAGCTTCAGCAACGAGTTCAAACGCTCAAATATATCGCGCGCGTCCGCCGGTTGCCCCGCTGGATCCCGTCGAAAGCTCTCCTCCTGCGGTTGCTCACACGTAACTCACTGAGCTGGGCAAGGCGATCGATCGTTCTACATACGTCATGGAGCGATATACCGCCCGTAACGCTACTTCACGATAACGGTAAGGTTGGTGGAAAGCTGAATGGATCCAGTATTCCCGCTAACCGTAACGGTATAGCTGCTCGGGATGGAAGAACTCTGCGCCGCGCCAGTACTTCCGCCGCACGAGACGGAACCGACAATGCCAGTACTGAGGACGCCGGCTACTACAAGTTTGAACGCGCGCCCACGGTCGATGTTTCCAACCATCACCACTCCGGACAGGCCGAACCCAAGCAGGCAATCGGCGAGAAAGAAAGTGCGAGCTTCGGCATGATTCGCGGCAGCAGCGCTGGAAGTAACGGTCAGGATGGAACTGGCCGTATTCGCCCCTGGAACGACGGAAGCGGGAGCGAATGAGCATTGCAAATTGCTGGGAAGTCCAGAACAAGTGAGCGCGACGGCGCTGTTGAACGAGCCTCCCTGTGGCGTGACGTTTACAGTCGAGGTGCCGGAGGTTCCTGAGTCGACGGTCATCGTTGTGGGATTAACCTTGAGACTCAAACTCTGATGGTTTCCGGTCGAGCAGTTTAGTTTTGCCTGCACTGCTGAGGACATGTAGTTCGTGATGCCCGGTCTTCCAACGGCCTGCACGTAGAAGGTATAGGTTCCGTCCGGAATCGAATAACTACAGAGGTTCAGCGAGCCAACGCCCGGATTGGCTTGACCGAGAGACATGAGGTTCTTACCGTCTGTGCTGACGAATGCGATGTAGTGATCGACCGTATTCTCCTGTCCTTTAACCGTCCACTGTAATGAATTGTTCGCAGTTGAAGCCGAAACGCTTAGGCAATTGAGAATCCCTGACTCGATCTCGGTACCCTCTTCGTAGTCATTCCAGGTGACCAGTTGCAGTGCCGATAGTTGCTTGCCCGAATTGTAGAGACTATTTATTTCGGAAAACGTCTGCAGCCACGTTTGGCCACACTGCTGGCCCATGATGCGACCCGAACCCCAAGCCGCAAGCGTGTCATTGAATCCTTTATAAGTGGCACCCACGCTCTGTTGGTTGCCCAGCCCCATTCCCGTGTCGTAAAAGCTCTTTAGATAGCCGGTGCCATAGTCAGAAGTCGTCGGCATGACCCAGGAATAGCTGCCTTCACTCAAGACATGCGTGAAGCCGCCATTGTTTTGAAACAGAAACGCAGGCTGTGTCGACAGGGAAACGCTTACCTCATCCCAGTTGATCGAATAGGAGAGATCAATATTGAAATTAGTGACAACCGGTCTTCCAGCCAGGGTCATGTACGCCGACGACGGAAAGTAGGTCTGCTCCACGTATTGCAGTTGGCTGATAAGGGCCTGTTGCGGCGAACAACCGGAACAGGAATTCCATTTGATCGCACCCTGGTCGACCATGATTGCGAATGTAAAGCCCGGATGAGCTTCGGCCTCGGTCATCACTAGCTTCGTGGCCTGGTCGATGCTATTGTTCGGGCCATACCAGTCGACAATCACTCCGTCAATTCCGCGGCTGATCATGTCTGTGATCTGCCGGTGGATCTGGTTTGCGTTCGTGGAACTGTAACCGACATTCATGTGGTTCGAACCTCCGAACCATAGCAGTAGATGGGCGTACACCTTGGTGGTCGCGCCAGGGTAGAGCAGATTATGAATGTCGACCTTACTCACACTGCCGGCAGGGGCGTTCCCATTGCTCTGGGCCAAGAAGCTGTCGGCTGCACTTGTGTTGTTTGCCGTCTGTGCGGCCAATGTGGTGGTGGGTACAACGGAATTTCCTGCCTCACATACACCTGTCCAGGACAGGAGCAGTACAAGAGCACACCAATTTTTAAGACACATCTGCCCTCAGGAGCGGAGTTGCCGAGATCTTGCGCTTGCTTTTCCTGGTTCCGGAGGGAGGACGCCACCCCGTGGATTCCTCTGAACCAGCCTTGAACTTTCTGGGACGGAGGGAGTTTATGGCGAAATGGAGACGGGAACAAGTGCCTTTAGTGTGCGACCTTTTAGGAGGTCGCATCGAGGGTGATTTTGAAGATTCCCGCGGATCTTACGCTTGCTCTCCAGTGTATTCCGGAGAAAACTACGGCCCTTCTTTTCAGCGGAATAGCGGGTGGAAACTAAACTCTTGTCGCAAACCTGCAAACCAACATTACTGCGGGCGAGTTCATCCAACTTTAGTCCTTGTTAAGTCCTTCTTCGTCAAGAAATATTGTCAGGTGACTGAATGACTTCTGTGGAAAAGTTCCACGCTTGTTCCGCTGTAGTTTTGATTGGGCTCATAAGCATGTTCTGCGGCTGCCAGGGCCTACCATCGGCAGTAACGAACCCGCCTCCTCCGCCACCGAACAACGCCAGCATCAATTCCATCAATCACATCGTCTTCATGGCGCAGGAGAATCGATCTTTCGACACGTATTTCGGGCAGCTACAAGCTTATTGGCAGGCGAACGGATATCCCCAGGCCTCGCAGCAGCCTCCGTTTGACGGTTTACCTGCGAACGCTTCGAATCCCGCTTATAACGGAACCACCATTCCAGGACCTGCGAAGGTGAACGCCTTTCACCTCGCTACCGATTGCATTGAGAATCTGAGTCCCTCCTGGGATGAAAGCCATGAAGACTGGAATCTGCAGTTCCCTACTAACAGCACGGCGAAGATGGATGGATTCGTCTACACCGCGGCTTCGTTCGCTATCCATTCGGATGCCAACGGCGCGAACCCGCCATATACCGATACCGCGGGCCTTCGCGTCATGGGGTATTACGACGGAACGGATCTCAACTACTACTACTTTATGGCATCTAATTTTGCGACCTCGGACCGCTGGTTTTCGCCAGCCATAGATCGCACTCCCATCAATCGAATGTATCTGCTGGCTGCGACCTCGCAGGGATACGCATATCCGGTTGGATTCAATCCTCCCTCCGATGCGGCCCCGCTGAGTGTGCCCACAATCTTCGATGCACTGCAGAAGGCGGGAATTTCATGGAAAGTCTACGTCACTGATCCAGGTGTGACGTATCTCACGATGTTCGCTCCGTATGCATCAGGCTCACTTCCGGCAAACGTCGTACCGGCCTCTCAGTTCCTAACGGACGCGCAGGCGGGAACGCTTCCTCAAGTGGCAATGATCGAAGGGGGCTATAGCTCTGGTCTCGACGAACATCCCGACAGCAGTGTGCAAGGAGGCGCGCAGTATGTATCGAGTCTGATCAACGGTCTGATGAGCAGCCCCTCGTGGAAGGACTCCGTGTTTATCCTCACCTATGACGAAGGTGGTGGGCTCTATGACCATGTTCCGCCACAGCCGGCGGTTAACCCTGACGGCATTGCCCCGGTCGACCTGCTCCCCACTGATATCTGCAGCTCGGGCGGAGGCGCTAACTGCGATTTCAATTACACGGGATTCCGCGTTCCGCTGATCGTGATTTCTCCTTTTACCAAAAAGAATTACGTCTCACACACGGTAGCGGACTACACGGCTATCCTGGCATTGATTGAGCGCCGCTTTGGTATTTCACCGTTAACCAAGCGGGACGCAGCGCAGATGGACATGACCGAGTTCTTCGACTTCCAGAACATACCTTGGGCAACCCCTCCGACGCCCCCGGCGCAGGCCACCGGAGGGACCTGCAATCCGCAGAATCTGGGGTATCCAGGCCCTTAAGAGACTCTTACCGTTCGTGTCTGGTCAGAAATTTTTGCTGCGACCGAGGGCTCAATTGAGCAGGCCGAAGTCTCCGCCTGCAGAGGAATTTAGTGTGAATTGACGGTGACGTTCCGTACGACGTAACGTTCTCCGTCGAAGTCAGTCACTACTTGTACCATGACGCCCGGCTGCAGGCTCTCATCAGGATTAATTGACGATGGCAGGTAGACTTCGTACGTCTTGTGGTCGGTCGACGAATTGAGCACGAGCAGTCCGGTACGCAAATCGATATGAACCACCTGTCCGGAGAACGTATATCGGGTACCTGGCTGCGCAAGGATTGAGATCTCTGTCGCGGTGTTGTGTGCGCTCCCCTCTGGGCTGAAACGTATTGAGATCAGAGTTCCAGGAACAACGGCGCTGATAGGTACTGGCCGGTCCCCTTGCATAACCCTCGTGGAACGATTCACGCGAACATCGACTGGGTTCGGGGACAGTGCATCGCGGAGAACAAGTTCGTCTCCATTACTGCGGAATTTGAGCACCACGCCCTGGCTTGTTCCAGTCGCATGGGCCGCCGTGAGGCGTATAGCCCGGGCAAATACCGTGCTGCCGTCGAGGATCGTATCCAGATATATCCTCTCTCCCTCATGCAAGTCAGCGACAGTGACGGCCTTGCCGCCGCGATAAACCTGCGTCCGGGGATCAAACAAAAAGCTCTCTTTTCCGCCTCCGAACAAACGCACGGTAACTCTGTCGCGAACCATATCGATCTTGTCGAGCGTTCCGCCTATCAGCGTCGCGTTCGCCTTGGGAACCGGTGGCAACTCCGGAAGCAGCGCAGAGGGATCGACCGCTATAGAGCCATCCTCGGAATCTTCTATGATTGATGGTTTTCGGGGTTCAATAGCAGCATCCGCTTTA
Source organism: Candidatus Sulfotelmatobacter sp. (assembly GCA_035568275.1). Classification (GTDB taxonomy): domain Bacteria; phylum Acidobacteriota; class Terriglobia; order Terriglobales; family Acidobacteriaceae; genus Sulfotelmatobacter. Next base: position 54,985 of record DATMOO010000071.1, read on the forward strand.
GCTTCTGACTTCGGCGAGATTATTGCCGATGAGGACGGTTCGTTAACCCTTTGCGCGACGGCGGAACTGGTGAAAAGCGAGCAGCCCACAGCCATCGTGGCGCAAGAAAGTGCGAGGCAAATTCTTAGTGCAGGTTTCACGCCGCAATTAGATGCCGATCATGGCTCTTAGGTGGTCGGAATTGACAGCGAGTTGCCGTATCCTTCGGCAAACAAATCTGCCTGTACAGCATCCAACCGTCGTCTGGCAGTACCACAGACAACATTATTCGTACTCACGAGGAAAACGCCTGCATGCTTTCCAAACGGTGGCTACTAGGGCTAACTCTGATCGCAGCAGCCGAATTGACTTCTCAATACGCCCATGCGGGAGATCTCAAAATAACGATTCCGAGGCATAGCAAACTCACGCCCGTTCAGCGACTTAACCGCGAGGGCGTGGAAGCAGTCCGAATGCATGACTATCGAAAAGCGGAAGGACTCTTCTACAAAGCGTATTTGTTTGATCCAGACGACGCGTTTACGTTGAACAATCTCGGATACATCTCGGAATTGCAGGGGCAGATCGAGCGGGCGCAACAGTTTTACTCATTGGCGGCTGAGCAATCCAGCGATGCGGCGGTTGATCTGTCGAGCAGAAACCAGTTGCGCGGTCAGCCTATGAAAGCCGCACTATCAGTAACCAACGAGCCTCTTCAAGTCAACCACGCGAATGTCGAAGCCGTGCGTCTTCTGCAACAGGGGCGTGCGCCCGAAGCCGACCTGCTTCTCCAGGAAGTACTCAGGAGCGATCCTAACAACGTATTCACGCTGAACAATATGGGCGCCGCCAAGGAAATGGAAGGCGAAGAGCAGGACGCCTTGCGATATTTCGACGAAGCTTCCAAAGCGGGCTCCGAGGCGACGGCGGTAGTGACCACCAATCCAAGCTGGAGAGGACGTCAAGTCAGCCATATGGCACAAGAGAACGCGAAGGCCTTACGTGAACACCTGTCGCACGAACAGGACCTGCCTGAGCAGATTGCGGAATTGAATCTGCGCGGTGTCTCAGCGGTCAATCGCAACGACTTGCGGACAGCCGACGCCGATTTTCGGAAAGCCTACTCTCTCGATCCTGGCAACGCCTTTACGCTGAACAATATCGGCTACGTCGCCGAACTTGAAGGAGACCGTGAAACCGCCGAGTTCTTTTATGAGCAAGCGCGACAAGCCGGCGGAGCCGATGTGACGGTAGGTGTCGCCACTAGTCGTGTTGCCGAAGGCAGGAAGCTTTTCGCAGTTGCTGAAGACAATGACGCGCAGGTTCAGACCAAGGTAGCCCAGGAACGTGATACGTTACGACGCCAAGAAGGACCGGTCGCGCTGCGTCGCCGCGACAACAGCATTGTAGAAGACTCAGTCCCATCCGCGACCCCAGGCTCAATTCAACCAAAGCCCTAGGTTCGCGCTCAAGAACCGCTTTCAAGGAAGCGCCCCAGGTCCGTTTCCGGGTCGGAGAATAAGTGCCGAACGAGGTTCGTCAAGTACCGCGAAAGCGTGTTTACATTCGTCCGGTACCAGCAGCAGTGTGTCATCGCAGGCGACAGACCGCAAATGAACCGAAAGGTTTCCACCGCCGCGGGAGGCTGGGCGAGCATGGCCGCTGCCATGCGGTGATTGCCGTCGAGAATCGTCAAGGGGCTGTGAGCGTCCACTCCGATCAGCAATACGGTGCGGCTCACCAGACCTTCCTGGACGGGATTGCTGATGCGGCGTAGTTTTCGGAAAAACTCATCATCGGGTGACTCTTGCCCCTTCTGACGCAGGCACGTTAATACGTCGGTAATGTAGAAGCTTCCTTCGGCGACTCGTCGCCACTGCGCGCGCGGAAAGAAGCGAACCCGTGTCAACTCTTCGCGAGTGAGTGTTACCTCGAACCATTGCGTGTCGTCCGGAAGCTCCCGCCACATCGCTCCGCGCCGAAGAAACAGCAGGGCCCGCCGGAGCGCATTCTCGCGGTCGCTTTGCAGATCTGGTGCTTCCACCAATCGAGCGAACTCCCGACGATACTCTTCAAATTCTGGGTGGTGAAACTCGCTGCGGAGAAACTCAGCGATCACGACTTGCTCGCTCAACGGTCGAACCAGGCCTAATGGAGGGTAAATTTCCAGGTCCTCTGCTGGCGTGATTTCTCGGCGCAAGAGAGGCAACGCGACGGCGACAAATAGTACCACCATTAGAAACAGACGCTCGTAGATGACTTGCGAGAGGGAATGGTGCAATCCCCAGATTCCCAAGATCAATGCGCCGCTAAACGCCAACTGAACCCAACTGGTGTTCGCGATCTTGCGCGACATCTCATAACTGATCAGGACAGAACTGAGGGAGTAGATTCCGGTCGCTACTGCGTAAAGGATCAATAGTGTAGCGAGTCCCCCGGAGTTGGCCACTTCGAAGTGCGCTCCAAATAGAGTCCTCCACAAGAAGCTAGGAATGGCCCAAAGGCCAAAGATCAACGCCGACAGTATCAGGAAGACCATGGTCAGAGACATGAACAACACCGGCCGCGCCTCGCGATCGCTCGACCGAGCGGACGCTGAGACCGGAAACATCGTGTTCACGACAGACCAGGCGAACATGTTGATCAGCCGTCCCACGAGCGAAACCGCCGCGTAGATTCCCGCCTGCTCTGGGATGAAAAAGTGGTTCATTAAAACAATATCGAAATTGTTAATTGCGCCCTGTCCCGCGAAGAACACGATTGCTTGTACGCCCTCGCCCGAAGCGATAGGAATTTTCAGTTTTGCAAACGATGCCAGTCGGGGATGCGGCCTAGCCAGGATGTACGAAGCGACAACGGCGATTACGCTGGCAAGCACCGCGCCCTTAACCCCGAGGCCGAACTTGATTAAGAAGTAGGCTCCTCCCAGACGCACCAGTCCTTCCACCATGAAGTTTGCAGCTAAAGAACTGAAGGCGTGCACACCCTGGATGTAACCGCGCCGGACGCCTAACGGAATGTAAAAAGCCGTTCCTAGTGCGAGCAGAGAAATCAATACTTGATCCGGCAAATTCAAGTATTTTGTTATCACCCGATTGAATAGGAACAGGAGCAGACCGAGTCCGACGCCCGCCATCCACGACTTCAAATGCAACGAGGAAAAGATCGCTGCTTTGTCTTCGCAGGACTCATGACTGGCAACATACTTTGCGCAGACTGCTTGGAATGCGAGCGTGATCGCGGAAGCAAGCATCAGCAGTGTATAGACTGCCGTCACATGGGCGAAGCCTGTGGGGCCCAGCATTCGCGCTGTAATGACGTTGTAAACCAGATTGGCGACGCCCACCAGGCCTGATCCAGCTAGCAGCGTTAGGCTGCCTCCCAGCAGCTTCTGTCGTAGCGCCTTGGCCTCAGATTGAGTCGTGCTTGGAGGAGTGCTGCGTGATGTATCGGGTAAGCGAAACTGTCCGACAAGAGTCATGGACTGAGCAAAGCCGGTTCAGAACAGAGTGAGATGCACAACTGGAAGCACAGTGTTTCTGCTCGAACCTGGAAAATTGTAAAAGCTCTGCTGCTGCACGCCGATCGAGAAACGTAGCGGGAAAGAAACCGGCGTCTCCATTGAGCCATCTTTCACGCGTCCTCGTAGAGGACGCACGTAGGACACAAGAAATTGGCTCTGGACATTGTCGTATGAGTGGAAGCCGGATCCTCGAGAGATCACAGCGGAGCCCTGCACACTCCACCGTGGAGTCGCTCGAAACTCGAAGCGTCCCCCGGGTAACAGCGCCTGCGCGATCGCATACTGAGTACCCTGTACGCGCCAGGAACGCAGATCTTCCGCAAGAACAGCTGCGGTCAGGCGATTGCCAAACTTGTGTTGCAGGCCCGCATAGACCGATGTGTTGAAATACTCCTCGACCATCGGACGGAATAGCAAATCTCGGACTGAGTATCCCGTGATCAGCGAAGTGCGACCCCACGGACGTCCGACGGTGAACTCGATGTTGGCAAAGGCGTCGCGGGAGTGCAGGTCTCGATCGATGAACGGTCCAGTTTCCCGTTCAGCACTTCCAGTAAACGAGACCCAGTTGAAAAACGAACTGGTGGACACGTACAGAAACTGCCGAAACAGATTTTGACTCATGAACACGGGGGACACGGTATCGCGCCGAACCGTAAATTGAAGTCCGCCGTTGAACGTGATTGAGTTTGACCCGAAATGCAGAATTGGGTTGACTCCTCCATTGATGATCGTGTCGAACGTATTGCGATCTTGAACTACCCCGACACTGGGAAAGAGCAATCGTCCCGTGGTGAAGCTCTGACCCACGAATCCCGAAATCACCGGGAGATTTCCTAATTGCACGCGATAGTGAGACTCGACCAAATTCTGAAAAGAATGACGCGGTGGCGGTAATAAGGTGGGGTTGGTTACTTTGAGAATCCTTGCGTCTAAAGTATAGACATTAATGTCTTCAAAAGCAGGCGCAGACAATTCCTCCGGAACAAAACTGGCCTTGTCGCTGATCTGACGGCCCTCTTGCTCGGCTTCAATGTATTGCGAACTTTCTGCCACGCCGTGATCTTCCGGCCCGGCGATCGTGCTGGCCTGTGCAAACGATGCGAGCGAATGCAGTGGGTCATGACGTTGGCGATAGAGATTCGCCGACGCCATCATGTAGTCGTAATCGTCCTGGAAGTCGTTCGCCGGTCCCAGACTGGCTAGAGTCGAGCCTGCTTTCTGCGTATTACCCTCGGCAAGGTACGTATTGGTGAGACCAATGGCTACTGCACGATTGTTCGCCCCTGCCATTTGAGCTCGGCCGAAATACTGCTCGGCCAGATCAAAATCGTGCATCGCGAGAAATAGATTCCCTGCATCGGCGAAATCCTGCCCGCTGACAGGGGAATCTGGCAACATCCGGGCTTCCGCAAAACCAAGTGCAATTTGCCGGCGAGCTTCATCCGCATGACTCTGGCGCAGGAAAATCTGGGCCAGTGCAAGGCGGATCCCGATTCGGTTTCCGCCCGGGACTTCCAACGCCCTCGAGAATCGTTGCATCGCGGCGTCGCGATCACCCAAGGTCAGTAGCGCGTCGCCGGTGGCGGTCAGAATCTCCAAACGATTTCCGCCCAGACGGTCTGCTGCCTGAATGTCCCGAAGTGTCTGCTCCCGGTCCCCTTGTTTCGCGTGGATCTGCGCCATTGAAGCGTAAATCGCCGGTTCCGATGGCGCGAGCTTCAGAGCGTCATTCAACGCAGCAATCGCCTCACCGTACTGCCGCATGCGGGACAGAACATCGGCGTACGCCAGTTGAGTGGTAACATCGTTGCCGTCCTCAGCCAACGCAGTGCGGTACTCGGCCGCGGCATGCGGATAGTCCACTTCCTGGCGGAATGCTTCGGCTCGCGCCAGATGCCATGGCCGCGACTTGCCCAAGGCCTTCTGCGCGGCTTCGAGCTGTTTGAGGGCAGGTTTGGGCCGATGAAGCTGGAGGTTAGCGTAAGCCAATCCAAGATGAGCTTCGCCGTAGTCTGGCTGTAACTTCAAGGCCGTTTGAAAATCCTTGGATGCCTTCGCCGCTTGTTTCAGATCGTTCCATACGAAGCCGCGATTCACATATCCGGTGGCCATTTTTGGGTCTAGTTCAAGCGCACGCGTGAAGTTTTGCAGCGCGGCCTGTAAATCGTGATTGCGAACGTAGACATTGCCCGCAATCAGAGGAAGATCCTTATCACTCGCCAGGACCGGCTCATATTTCTTGGCTAACGAGAGCGCCTCGTCGTAGTGGCCGAGATAATAAAGGTCATATGCAAGATAATCCACGCCTTCCCGATCGTTTGGAAGCTTGGCAATGACGTTCTGGCCGAGCTGAGCGGACTCTGCGTATTGCCCTCGGAAAGTGAGATAGCGCTCGCGTTCGCGCTGAACTTGCACGTTGGCGCTCATCTTTTCGTTCGCCCGCTCCAGCCAGCGTTGAGCCAAGTCAATATTGTGCGACTCCAACGCGGCATTTGCGCCTCCGGCCACGGCCAGAGAATTACTTGGCATCCGCTCATAAGCGTTTTCGTATTCGGTTTCTGCTGCATGGAAGTTGCGCTCGGCTGTGTAGAGGTCACCCAGCGCGAGGTGCGGAGCATAATCTTTCGGGTGCGCCGCAATGGCACGAGAGAAGTACGACTCGGCCAGCTTCGTATCGCCGGCATCGCGCGCCAGATATCCGATACCTGACAGCGCCTGGCGATTATTCTTGTCCAACTCCATAACTTTCAAGAATGTTTCGCGGGCAGCGCCTTTTTGGCCCATTTTCCACTGCAACGTTCCCAAGTTCATCAGCGAGTTCACGTTGCCGGGTGCGAGAGCCAGCGCCTCTTTCAAATCGCGGTTGGCAGCATCCAGGTTCCCGGACGCAGCTTCTACCGTTGCACGCAGGCGGAGCATCTCCGGTCGAGCTGAATCCTGAACCCGAACCTGTTGAATAGCGGTCGCAGCCGCCTGCAATTGCTGTTTTGCGTTGGTGTCATCGTCAAGCCGTACGTAGGTCTCATATAGATTCAGCCGCAACTCGATCGGATAAAGAGGTCCTTCTTGCAGGTGCGCCGGCAGATTGCTCAGTGCGGTCTTGTATTCCTGCTCCGCGTCGGGAAGACGATCTTCAGATTCCGCAAGAGCTGCCAGGATCGCATGGAGGCGATAGTTGTTGCCCTCGATCGAGCGTGCGGAATCGAGGAAGGGCGTTGCTTCTTCTGGTTTCCCGGCATGGATGAACGCCTGCGCAGCGCTCAATTGAAATCCAATGTTTCCCTTCGAAGCTTTGGCAACGCGCGAGTACAGAGCCGCGGCCTCTTGGGGGTTGCCGGCAAGTTCGTAGGTGTACGCCATCTCCGCTTGCACATCAGCATTCTTGCTCGGAATCCCCTGTAAGGTTGCGATTGCCTCGTCGTATTTCCCTTGATTTCTGAACTGCTCGGCTACTGCGCGCAGAACGTCAGGATCATGTGGTCCGCGGCTTTTGGCTTGGTTGATATAACGTGTTGCTTCATCCGGTTGCCCCAGTCTCTGGTAGGCATGAGCAATCAGCAAATCTCCGTGGGCTGACGGTTGGGCGGCATCGGCTCGCTCGAGAAGGGTTAATGCGGTTTTCGGATCCGTGCTTAGGAGCAATTCGCCTGCGAGCTGTAGACTGTTGGCGTCTTTAGGATTGGCTTCGATGACTTTGCGTAGCAGTTGCTCTGCTTCATTGTCTCGGCCCATCCGGGCGTATGTCTGAGCCAACCCGGCCAGCCCGCGGACAGAACTCGGCTTTTGCTTTAGTCCGCGATTGTAAGCGTCCACTGACAGCCCATACTGGGCGTTCAAGCGAGCGGCATATCCCAACAAGAACCATAATTCCGCATCTTGAGGAGCTGAATTGACGGCTTGCTGGGCGTGCGCTACCGCCCCTGCAAAGTCGTTCCGCTTGAGTGCTTCGTCGGCAGCGCGCGCTTGCCGGGCGACTTCAATACCCGCACCCCAGCTTAAATCGTTACCGCTGGAGCCTTGTTGGTCCGTTTTCTTGCCCGAACCGAGATCATATGTCTGCCCTGCTCCCCTTCCCAGGAGCATCAAAACCGTAACAAGGCAAAAGCTAGTGAGCGGAAACCGGCTTTTCACGAAGTCACCACGTATACGAATGAAGTCTGGAACAATTCCCGCAAAGTGTGTCCCATATGGGAAGTTCTGCGGCCCTGTTCAGATGCGATAGGAACAATTAGGTTTGCCTCAAGCTAGGCCTGTAGAAGTCGGGAGCGATAAATTGCGCAAACCTTACGGACTCCTTAGGAATCAAATTTGGCTGCCTAGCGCAGGAGTGTGTATTGAATGACGCCCAACGAAAGCTACTCCCGCCCGATTCCGCTTCTAGCGATTGTCCTGGTGGCCTTAGCCGTTCACGGGCCTCTCTTACTCATGCAACTTCCGTCGGGCTCATTCGACGCGAACTTCCATATTTTTCTCGCTTCGCACTATGCCCATCACTGGTTTAATCCTTGGAACGAGAAGTGGTTTGCAGGCTTTTCGCAGACGACCTATCCTCCATTGACCCACCAGTGGATCGCGCTCGTCTCGACTGTCGCCGGCCTGAAAATGGCGTACATGCTTGTGCAGTTAGTTGGCGTTCTTCTGCTGCCAGTCGGCGTATTCCGTTTTGCCCGCATTTGGGTCGATGAGCGTTCCGCTTCGTATGCGGCGTTAGGCAGCATCTTTCTCGGCGCACTCGCGTTTCTGATCTACCAGGCCGGGCAATTGGCAACCATCACCTCAGCTGCCCTCTACTTGAACGCATTGCCGTACTTTTACGACTGGTCGTCCCAAGGCTCGGGACGCGCTTTGCTCAAGGGCGTCGCGGTGAGTTGGGCTGCTGCTGCAGCGCACCACGTGACGCTGATCTTTGGTACGGTCCTGTTTGCGGGCCCTGTGCTCTGGCTGATCTGTATGGATGCACTAGATGGCCGCACAAAAGGCTCGCTAGTCGCGTCGGTCTCCCGCGCAGTGGTGTTCGCAGTCCTCGTCGGTATCGGGGTTGGAGCTGTTCTCCTCCCATATTGGATGACTTTGCTCCAGCATCCCATCCATCAGATTCCGATCCCCCACGACAGTCGCGCGAACTTCCTCCTGAACTCCATTACGGCGATGAACAATTTTGTGATTCCGTACGGAGCCCTCATTCTGGCCTTGCCATTCATCGTCATCCGAGGCGCCTCAGTACGCAGGCTCCGACCACTTCTCTTCGGTTTCTGGCTCACCCTCATTTTTGGGCTGGGGGGCACAACGCCGCTGCCTCGATGGCTGCTGGGGCGCGCGTTTGACGTTCTCACTTTCGAACGCTTTACATTCTGGGCGACGTTGATGGCTATGCCGATTGTGGGTCTGTTAGCCGTCGAATTGCTCGATCGTTTTCGGGCGAAAGCTGCCGTCGCCTTGTCGTTGGCTGCAGTGGCGACGGTCGGCGCGGCTCTCGCCTGGCTGACAGCGAATCCCTACCGCCCGGCTGCGACTGTAAACGTGAATCCCGTGATCGCATTTCTCAATCGTGATGGCCACGACGCTTATCGCTATCTCACTCTTGGTTTCGGCAGCGAACTCGCACAAGTTTCTACCTATACCAACGCCAGCAGCGTCGACGGCGACTACAACTCGGCCAGGCTTCTGCCGGAGATGACTCACTACGGCTCGGCGCAGCTAACGAATGCCAAGTTTTATGGCTCTGCGGGTATGGCGTCGCTTCGCGCCATGCTCGAACACGCGAATCGGTACGGACTGAAGTATGTGTTTGTCCATGATTCTTATTACGAACCGCTGCTGACCTTTGTCGGTTGGCGAAAAACGGAGACCTTCGACAACGGCGAGATCACAGCGTGGTCGAAAGACGACGTTCCTCCTGCCCACCGAATTGACTCTGATGCTATTCCCTCCGCGTGGATGGGATTACTCTGGGGTACGCTCCCCATCGGAGTGAGCGTGTTGGCGATCTTCCTGGTCCTCCTCTTGCCGGCCAGACAGAATGTACGAAAAGCGATCGAGCCGCAGAGAGAGTATTCGGAACCTGCGCGTGATTACGTAGCCTGAGGAAAATGGAATGATGCGAACTCTGCCAATTGTCATTCTCATTGTCGCGGTCACAGTTGTTCTCATGTTTATTGGATTGTCTACAGGGCGATCTGCGGGGACCGTTGGCATCGCCTCGGGAGCGGCTTTACCCGGCTTCAACACCAGTGCTCCTAATCCCGAACAGGCCCTCAATAATTTCCTGCTCGAGGTCCAACGGCGGAACTGGGATCGGGCATTTTCCAGTGTCGAACGCACCAGTGACAGTCTGAATGAGCAATCGTTCATCCAGGAGTGGGTTGGTTCCAACGGCGGGTTACGCTCGTTCTCCAGCCTGGAGCGGTTCGATACGCGGCCGCTTCACGCCACGAACTCCGAAGCTCAAATGCGGACGCGCTTGCACTGGAGTACTCCAGTAGGGCCAGTCGAGGATATTCGCGATTTCCGCCTCGCTCACCGAGGCGATGTTTGGAAAGTGATTTGGGATGAAACACCAAAGCCAAATGTGCCCGCCCAAATCGTCCCGGTTAACTACCTGCGTTGGGATCTGGTTACAGGATCCGCAGGGGAGGAATGGGGATCGCACAATGTCGATGCTCCGAATGTGCGCATCGTCTCCATGAATGCCGTCGATTCCGCCGAAGGCGCCGTTGTTATGGGCGAAGTCGTGAATGAAGATACGGTTCCGGCATTCGTCAATGTGAATGCCACACTGGTCGACGCTTCCGGTAGCGCGATCGACGATGAAAGCAGCTTTGACAAGATTCTTCACGTGTTGCTGCCCAAGCAGGTTACTCCATATCGCATCGATTTCCCCCACCTCAGCCTGAGCAAGGTGAAGAATGTCCGGATGGATGTTAAGGCCACGCTTGTCCCCGCGTCGTCCGACCCCGTTATCGGGGTGATGAACCAAAAGCTTGAAACGGATGCGCAAGGTCATTCGGTACTGCATGGAGAATTGCTGAATGAGAGCGGGCAGACAGTAAACATCCCGCACGTCATTGCGAGTTTCTACGATAACAGTGGCAAGGTCGTCTGGGTCTCCGACGGATACGTAGAACAAGCCTTGGTTCCGCAGTCAACCGAGTCATTTGCGGTTGAGATTCCACAATCCGTGGCCGGAAAGGTTCAGAACTTTCATGTCGTCGTCAATCAATACAGCCTGCAAAGGTCATAGCGTGCATGGCGCTCTGGTCGCAGGTGTTTTCATCTGCCTGGCGATGGTTGCTGCGGGGCAGGAGGCATCACTCCCTGTTCCTTCCAACGCCGTTGCCGGGCAGGCAGCGTCGATCGCAACCACGGGGAATGGCTCGGCCACCTTCTACCTTAGAGGTCCATCAATCTCCTTCAAGCGAGATGTGGTGCTAGGACAGAATATCGATCTGAGCGCAAAAGAGCTTCAAAGCGCCGGCGACTATGTGGCTGTTCTATGTACCGGCACTTGCAGCAGTGCTCGATTTTTTGTCGCTCCTGGCAAACCGGCCGTTCTTACGTTTCTGGTCCACCCATCGCGCGCTCCGGTGGGAGTGAATGATGTGATCAGCGGTGTAGCGCTGCCCTTCGACCAATTTCATAATCTGATTCTGACACCCTCCGCGATTCAGTTTCAATTGACCGCCAAGGGCTCTGCTCCCTCCTCGCGTAATGCACAGACTCACGATGGCGTCGCCTGGTTTCGCACCAGTTCGGGAAGGTCGGCTGGTGCCTTACAGATTTCGGCGTCGCTCAGCGACTTAATCGCGCGCAGGGTCGTGCAGCAAGTCGCCTCCGACCCATGCAATCTACGAATTAAGGGACAGCAAACAGCGAAAGGCATTCTCGTCGAGACTGAACCGGTGCGCGACTGCTCGGGTAATCCGGTGCCGGATGGAACCATCGTGACGTTTACTGCGAAAGATGGCCACGAGGTTAGCTTCGTGGATGCTCCGGTTAAGCAGGATATCGCCCGCGCTACGCTGGTCGCCAAAGGCCCTGTCGTAGTCTCGGCTGCGTCCGGAGTCGCGACAGGAAACGAACTGCGACTCGGAAACAAGGAGTGAGATGAAGGCAGATTTTCGTCACATGAACCATCATGCCCGGTTGAGAGTCAGCGCAATGATTGCCCTGGTATTGCTCTCATCGTCTGCTCTTTTCGCGGCCGACAATTCTCCCCAGGTCACACTAGACGCGAGCAAAACGAGCCCGCGGTCTGTTGAGGGCCTGACGCAGCGCGCTATCGTGCGCGACTACAAGTTCGCATGGGCCAATCTCGATGTAGCAATGGAATCAAACTCAGCCGGCCCCCTGAACGGCCTTTTTGCCGGCAGCGCGAATGACTGGTTGAGAGAGACGGTAAGCAGCCAGCAACGAAGCGGCATCACCTCGCGATATTCCAACCAACGGCATAAACTCGAGGCCGTCTTCTACGCTCCCGTAGGTGATGTGATCGAATTGCACGACACTGCCGAGTACGACTTTGAAATCAACGACGGCGGCAAGACCATCCACAATGAGCACGCGATTGTGCACTATGTCGTCCTGATGACCCCTGGTGCAGACCGTTGGGTAATCCGCCAGCTCCAGGCCGTCCCTCAGTTCTGAAGAAGCGCCATCCCGCCAACCCAGGCTCCGGGCGCGGCATCCAAAGCTCATCGCAATGTGGAGTCCTTTCTTGTCTAACAAACTGCTGGCACTGGCGATCGTGTGTTTTATGGTAGGAACGGGATGCACCACGCCCGGCATACGTCGCGCGGCGGACCGCAATCTGCAGGCTCCGAACGCCGGGCCCAGGCTTCTCGCCGTTTACATGCCGTGGTTCGGCGATCGGCAACACCTGGACGTCGGCTATGCCAGCTACGATCCGGCGGTTCTTCGAAAACAAATCCAACAGGCTCGACACATGGGCATCTCGGCGTTTGTCGTCGATTGGTACGGAGAAGGAGCCCCATTTTCAGATCACAATTTTGCACTGCTGCAGGAGACTGCGGACGAAAGTCGCTTTCAGGTAGCTCTACTCTACAACGAGCCTGCGGATGATGACGACCAGGCCACTGACGACGCAATTTCAGCTTTCGATAAGGCCTACAAGTCCTATATCGGCCCCAGCGCGCCTCATCGCGGTTCTTATCTAACCTATAACGGACACCCGATGATTTTCATTTTTCCGAAGCGGGGCCGCGTCGACTGGAACCGGGTGGTTGAGCACTGCCAGTCATGGGAGTCGTCTCCTATCCTGATCTACAAAGATGAACCGCCTCCGCAGTACGCCTCGGACTTCGCCGGAATGTACGCCTGGGTACAGCCTGGACAAAAAGGGTGGACTCCAGATGGCAGCAATTGGGGCGAACAGTACTTGGATGATTTTTACAAGAACATGCGCAACAAGCATCCCGACAAGATCGTTGTCGGAGCTGCGTGGCCGGGATTCGACGACTCATCTGCAACTTGGGGACTGAATCGACACATGCAGAGTCGGTGCGGCAAGACCTTCGAAGACACCCTTCACTTGTACACCCGTTACTTCGACGAGGTTCATCCGCTTCCCTTCGTTATGATCGAGACTTGGAACGACTACGAGGAAGGCACGGCAGTCGAGCGGCTCAATTTTGCCAAGTGTAGCCAGAACGGTTCTTCTTCTGTTTCCGCAGGGCAGTGATCCAACGAGTTGCTTCGCCAACCCAACTCCATCGAACAGCATCGAAACGCCTCGGCAATTTACCTTAGCCTTAAATTGGAGTCCTTCTCCGATGCTGACGCCGCGAAAACCCGAAAACGATTTTCACGTTTTATCCGAACTTGTGCTCACCGATCCCGCTCCGTCCGTACCCACGAATCAGATCGCCGAAACTCTCGTGGATCTTAATGCAGTCAGATTTGACGCTCTCGTGGAGCTCGCTGCAAAGAATCATGTCATCATCCGCGCATTCTCCCAATTAAGCCAGCTTCTGAAAATGAATGGAAGCGCACACTTAAGAGACTGTGTGTCGCTCGCCGTCGAAGAAGAAAATTCTCGCATCCGTCATGCCCTTGGCTTCCTCAATCGTATCTGCGCCACTCTTGAAGAGAATGGATGCGCCGTTACTGTCATCAAGTCCCTGGATCACTGGCCGGATCTTGGGAGCGATCTTGATTTGTACACGGATGCCGAACCAGCACGCGTGGTGGACGTAATGGTCACGAACTTCGGGGCAAAGGTCGACCAGCGAAGCTGGGGCGATCGCCTGGCCAACAAATGGAACTTTATCGTGCCCGGATTACCCGAGCTCGTCGAAGTACACATCCGGCGCCTGGGTCAGACAGGAGAGCAAACTGCTGTGACGGAGTCGCTATCGCGCCGTACGCGCGTGATCAATGTCGGACAATATTCGTTTCGCGTCCTGGCACCTGAAGATCGCATCATCATCAGCACGCTGCAACGCATGTATCGGCACTTCTACATCCGTCTCTGTGACGTGATCGACAATACCTTCTTGTTGGAATCCGAGTGCGTCGACTTTACGTATCTCCACAGTTTGGGATCGGCTGCAGGGATCTGGGAAGGAATCGCCACTTATCTCAAGGTCATTTCTGGCTATGTCGAATCGTTCGCAGGCCACGGCATCGCATTACCAGCGCTAGTGACAGGATCCGCAAAGTTCGGCGTGGAGAAGGTTCACTATCGCCGAGACTTTCTGCGTGTACCCATTTTGCCGCATTCATTGAATCTCTATGCGAGCGAGCTCAAGACACTTCTGATGCGAGGCGAAGTTCGAAACTCGCTCCGTCTGAGCCTGCTGCCGGGCTTGGCCACCGCGGCCGCACTCGAGCTGAAGATTACCGGCAGCGATAAAGGCATTTGGTAGATAAAAAGTCCGAACAAAAGCCCATGATTTCTGTGGAACTCTACTGTTTTCACTGGATTGTGGTTCATATACCCCTCCCATAGGTTGAGTGAAGCGATTCTTGAGAAAAGGCGGCAACAGGTAGTCAACCGGGAGCCGTGATCGAAGTTGCGGGTCGATCAACGGGATTTCTACTTTCGGGTTCTGGTGTTTCCGGAAAAGGGCCACTCTCATTACCCGCTCGAACTCGTGCTTGCTATTGGCCAGCGGGGGAGGCTTTCGGTTGATACGTATCCTGGTTGTTGACGATAATCCCGCAGTCCGACGCTATCTGAGAGCCATCCTTGAGCAGCAGGAAGGATGGCGAGTTTCTGGAGAAGCACGCACCGGGGGTGAGGCGTTGCACCAGGTCTTGGAATCACCCCCCGATTTGGTCGTTCTCGACTATCAGATGCCCGATCTGAATGGGGTCGACGTTGCCAAGCAGATCTCGGCAATGTTCCCAAAAATCCCGATTCTGATGGTCACTCTACATCTTTCCAGACAGCTTGCGGACGCCGCCCGCGAAGCCGGTGTTCGCGGGGCTTGTGCGAAGCAGGATATCGGTGCTGTCGTGGAAGCCGTTGACTTGTTACTGCATGACCGCACCTATTTCCCACTCACGCCCAGCGGACTTTGATGGGGGCTCCCGGTTTCCGTTGAAGATCGGCGAAATACAGGATTCCCTGTATTGGTCCTGCGAGACTCGAACGTTAGCCTCGGCTTTGGATATTAGGGCGCTTTCCCCTCTGTTGAGTTTGTAGCGTGGAAACTCACTGGTTATTGGTCAGGCTGTCACATCCATTCAGGGATAAAATGTGGCAAATCGTCTGGTCGGTCTGCCCCGAGGAACTGCATTCGAATGACAATTCGCATTCTTGTCGTCGACGATCATCCGATTGTGAGACAGGGACTGAAAACCCTTCTGGAAGGGCATTCGGGATGGCAAGTAATTGGGGAAGCGTCTGATGGAGCCGAGGCCCTGGAAAAAGCGGGGGAATTAAACCCCGATGTGATGGTGCTGGACGTCACCATGCCGCGGATGAATGGCTTGGAGGCGTGTCGCTTGTTGCGAAGGCAATATCCTGACTTGGAGATTCTCTTCGTGACGCAGCATGACTCGCCCCAGATGATGCGTGAAGCACTGGAGGCGGGTGCTCGCGGTTACGTTGTGAAATCCAACGCAGCTCGAGACTTGCTGGCAGCCGTAGAAGCCGTAAGTCAGCATCGCGTGTTTACCGCTCTCAATGAACGAACTTATCCGCACGTGAGCTAGGCCTCATGGCCTGTTCTAACCGGACTTTTGGGGAAAGGGCAGATTTATGGCGCTAAGAATCCTTCTAGCAGACGATCATGAAATTGTGCGCAGAGGTTTGCGTGCGCTCCTTGAAAAGCACGAAGGCTGGGAGGTCTGTGGCGAGGCGAGCGACGGTCGCGAAGCCGTGGACAAAGCTCTGCAGCTGAAACCCGACGTCGTCATCGTCGACATCGGCATGCCTAACTTGAATGGCTTGGACACTACACGGCAGCTACTCCAGCATGATCCGCACTTCAAGGTTATCGTCCTTACCATCACCGACTCGGATCAGGTGATCCGCGAAGCCCTGGATGCGGGTGCTCGTGGTTTTGTCCTAAAATCGGACGCCGCGCGGGATCTGGTCTCAGCCGTGGAGGCTCTACAGAACAAACGTATGTTCTTCACTCCGCGCGTAAATGACCTGGTACTGGCTGGCTTCCTGGAAAAGGGCCAGAAGGTTTCGAGAAACGAAGCCCCGAAGCTGCCGACCTTAACGGCCCGCGAACGGGAGATCACTCAACTGTTAGCCGAAGGGAACAGCTCCAAGGAGGTCGCGTCGCTCCTGAATCTAAGCACGAAGACTGTGGAAACTCATCGCAGCAATATCATGAGGAAGTTAAGTTTCCACTCGATTCGCGACTTGGTCGTCTATGCGATCAAGAACAACCTGATCCAGATTGAATTGCCGCCTCCGCCCAAGTCACCAACAGGACCGACCGCGGCTTGATCCGTCCGGCTCCTCACTTCACGGCCTCTCCAGGATAATAGCCGGATCGGGTGCGAACAATGAGGTGGCTGTGGGCCGGGCCTCTCGCTTCCACCCGGATCTTCTGGTATCCATTCCCGATATTGCCTCCGGGATTGTATGCCACCGTGTACTGGCTCCGAATATCGTGTGCGATTGATCGAGTGATCGAATCCACCTCGTCCAAATTCTGCGGGAAAAATGCCGTACCGCCGGTACTGGCTGCAAGGCTCTGTAATGCTTCACGGCCGGAGCGCGTCATTCCTGGGTTCGTCAACCCGATCGCATACAGCGTCGCCCCTTTATTCGACTGCAGTTTCCGTAACGCATCCTGCAAGGTCTCACGGCTCATGTTGTCCTGCCCGTCCGTGATCACGAGCAATACTTTCTTATCCAGCCGTGGATTGTTCCGCAAGTGGAAATCCGATGAAACCACGGCATCGTACAGAGCCGTGCTTCCGCGACTCGAAACCTGGTGCAATGCGGTCTGGAGCAGATTCACGTCAGAGGTGAAGTCCTGATCCAGATAAGGGGTTTGACTGAAGTTCACCACGAACACCTGATCTTCGGGATTGCTCGCGCGGACCAGGTTCAATACCGCTTGATTTACCTTTGCTCGCTTGTCGCGCATCGAACCGGAGTTATCGATCACGATTCCGATTGCAACCGGTACATCTTCTCTGCGGAAAGACGTAATTGTTTCCGGTTGTCCATTTTGATAGATCGAAAAAGCTGTCCGATCCAGCGACGTGACCAGCCTCCCGTATTCATCGGCAACGGTTGCGTGTAGAACGACCTCCTGTACCTGCTTCCTGAAAACGAATCGGCCTTGATCTTCAGAGCTCTGGATCGGAGAAATCGACTGCCCGCCTGGCTGCTGGTCGGCGGGTGGCGATGGGTTGGACTCCTGCTGCGCAGAAGCGGGTGGTTGCGAGGTTCGCGGCGGTAAAGCCATCGGGTCGTCCTGAGAGGCTGCCCAGCCACACGAGATAACCGCGAACGCAGCTAGAGGAAAACTGCGCCGTAGAAATGAGTGGAGATGAGATGTGAAATTTGCCCACATGCGCCGGCCCTCCCGTGAATGTTTTCAGATGCAAGACTGGCACGCTCGGTTAACGCATTTTGTGACGAGGGATCTGCTTGGGAGAACCGGGTCTGTTGTGAAGAACTACAGTGTTCGCTGTATATGCAACATTACACGCATGATGGAAATTCACTGCCCCCGCAATCAAAATGTCATTTGGCAAAAGTTACACAGAGTCACGGACGCGTATTCGGTGTTGTTATTCGGTAGCAAGAGGATAGGCGTTTGGCAGCAGATGTGCAACTGAAGCGAGAGAGTAAATGCTTCCAGGCGTCTGAATGACTGATTCCGAATAACTTACAGCACGGACCCCGTGTGGGCTCCGTTCGGTATCTCGGAGGTGGAAAAATGCTCCGCATTCTTATCGCAGATGATCACGAAGTTGCCCGGCGCGGCATTCGCTCTCTTCTGGAGAGTCACCCGGGATGGGATGTGTGCGCCGAGGCTAAGGATGGACGTGACGCAGTCGAGCTGGCGACGAGCACGAAGCCTGACTTGGTTTTGCTTGATATAGGGATGCCAAATCTGAATGGGTTGGAAGCCGCCCGGCAAATTCTGGCAACCAATCCGAATGTAGCGATCCTGATTTTAACCATGCACGATTCGGACAACGTCATTCGCGAGGTGTTGCGGGCCGGCGCTCGCGGATTCCTTCTTAAATCCGATGCCGGGCGCGATTTGGTTGCCGCCGTGGAGGCTCTCGAGAGCCAGAAGACATTTTTCACGCCGCGCGTCAGCCAGATGGTGTTGGACGGGTTTCTGAACCGCGAAAAGAAACGTTCCGAGATCGAAGATGTAGCTAATCCTTCCGGTGACCTCCTCACGGCGCGCGAGCGTGAAGTGATCCAATTGCTGGCCGAAGGGCGGACAAGCAAAGAAGTGGCCGTGACCCTGAACCTGAGTGTGAAGACCGCTGAGACACACCGCACAAACCTCATGCGAAAACTAGGTCTACATTCCGTCGCGGATCTGACGCGCTATGCCGTGCGGAACGGTATTGTTCACGTTTTTTGAGCCCATGCAGAACTGTTCGCCTCGCGGTACCGCGAACACTCTATGGACCCTTTGTGGGGCGACGCGTAAAACGGCCTTTGACGATGCCTGTCTGGGTCACGCGCTAACTCAGAGCACCTGAGGGTCGACATATCCGAACCAAAGCTTCGTCTTTCGGAGACGTAATCATGGGTCGAATGACGACGCTTATCGCACTCTTGTTGCTGCTTGCACCAGGAGCCTTTCCTCAACAATCGACGCTCCAGACTCCCGAAGATGCATACACGAGCCGCGATTTGATTGCGTGGTCTCAGCTGCAGAAACCACAACCGGCTCCCCAGCCATTGCCACCCAGGAACCCCTCCGTTCCGCAACCGGAGCAACCTCAAGACCAACAAGCGAAGTTGCCTGCCGATCCGCAAAACCAGCAGGAGCCCGCCCAGTCTTATGCGGGTGAAATCATCAAAAACGGGAATGGGTTTGTGCTCCAATTGCAGGACAGCGCGGCATACCAACTTGAAGCCAATGAAGCCATTGAGGTCTATGCAAATCACCGCGTAAGAGTCGTCGGGAATGTTCGTCCGCACGTCAGGTCTATCAGGGTCCTGAAAATCGAGCCCTCCCCATAGCAAAAGGGCTCTAGTCCAGCCTCAGGGAGCCTTACATGATTCACCCTAGTGCCTCAAATCGGTAATCTTTGTATCTTTTACAAACTTGCCTGCGCCGTAGAAGGATTTACAGCCTTCCGCATAGCCCGGCTTCGGAGTTCAGTCATGATCAGTAGCGGAACCGCAGCTTACGGAATGTACTCGCGCAACGTGGCCTTGGCCGAGGTTGTTTCTGCACTAAACCAGGCTGGTTACCACAATGAGAACATCTGTATGGTTCTTTCACCCGCGCATCCCGACGCGGGAATCTTCCATGATTCGACGAACTGTGTTGCAGGAGTCGAGAGTGCAACGACCACGCGCATGATTCGCTGGTTCTCAAAGTTCGGGGCGGTGGTGATTCCCACCGTTGGCGTATTCATTCGATCTGAAGCGTTCCTGAATGCGCTGTTCACAGAGAAGAATTCATCTTCACTTTCACGGGGTTCTCGAACCTTGGTCGATCTCGGATTCTCTCCCGACGATGCGCAAAGGCTTGGACACCAACTCTGCGATGTAGGTGCATTGGTGTATGTCTCGTGCGCGGAGAAGACAAAAGCGACAGGCGCGATTGAGCTTCTGCGGGGCGCCGGCGCCCAGGAAGCAGCAAGTCTCGGCGCGATTCAAGCGGCCGCGGCGGCGGCCTAATGCGCGATCGGGCATTTTGACCGGAAAGACTGCACTCCTGCAAGAAATTTCTACCTTGCTCCCCTCTCAACACCGCAACGGTGTTGCGGTTGCATTCATCGTTGGCACTTCCATTTGAAAAGGAAAGCGTAGAGCCGGTTTTCGTTGAGAATGGCAACCCATGTGCTACCCCTATTGTGCGAACTATCCGATCGAACCGTGCATCCCTGACTGTCGCACTACCGGGAGATCCTCATGAAGACCAAACACGTGTGCGAAATCATCTTGCTCGGAACCGCCGTTGCCCTGGCGCTAGCCCTGCTTCTGGCCAGCTTGGGAGCGGCTGCAGGGGTTGCTGTCGGTCAGACGGTGCGCGTAAGCCCACCGGAAGGTGCTCGGTCCTTCGAAGGTATGATTACTTGTTCCCACTGTGGCGCAAGACATCAGCCCGCTCTTGACCGCTCAGCAAGTACTTGCGTCCGTGTCTGTGTTCATGGGGGCTCAACTTTCGCACTCATTGATAACGAATCCGTCTACCTCCTCGAAGGCGATCTTGGTCTATTTAAGAAGCTGGCGGGCCAACGCGCTCGCGTCGTCGGCACGCGCACTGGAAACACGATCAAAGTTGCTTCCATAACTTCCGAGAGTTGAGCGCAAGTGTCGACTCCATTCAGCTGGAAATGCATTGAATGTGAATCGAGGTGCGAGGAAATGAAAGAGATCTTTTTTCGACTGCTGGTAGCCGCGGCTTTGACTTTGGCGGCATTCGCTCTTTCCTCGTCGGCACACGGTCAACAGGCAGACGAAGATGCGACACCGACGAACGCAACGCCGCCAGGAAGAGCACAACAATCTTCCGCTTCCTCAGAGACGCAGACTCCACGCTCCGGCGTGTCGTCTTCTCCCTCGAATCAGACTCAGGATGAACTTGCATTTACCGGGCGCATTGAACAAGAGAAAGGAAGTCTCTTGTTGAAGGATCCCGTGACAAAACTCAACTACCAATTGGACGACCATGGGACAGCTAAGAAGTTCATCGGCAAGCGGGTAAAGGTCATGGGCAAACTGGAGAAGAGCAACACCATCCAAGTGAGCAGTATCGAACTGATCCCTTGATCTTCCCTTCCATAATCAATGGCTGCCGTTGCCCCTTCGCCAGCATCAGAGTGGCATGCATCCCGACAAAGATCCTAGATTCCAGTACCGGTTGCGGACCCCGCCAGAGCCATATCCATCGCCAATCCAGGATCCCGTCGATCCACCGGAAAATCCGGACGTACCCATCAGAGAACCAGATCCGGAAGATCCAGGGCGAATTTGAGGCTCCCCCTCTTTTACCCTACAGGGAAGGGCCGATTGCCCGAGAGCCTGCATCAACCAATACTCATGGAAGCATACGAAGCGAGGTAGAAAACACGCGCACTTCGTCGCATGGTCTTAGCTGTAATGATCGTTGGCAATCCAAAAACCGGAAAACGAGCTGCAACCGCCGCCGTCGCGCTGTTGTTGATGATAATTATTGTCACCACCATCGTCTCGTTGCGCAAGAGGACTGCGCCTGCGAAAGAACCACCCCTTCACCCCTCGGTGGTGATTCTTGCAATCTCTTGAAGGCCACTCCCCGAAATATCAGCGACCGGAGTTCGGCGCAACTTTCCACAGTTGGGCTAGAGCCTTAGCAGCGTCAGAGAGCGCCTTTTTTTGTACATTATCCGAAGATTCCGAGGGCGCGGGCGATCGCTGCACGATGGGCCTGCGATAATTCGACGTCTTCCCGGTTATTCCGGCCTGATAAATGTCACGGACTGCATTCTCAAACGTGTGTTTTAGATTGATGTTCATAGATGGAAATTGCGCAGATGGAACCTGCATTGTCGGTTTGCTCGCCATTAGAGGGCAGCTCGACTTTCTTGGTTTCTTGCACTCTAAGACGACCGCCGAACGCCAACAATACAGCGTTGCCCTAACTAGAAGAACTGCATTCACTTAGGAATTGCCGGCTAGAACCGGTGGACCCGGGATCGGCACTAGAAGGCACCGCCTATGCCGCGTTTGCTTCCGATACCACGCAGTTCCGCAACGCCCGTAGAGCGTACAGTGCGTCATCCAGAATCTGGTCTTCCTCAATGTGGTCGGAATCAACTCCGAAAAGCTCCTTTACGCGATCGAGAATTGCCTTTTCCGCCTTGGCAATTCTGCCAGGTATCAGCTCCCGATCAGTCTCAAATAGAGCAGCTTGATACAAAGAGTGCCAGGAGGCGCTGGAACTTCCAGAGGAATGGAGGTTACTGGCGTACTCGCTCATCTGAAATCCTCACGGCGAACGAAGTGGGCAAGCATTTGCCGTAAGAACATATCCTCAGTAATTGAGGTTGGCCCATACTGTAATTGCCGTATTCTCCAGATGCAGGATGAGAGTTTGTGGAAGGGCAGGCGCCCTTCCACCGGGCTCGCTTAAGCTGCGCGTCGAGATGAACTCCTGGTTCGTCTCTTTCCTTCTCCCTCTTCGCCTTGCGAGTCCCCCACTCCCTTGCCAGCTTCCAGAGCCTGCGAATTAATCTCCCCTGCTAATTGAGTGAGTCTCTCATCCGTCTGCTTTTCTTCGTTCAGCGTTTGCTGCAGAAGGGGAACGTGTTCGTCTTCTCCTAGCAGTCGGGCGAGTTCCCTCGTTGTGCCATAGGCGGCAATCTCATAGTGCTCCACCCTTTGAGCGGCGCCGATTATGGCTACATCCATTACCGCGTTCTCATAGTCTTCTTGGATTGTTTCGGCACCTTCTTTCAGCAAACCTTCCATCCCAAGGCACTTCTTGCCCGTCGCCTTCTCCTCCAGCATGTCGAATATCTGTTCAAGGCGTGAAACGTGTTCAGATGTCTGCCGGAGATGCTCTTCGAATGCCTGCCGTAGTTGACTGTTCGAAGATGTCTTCGCCATTTTGGGCAGTGCTTTTGTCAATTGGGTCTCGGCGTTATAGAGATCCCTCAGTTCATCGATGTACAGATCCCGCAGCGTACCCTTTGGCATCTCATTCCTCCTTTTTACTCCTGTGTGCCTTTTCCCAGCGATGAGCGGAGCATTTTAGGCTGGTCTAATACCCCGAAAGTATTTTCCTGGGCGGAGAGAAACAATACCCCAGATGCTGTAAGGAGAGCGTTTCGAACAGAGCCCGGCACTTCATTGTTTTAGTCGCCTGGGCTCAGATGCGGGTATGGGAATAAGCAACGGGCAGACACTAGAAGCCATATTTGGCGACGACTTTCTTCTCCTTCTTCCCAATCACCGCAAGCGCCGCGTGCTGGGCCCGCAAAGAAAAGACAATCGGAACTCCTGTCGCCTGGTCACGAATATCGACGCTCATGTCTTTGTCAGAATCTGACACAAACACGTACATTACCGAATCTGCCATTACGGTCGGGAACACCAGAACGCCCGATGCGAGCACAGTGCCTGAGGTGAACGGCGGTGATAGGTTCATCCGTGCGGCCACCTGAGAATAGAGGTCAGCTGCGGATTGCAGGTCCTCCGCCAACTCCACCGGGTACGCTGTCCAATAAATGCGACCCTCGCCGCGCGGAACCTCCTTGAGCGTCGAGTCATCCTCGAACTTCAGCGAATCCAACCAATTCTGCTGTTGCTGGCCGAAAGCAAGATGAATCCTGGCGTTCCCGAAAGATATGGCAGCGTTGTGATAGACCAGGGGCTCAGCATGTGCTTTGACCCCAAGTCCGACAGTTCGATGCCTTACCTGCCAATGCTCGTCCCGCTCGACGGGACCGGTTATAAGAAGAGTCCCTCCCGCATCTACGTATTTCACCAGCGCTGCCCAGGCCGCGTCGCTGAGCGCCTGCGGCGATGGAAGAATGACGAGCTTTGGATTGCCGAGCCTTTCGATCTGATTCTCAGCGACCACATAAACCGGCAACCTGGCCAAGTATGTCAGCGCGCGCACGGCTCGCCGTTGTGCCTCCAGTTGGAAATCGGCCAGTACGGAATATTGCGACGCCTGCGAGGTGACGATGGCGATCGGGGGAAGTTGAGGATCTCGAAGATGCTCCTGCAGCGAAGGCGCAAATTGAGCAAATTTCCGCAGCAACGTCGCCTCTGGCTTTTCGGTGTAATCAGTACGCACTGCCCCTATCGGCGTCTCGTTGCTCTCCGTCATATCGGAATTCGTATTCCAGAGCCATTCGATGGCTCCCGACCCTTGTATGAACGAAGTCGCGACTTTCCTTTCGAGGAGAGCAGCCTCATTCTCCGGAGTGCGCCGCGCGATCTCATCGAGGTTCAACTCCCGCTGCAGCCCCGTTTCCTGGATTAGCATCGCTTCACCCGGCTGCTTCGCCGCGAGCGAATCCCAAAGAATGTAGTCGTTCTGCCACCAGGAGTGATTCGTCGTGAAGTCGACAGACGAACCCCAGAACGCTGGCGAAAGGCGGTCTTGGATCCCGCCTTCATCCTGACCGACCGTGACCAGCTGTTGAGAGCCTGTAGCATGGATGGTTTCCCGCATCGTACGCACCCATTGTGCAAACGATTCTTGCGCGAAAAGAATGTAGTCGTTCACCCTCAGAGAGTTGACTCCGACGTACATTCCACGCGGAGAAAATTCCATTTCACTAGGAAGAGAGATCGTTCCTACAAGGGACTCCGGCGGCACGTTCCACATGGCAGCGAGTCTGACACGATCCGGGTAGCGCTTGTTCAGCCACTCGTTCCAAGCCGCCAACTCGATGGAATCACCATTGGGGCGCATCGTCCACAAGTGCTGAGAAAAACTAGCTTCATTAATGAGGTCCCAAGCCAGAAAAGGCACTTCGTGGAAGCGCGAGACCACCGCGGAGATCAAGGTTTGCTGCCTTCTTACCGCCGCCGGGTCTAGAAACGCATTGTTGCCCCCGAGAACATCTGGCAAGAATGCAAAGAAATTGAACTGCACCGGCAAACTGTATTTACGCGCCGTCATGAGATAGGCTTCCAGAGTGCGCAGCGTCCGCTCGTAAGGCCGCCCATTCTCATCGCAGAACTTGTCCCAGCCAGTCCACCACCCGGTTCGGATCATGTTCAATCCAGCATCGTGAATCTGTCTGAGATCCTGATTCCACAGATAAACGTTCGGGTGTTCGAAGAACAGGCGCTGCACTTCGCTCGACATGTATGTCGTGCCCACCACCGCCAGAGGATGGCCATCGAGTTCAAAGTAATCGTGATTGATACTCAGATGCGGGCCGGATCGAAGGTAAGCCTCATCGCGAATCCAGAATCCCGAGTGATAGATGGCACGCAATCGGTCGCCCTGCACCAACTCCGCCTCGATGATGATGAGTCCCTTGCCCGGAGGGGGCGGAAGTATGATCGGCGCCGTCGACGGGAGCGCCGCGGTCGCGGTTGTGCGATTCGAGGGATCGGACTCCTGGAAGCTCGTGACCTTCACTGAGAGCCCGCTCGCCGGTTGCGCTGCATACCAATCGACTTGCAGTTCTATCGGCTCGCCCGGGAAATAGAGCGGCAACACCGGACGCACGGCGAATTGCAGTTCGCCTTCCCGCACCCGATTCAGCAGAGACTGGACTAGTTCCTTGTTGTCGAAGAACTCGCGCCCTAGCTCTGCATTCACCAGAATCCAGCGTCCGCCATCGAACCCGTTCCGGTCGTGATCCACCTGAATCGCAGGCGCAGACAATTTGCGCCCGTCTTTGGTGCCCCATGCGAGCGCGTCAAGCCGTGCATCGAGTGAACCTGCCCCGCCACCCCGATGATACAGATCCACAGCACTCAGCCTGATCACTGGGCTGAACGCTCGGTTCCAGGAGAACGCTGGCACTTTCAAAGTCAACTCGGGATTGCTCTGGAATTCAAGACCGTCCGATCCCGGAGTCTCCTGGTACTGATCAATCATCAATGGGCGGATGAACCTGACGCTGTAATCACGTAGATGCCATCCCTGGGCATCGCGATACGCCGCACGCGTAAACGGCATTCCGCCGAGCACCAGGAGATTGCCTCCGCGATCCAGAAAGCTCTTAATCGCCGGCCAACTCTCCTCAGGGAAGGCTGAGCCATAAGGAAGCACCAAAATGTGAGAGGACTGTGATGAGAGGATTGTAGGTAATTGCTCTGCGCCAACGTTTCTCACATCCCCAAACAAGTTTGCCAGTTGCTGTGCAGAAGGAGCAGCTGAGTTTGCGGCCGGAAATCCCGGCTCGCTGAACACTACCACATCTCTCGCTTCACTTTGTGCCAGCAGGACAGGCTTGCTGCCAAGGGCAACGGCGGTCAAGAGTATGAACAGAATTGCTCGACGCATAAGCACGACCCATAAGAAAAGATGATTGCCGGAAACGACTGAGTCTCGGGCAACCGCAACCGATTGTCAAGCTAGAGAATCGATTTTGTAGGGCCCGGGCGCGATTCCTTCCCAGAAGAAAATGCGCAAAATAGCTCCTCCCCGATGTATGATGGCGGCGATCACGCAATTCATAACCCTTCGAAGGGTGGATTAGAACCCATGGCGATCGCAACCCCTAATACCAGCAC
Source organism: Candidatus Sulfotelmatobacter sp. (assembly GCA_035568275.1). GTDB lineage: Bacteria > Acidobacteriota > Terriglobia > Terriglobales > Acidobacteriaceae > Sulfotelmatobacter. The sequence goes on from DATMOO010000071.1 coordinate 81,318, forward strand.
CACGGCCGCCGCTCCCGCTCCGGGGACCGGACAAAGCTATGGCGCTCCCCTGGCCACGGTAACCACGCTTTTCTTTATGTGGGGCTTCCTGACCTGCCTCAACGACATCTTGGTTCCCCACCTGAAGCCGATTTTCGACCTTAATTACACGAAAGTGATGCTGATTCAGTTTGCTTTCTTCGGCGCCTATTTCCTTTTCTCGATCCCTTCAGCCAAGATCATTGATTGGATCGGCTACCAACGTTCGATGGTCGTCGGGCTCCTAGTCATGGGCTTGGGAGCGTTCTTGTTCGTACCTGCCGCCAGTGTTCCGTCCTACCCACTGTTCCTGGGTGCCCTCATCGTACTGGCCGCGGGAATTACCTGCCTTCAGGTTGCAGCCAATCCGTACGTTACCGTGCTCGGAAAGCCGGAGACGGCTTCGAGCCGGCTGAATCTGACGCAGGCGTTCAATTCGTTGGGGACGTTTCTGGCGCCATTTTTCGGCGGTCTCTTCATTTTGACGGCAGCGCGAAACATCGATGAAGTTCGAGCATTAGCGCCTGACGCTCTTCAGGCTTATCGTTTGCACGAAGCGGCAACAGTCAAACTGCCTTATGTGGGACTGGGCATCGCGCTTGTCTTGCTGGCGATTGCGATTGGCAGTTTTAAGTTGCCCAAAATCCCACACGCTCAACATCAGCTCGGAGAGAAGGTTAACGACTCTATCTGGAAACATCCCAACTTGATTTTCGGGGCCATCGGGATTTTCGTATATGTCGGCGCCGAGGTTTCTATCGGGAGCTTCCTGGTCAATTATTTCAGCCAGCCCGAAATTGGAGGTTTGACGGAAAAAGTCGCCGCCAGCTTTGTCGCCTTCTATTGGGGCGGGGCGATGGTGGGGCGCTTCATTGGTTCAGCGCTCTTGCAGAAAGTAAAGACCGGTGGGCTGCTCGCCATTTGTGCAGTGTGCGCGGCGGGCCTCGTCGCAGTTTCCATGCTGACTAACGGCCATACCGCGATGTACAGCATTATCCTGGTGGGATTCTTTAATTCCATCATGTTCCCCAGCATCTTTACTCTGGGCGTGGCAGAGCTCGGGCCGCTGACGGGCGATGGGTCCGGAGTCATGATTATGGCGATTGTTGGTGGGGCAATTATTCCGGTAGCGCAGGGATGGATCGCCGATCACATCGGCATTCATCATGCGTTCTTCCTGCCGGTCATTTGCTATTTGTACATCTTGTATTTCGCTTTGAGTGGATCGAGGCCCAACAGCGAGCGATACGCCAAAGTGTGATATTGGCATATCGCAGCCGTGGGGGTAATGGTGTGTGCATCACGACAGCTAGGGAGTATCTGGTACGATTTCCGGGCAATTCAAAGACACTATAACTAAACGATTTATAAACCCCCATGGTTCAAGTCAAGAAACCCGGCCAAAAGCCGCAAGTCATCACGCTCAAAGCAGTCGCGCAACATTTAGGACTTACCCCGGGCACCGTGTCGGCCGTCCTGAATGATTCCCCGTCTGCCCGGTCCATTCCGCCGGAGACCAAGAACCGCATCCGCGCAGCCGCCAAGGAACTCAATTATCGGCCGAACTTCTTTGCCCGTACTCTCCGCAACAAACGTACCTACACGATTGGAGTGATCGCCGAAGAAATCGGCGATTCCTACAGTTCTCCGATCATTAGCGGCATCGAGCAGTATCTGAGGAAGCGCGACTATTTCTTCTTGACAGTCGTCCATCGCCACGATCAGGCTTTGTTGAGCCGCTATTCACAACTTCTGTCCGAGCGCGGAGTCGAGGGGATCATCACCGTTGATACGACGGTTCAGGAAGCGCCCATGTTGCCCACTGTGGCGATCGCAGGTCACAAGAAACTGAAGGGCATCACCAACATCGTGCTCGACCACAAGAGAGCAGCCGTTCTGGCGCTCAACCACCTCAAGGATCTGCGCCATGAACGCATCGCGTTCATGAGGGGCAATCCGATAAGTTCCGATTCAATGGACCGTTGGGATGCGATCTGTAATGTGGCAGCAGAGATCGGGATCAATATTGACCCTGAGCTGATCGTGCAGATCGATACGGACGACCCAACGCCGATGTTGGGTTACCCGTTCACCAAGCAACTGCTCGCTCGTCAGAAGCCATTCACCGCAATTTTCGCCTATAACGATATATCCGCAATCGGTGCGATCCGCGCGCTCATGGAAAAGGGCCTCCGGGTACCGCAGGATATATCCGTTCTCGGATTTGACGACATCCCCGGAGCGGCCTTTCATACGCCGAGCCTGACGACGGTGCGGCAGCCATTGAACCGTATGGGAGAAGTCGCCGCCCAAACCCTGTTGGATCGAATCGAGGGCAAGAGGGAATACCCTTCGGAGATTGCGATCGAGCCTGAACTAGTCGTGCGGGAATCTACGGCAAACGCACCCCTCTCCTGCTAGGATCAACACGATCTTGCGTCTGCCCGGGGACGCAGTCGCCCCCCTCATGCCTACCGCCGCCACGCACACAGCGCCCGATTCTGTCCGCGTGCTCACCTATGCCGCGTATATCTCATTTATTCCCATCGGAATCGCCACCGTCATTCTCGGTCCGATGCTGCCGACGCTTTCGGCGCGCTGGTCATTGAATTACTCACAGGTGGGGGCGTTTTTCCCCGTCCAGTATGTTGCTTCGACTTGCGCCGTTGCCTTTTCAGGAGTCTTGGCTACCTGGCGTGGATACCGCTTTGCAATGAAGACTGGGCTTCTTCTCACTGCTATAGGGCTGGCCTTTTTGCTGGCCGGGCCAAAATGGTGTGCCACTCTTTGCATTGCAGCCAATGGCGCCGGACTCGGGTTGGCAGTTCCTGCGGCGAACCTGATGGTCGCCGCAGTGAATCCGGGACGCAGAAGCGCCACGCTAAATCTGCTGAACTTCTTCTGGAGCACGGGAGCGGTAGCCTGTCCCTTCCTGGTGGCCGCGGCTGCCAAAACTCAACATATGCCGCTATTTTTGCTCTGCGTCTCCGGTTTCTCGATTTCGGTTGTGCTCGGGATTGGGTTAACTGGCAACCGGATCGTCGAACCGGTTGTGACATTGGATAAACGGCCAGTCCTGTCTTTGATAGGTGCGCGTACCCATTTGTTTTCCATTCTCGCGCTGCTTTTTTTTCTCTACGTCGGAGTGGAAAACGCCTTTGGCCAGTGGCTGGCGTCCTATGGGAAGAGTCTGGGAACCTTAACACTGGCTATATCTTTGGCGATTCCCTCCTTTTTCTATGCCTCGCTGACGGTCGGCAGAATGCTGGCACCCGCTCTGCTCCAGATCATTGACGAAATCCGTCTCGTCCAAACAGGCTTACTTTTGGCGTGTGCTGGAATGGCAGGACTGATCTTTTCGCACGCTTTGCCGGGAGTGGCTGCCAGTGCCTGTGCCGGGGGGTTGGGTCTCTCATACGTCTACCCCATTACAATTTCACTTCTCTCCCGTGAGTTCGATTCCCCCCGGATCGGATCGCTCATGTTCGTTCTGTCCAACATCGGAGGCGGCCTTTTACCATGGCTTGTCGGTGTTTCGTCCACAAGATTTGGAACCTTGAAAGCTGGGTTCTATGTGCCGCTGCTAGGATGCGCGCTGATGTACGTCCTTTATCTGCGAAATTGGACTCGCTCAGACTCGGCCACTGGCTATTCTGCCGGCTAGCCGAGTAATTCTCACGACCCGGTATAGCGGAAATAGAAGCTTCGGGAGTCGCATCACCGCCCATTCGCTGGGCCCCGGCGTAAATACAAATCGGCTAACAAATCGGAAACGGTCGATGCGCCGTTCTCGCAATCGCAGCATCAGGCGAAAGTACGCGAGCGACTCAAGATCGTATGTCTTAGCGGTTGAAATGTATGTTTCGATCTCCTCCGCCAATGTTTCAGCTGCTGAATCCTCGGGAAGATTCTCCGCGGCCAATGTCGGCCAAGGAGAACCTAGCAGTCTTTCGGCAAGCAGTAGCGTAACGCGGAGAATCCGCACTACACCCAACTGCTGCGCTTGTTCAGAGATCCTTTTCCAGTTGAGCGCCAGCCTGCTGATCCGCTCCAGGTCGCATAACCAGATCAGCCGTCCCCATACGTGCTTCGCCGCATGCAGGGCCAGAACCACGAATAGATCTTCCGTCGCCAGTGACTTTACCTCTAAACTTGCAACCCTTACCGTCTGCGCGCGGCGGAACAATTCTTCAAGATCAAGATCCACCGCATAAAAGTGTGGCTCAATCGCCCACTGAACCTCCAGCAAATTCCTTCCTGCTGCACCGTCGAATGCGCACTCGTACCCAGACTTTAAGTATGCCGCTTCTTCGTCTTCCGAAAAATTCAAATGCGGCACGTAGCCGATCTTCCCCATCGCCTCCTGGACGCGCTTCAGATCTGTCGCATGAATCAGGAGATCGATATCGCCGGCTTGGCGCAACGCAATGTCGCCGTAGACGGTCTCCGCCAAGGCCAGGCCCTTATAGGGAATGAAGTCGATACCAGCCTGCGACAAGCTGTTCGCAACGCGAACAAATTCACCTGATAGCAAGAGAGCTTTGTGAAGATTTACCTGATAACTCTGTTTCAGAGTGATGAGCGCTCGGGTAGGAATCTGATCCTCGAAACTCATAAGGGAGCGTGCAAGAATCGGTTGCACCCCATGATGTTCGGCCAGACGAAGGAGAGAATCCCAGTGAACTTGAAAACCTAACAGCTCACGAATGCGAGCAGTTTTCTGTGTAGGAGGGACTTCGGCACACGCAGCCCGCAGCAAAGACCACTCGGTCTCAAGCGGCGCAGAAATTCCCGCCATATTTTCGATCGGAATACTGCCACTGACAGCTGCTCATGCAATTGCGCCGGTGGGTTGAGCCGAGTTGTCCGGCATTATGCGTATCTGCACCAGATCGCCTGACGCCGTTTTCAAAGACAACGATGCTTGCTCCGGATCCCAGTCCTGTACTGAACACCACATAATCCGGTTTAACCCCAACCCCACCAGCGCAAGTCGCCGAAGTGGCCTGGAACGAGTATTTCGCAGGGAAAACACCTGGACCTGCATTTGCCCCACTACCCAGATTCTGCGACCAATCCGCATGCGATGTTCCAGCAGAAGCGAACAGGGAGCTATTGGTGAACCCCACATCGCCGAGACTCAAAGCTTTGACGAAGTGCGTGCGATTCCATTGCTGCCAGTACCGCGGGTCATGCATTACGGCCGCAGCTTGAGCATCCGTCGACGGCTGCGAGAAGATGACGTGCCCGGTGGCTCCAATCCGCGGGCAGACCTTGCTGTCTTGGGCTGGCTGCTCGTCCCGTCAGAATCCATCCCACCGCCACTAGCGTTAAGAGTCCTGCACAATACCCGAGCGATCGCGCGCCAATCCCTCTCATTATTGTTTTGACTCCATGGCTCGCCCTGTCACGGCTCGCGAGACCAAAGGTTCTGCGGGCTGCACTGCACAGGTTTCCCGTCGCTGTATTCGTCCTGTGTTGCTAGAGTGAGTTACGCCCAGGCCGCGAGCTCGATCGCTGTGCCTGTCCGCGCAGCTCGGTTAAACCGGTGGAAATTGGACGTCGGTCTCCGCCAGTTGGCTGGTTTGGCCGAAATTCTACTCTTTCCTCCCGCCAGCAAGCAAACGGGTTTTGCGATGTTCCCAAGCATAATTCTGAGCCCGCGATTTTATACCTACAACTTACAATAGTCGGAATCCTCCCAATTGTGACATCATCAAAGAACGACCATCCCATCGGATGGCTTTTGTGGAGGTTAGGACAAAGAATTGAGCGGATACGATACCACGGAAACTATGGATCAAGGTGTGCGCACCGGTGAAGTCAGGAATGTCCTGACGAAAGAAGAGATTCAGCATCTGGCCGCCGAGGGCGGCCAGTCGGCAGAGACCCTCATGAACGTCGTCGCGCTGATTGCAAAGAGGTTTCGAACCGATGTTTGCTCGGCTTATTTGCTCGAGCCAGATCGCGCCAATCTCGTTTTGGCCGCAACCGTCGGGCTGCGCCGCGAATGTATTGGAAATCTGCGCATGGCAGTCAATGAGGGATTGACCGGACTTGTCGCGGAGCAAGTGCAAGCGGTCGCCGTCAGCCAGGTTAAGAACCACCCGCGGTTCAAATATTTCCGAGACTCAGGGGAAGATGCCTACCAGTCTTTTCTCGGTGTCCCTCTGATCGATCGGGGAATTCTCCAGGGCGTGCTCGTGGTCCAGACCATCGAAGCCAGGACGTTCGGCACCGATGAGATTCGCATGCTGGCCGAGGCGGCCTCTCAGGTCGCGCCCATCGTCAGCGAAGCTCGTACGCTGGATCGCTTCATTGCTCCGTTGCAGGAACGCTTGTGGACGCTCGCACGCAATCTGTGGTGGAGTTGGGATCACAACTCGGCAAGTCTCTTTCTCGACCTGGATCCTGCCCGTTGGAGTGAGCTCAACCATAATCCAATTGCCCTGCTGAGCGAGATGCCGTTGGCGAAACTCGAAACCCGCGCCACGGAACTCATGCTGCACAGCCGCGTGAATTACGCCTATCGTCGCCTGCTGGAATACCTTGAGGCTGACCGCACCTGGGGGACCCGCCACGCCGGCGTCCTGCGGCCTCACCCCGTCGCGTATTTCTCCGCCGAGTTTGGATTGCACGAATCGTTGCCTATCTATTCCGGAGGCCTCGGTGTGCTTGCCGGGGATCACATCAAGAGTTCCTCCGATCTCGATATTCCGCTGGTCGGGATTGGTTTGTTCTATCCCCAAGGATATTTCCGCCAGCATCTCGATCTGAGCGGCTGGCAGCGCGAGGAGTATCTCGAAACCGACGTCAACCAATTACCCATGGAGGCCGCCATCGGAAAGGACGGCCGCCCCGTGGTTGTCTCGATCGAGACGCGAAGCGGCAGCCTGCAGGCCAAAGTGTGGCGGGTAAAAGTCGGCCGCCGAGATCTGTACCTGCTCGATTCCGATGTCGAAGGCAACGCTCCAGAAGACCGCGAACTTACCTCGCGCCTTTACGGAGGCGATCTTCGTATTCGTATCCGCCAGGAGTTATTACTCGGAGTAGGTGGACTGCGCGCCCTCAAAGCCCTTGGGATCTCTCCCGGCGTCTTTCACCTGAATGAAGGCCATAGCGCCTTCGCGGTGCTGGAGGCGATTCGTATGCGCATGGAAGACGAAGGGATCGGCTTCGAAGCCGCCGTCCCGCGGATTTCCCGCGAAGTCGTATTCACCACCCACACACCCGTTCCCGCCGGACACGACCGTTTCGACGCCCGCCTCGTCGAAGAACACATCGGCCCCTTACGCGAAGCCATCGGGCTTTCTCAGGATAGCCTGATGGGACTCGGCCGCGAGAATCCCTCCAACAACGACGAACTTTTCTGCATGACGGTCCTGGCCCTTCGTCTTTCACGGCGCGCTAATGCTGTCTCGGCGTTGCACGGCGAGGTCTCGCGCGCCATGTGGACCGGACTCTTCAAAGACAAAGCGGAAGACGAGATTCCAATCGGGCACATCACCAACGGCGTCCACGTCCCTTCCTGGCTCGCCCCACAGATGTTTCGCCTCTACGATCGTCACCTTGGCACCGACTGGCACCAACGTGGCAGCGAAGCCAAGATCTGGCTCGGTATCGAAAACGTCGACGACGGCGAACTCTGGGAGACTCACCTGAACCTGAAGTCGCAGCTGATCGAATTTGTTCGCAAACGCGCGGTTGAACAGGCAGAGCGCCGTGGAGAGTCCCGCGAAGTATTGCAGCGCCTTGAACGCGTGCTCAGTCCGGATGCTCTAACCATCGGATTTGCGCGCCGCTTCGCTACGTACAAGCGGGCGAATCTGATCTTGACCGACATCGAGCGCCTTGCCGCCATGGTCAATGATCCCAACCGTCCGGTTCAGTTTGTATTCGCAGGCAAGGCCCATCCACTCGACGAGCCTGGCAAGCGGGTGTTGCAGCAAATCGCCGATCTCATGCGCGATCCCAAATTTCGCGACAGGTTCGTTTTTGTCGAAGACTATGACATCGACGTCGGCCGGCACTTCGTACAGGGCGTCGACGTGTGGCTCAACAATCCGCGGCGTCCGCTCGAAGCGTCGGGCACCAGCGGCCAGAAAGTAGTCCTGAACGGCGGGCTGAATCTTTCCGTTCTCGATGGCTGGTGGGCCGAGGCTTATGACGGGGTAAATGGCTTCGCCATCGGCACTGGCAAGACGCATTCCAACATGAACGTTCACGACAGCCGCGACGGCGAAGATCTCATGCGTACCCTCCGCGACGAAGTGATCCCTCTTTACTACCAGCGCGACCGCGACGGCCTGCCTCGTGGCTGGATCAAGCGCATGAAGCGTACCATCCGCACCCTGGGCTGGCGCTTTAACGCCGACCGTATGGTCATGGATTACAGTCTCAAATGCTATGTTCCCGCGGCGGGCGGAACATCCAGCGATATGAGGGCGAATCCCTAGTCCCCAAAGGCCTCCTCACGTTCGAGAAAAAATTCCTGCTCCTCCTGAAACGAAAAGCTCGGTTGCTGCACTACTCCAGTGAGCAGTAGAAGTCACTTTGTGGCGCCTGCCGCTCACTCAAGAAATCCCGACATGGAAGGCCTTTGGCAACCGGGGGGAAGCTTGGGCTCTTCAGATCGCCGGAACCGAACGGGGAAGCGGCTCCGGCGATCTTCGGGGTTTTTTCACGCGACAAATCTCACCTCAATCTACATCCAGCAACAGAATCTCCGTAAAGCGCCACTCTGATTCACTCCTCTATCAAATGTATCGGCGAATGCCCGGTCGCAGGACCACGGCGAAAACTGAGTTTGCCGAAATGCGGGATTGTTTGGATGACAACGGGGAGATATTGAGGTCGACTACCGGAAGATATTCCAGACAATCGGGAGAATGGTCGGCGCGGTTTGACGGGCCAATTCATTGAGGGCGAGAACGCCGTCATACGCCAAGCCAACCAGGCTGGTTTGCTCGTGCATGTTCGGCAGAGAACCGCGTGTCCCCCACCCGGTTAGATGGGGGACGCGGTTTTTCGCGGACCAGATTCGCTTGAGCGAATGCGCCAGGACGGTCATTGCGCACGTCCAAGGGCGCCGGAATCTCCCAGGGCACCGATTTCACGGCGGGCGCGCTTCCATCTCACCCGCGCTGTGTCGATGCTGATTCCGAGAAAGGCCGCGATCTCCGTCAAAGTGTGTCCCTGAATCTCCTTCAACAGAAATACCTCTCGATGAGCCTTGGGCAGCTCAAGGGCTCTAAGGATCGTGCACTGGAAAGCCCCCGGCCGCTGCAACCTCGAAACCGGCCTCCGGGCGCGTGACGAACACGCATGAGTCACTGAGCGTTCTCGAGCTGTGGTGTTGGGTCTCATCGCCTTCTTTGAGGATAGTGGCGTTTTCTGCCGTTTCGTTACACGAGGCCAATCTGCTCCCCGCGTTTTGTTCGAAGTGTTAAACTAGCTGCCACTTAACCATCCGCGAGGCCCGTTTCCTTGCAACTCCAGTCCTTTGACGAGTCTTATGTAGAGCGTCTTCAGGCAGGAGACTTCCGGACACAGGAACACTTCGTCGCCTATTTCAGCGAGTTGATCCAACTGAAACTGCGTTCGCGCCTGCATTCACCGCAGGCGATTGAGGACGTCAGACAGGAAACCTTCACTCGCGTTTTTGCGGCCCTGCGGGGCGGAAAGATTCGTCAGCCCGAACGCCTCGGCGCTTTCGTCAACTCCATGTGCAACAACGTCTTACTCGAACACTATCGGGCATCTTCGCGCGACAGTTCGCTGGACGACGAAGAGCAACAGGACTTTCCTGCTACGAATGTGGACGTCCTTGGCGCCGTTGCTGCCAAACAAATGGGAGAGAAGATTCGCGAAATCCTGGAGGAGATGCCCGAGCGAGATCGAAGGCTGTTGCGGGAGATCTTCCTCGAGGAACGAGACAAAGATGAGGTGTGCAAAGACTTTGGCGTCGACCGCGAGTACCTCCGGGTGCTGCTGTACCGGGCAAAACAGTCGTTTAAGTCCCTGTATTTAAAGAATGTTGCGGCTCGACCGCCGGGAGCTGTGGCCGTCGAAAAACGCTGAAACGATTTTGTGCCGCAACGCACTATTTGTTATGAGGGGAATCGACATGGACCATGATGAGGCGGTCCGACAAAACGCAACGGAGAGATACCTGCTGGATGAACTCGATCCTGAACTCCGGGATCAGTTCGAGGAGCACCTCTTTGACTGCCAGGATTGTGCGCTCGATCTGCGCGCCGGCGCCATGTTCGTCGAACAGACAAAAGTGATTCTGGCGGAGCCTCCCGCTGTTTCGGAGTCCCGTGTTCCCGTTACAGAAGCCGCTAAGCCAGGGTGGTTTGCCTGGCTGCGTCCCGCATTCGCCGTACCTGTCCTCGCCTTGCTCCTGGCGGTGATCGGGTACCAGAGCTTCGTTACGTATCCGAGCTTGGTAGCCACCGCGAATCAGCCTCAGGTCGGCTCCTGGGCTTCCGTCAACGTCAGCACTCGGGGCACAACTGCGATTTCCATGAAGGTGCGCAAGGGCGAAGGCTTCGGAGTCCTTGTAAACCTTCCTCCGGAAGATGGATTCGCTTCCTATACAGCAGACCTGTATAATCCCGCCGGGAAGAAAGAGTGGTCGAGGCAGATTGCAACCGCCTCCCACGAAGAGACCCGGCAGATTTACATTCAGGGTCATAATCTTGAATCTGGAACCTACGCTCTCGTCGTAAATGGCATCACCCCGGGGGGCGAGAGCAAAGAACTCAGCCGTCATCCGATTGACGTGCAAATTCAGAATTAATTCTTGAGCGAGCGAAACCCATGAAAGACAATCGCACCTCGCACTATTTCCATGCGGAAGCTCACGCCCTTGCGGGCAAGCTGAAACTGCCATTTGAGGAACAGATTAAGAAGCAGGCTTTCGTGAAGTTGGAGGGTCCGCTCGCGGACCTGCCCGATGAAGAGCGGGCGCAACGGAACTACTTCTCTCAGCACGCCAAGGATTTTCGGCTGGAGGGAATCATCTCTTACACCGCAGCCCATACTCAGGTTTCAGGGCATACGAGCGACAAGCACGATGGCGCGTCGGTAACGCTCGCGACATCTGTGGTCGAAGACTTGAATGTTCTGAATGTCGTCACGGCGGATCGGGTAGTGGCGCAAATCTCTACGACGCATTTCCCTGGGGAGTACTCTCCGCATGTCACTTTTTTGGGCACACATTTCGAGAATTTGAGGATTGCCCGCCACAAAGCAGAGCCTTATCTGAAACTTGACCTCGCGGGTCAACGGCCTGCGGACAAAGATGCGATGTCAGTCGATCAAAAGACCGACCTCATGAGTTCGGTAAAGGCTCAGTACCAGAGGCTGAAAACGGCTCTCGAATCGCTGGCCGGAGAAGACCGGAAGAAAATGCGCCTCACCGACGCTGACGGTTTGCTGGCGAAGAAGTATCATGGCTTCATTCTGAATCACGCCGAGATCCAGGAGCAGGCGAGTACAGCGAGGAAGAACGACAGCAAATGGGACGGGGTCACTTGTTCATTGGTCGAAAATGTCGAGATCAAGGACATCAGCGCGAAGGCTGCGGATGGGAAGTCCATTCAGATCCCACCCCCAGCGAAATCCTTCGGTCACGTGATTCATGTCCCGGATTTTGGAAACATCTTCCTCGCCGAGTTAACGGTGAATCACAATTCGTACAAGCTCACCATGATCCGCCTGGAACTGGGCTGCCTGGCGGCGGGCAGCGCGTCGCTGTCGACATGCAACGTGAACGGGAAAGGCCATCCGTAGGCGTTCCAGTTCTAGCTTTGGCGCTACTTTTCGCTTTTCTTGCGTGCAATAGCCGAACTCCGCAGTCCGCTTTTGACCAAGCGAATCGAGCTTTCCTCCATGGCGATCTGGCTGCCGCTGAGGAACAAGCCAAAAAAGGCTATCGGGACTTCCACGAACTAGGCGCTGACTGGGCTTGGAGATTCCGGATCCTGCAAGGCGATGTTCTTATGTGGAGAGGGCTGAGTCAGCAGGTTCCGCGTCTCTTCGCGTCCGAAGTCACTCCTACTCCCGCTGGTGCGTTGACAATTCACAGATACAGACTTGAAGCGCTAGCCCACGTTTACGAGCACCGGTTCCAGGAAGCCGAGAACAATCTCCATGAAGCGGAAAAGTCTTGTACCACATTCCATTATTCTCCGTGCGCGGAAGTGATCAGCGCTTGGGGCGGGTTAGAAATGGAGCGTGGACACTTTGTGGAAGCACAACGAAGGTTTGAGCAGACCCTGCCTCTGTTCCGAGACGACCCCTTTCTAGAAGCGAACGCTCTTTCCAGCTTAGGATGGTCTGCTTTGCAACAGGAGCATTTCGACGAGGCCATCGAGTGGGCTTCCCGATCGTATGAACAGTCGACTGCGATTCGTGCAAGCGCCATAGTTCAGGCCTCACTAGGTAACATGGGATGGGCGTATTACCGTTTAGGTGAACATGAAAAAGCCCTTAGCATGTTCATAGAAGCCCAGAAACGAGCTCACGAGAGTCGAATCACGACAGATGAAGTGCAGTGGCTTACGAATGCTGGCTATGTTTACTTAGATGCTGGTGATTACCTCTCGGCGGAACGTTCCTATCTACAGGCTCTCGTACTCGCGAAGGATACTGGCCAAGAGGATCGGCTGAATGTTCTGATGTCACTGGCACTTGTTTGTGAGCGATCTGGCAAACTGACGGAGGCGAGGGACTATGCAGATATGACCATTGCGATGGCGTTACCGGAGGGGAACCCGCTTGATCGCCTCTACCCCATGTTGGTCAAGGGCCACGTTGCCGCTCGAATGCACGACCGCCAGCAAGCAGAGAAGATCTATCGTGAGATTGAGCAGGACCCGAAGAGCCATGTATTTCTGAAATGGGAGGCCGAGCACTCCCTCGCCCAGCTCTACGAAGATGAAAACCAACCTCAGTCTGCAGACCGCGAATATCACTCCGCCTTGAGCACCTTCGAAACAGCCCGATCTTCTCTGAAGGGCGAAGACTTGCAGTTGCCATTCCCTTCGAACGCTCTCGGCATCTACAACGACTACATCCACTTCCTCGCGAGCCAGAGCAAGACCGCAGAGGCTCTGCAAGTGGCCGAATACAGTCGTGGTCGAACCTTGGCCGAAGGATTGGGTCTGTTGCAGAAGGGGACCACGTTCAAGCCGGTCGCTCTGAACCCCCAGGAGATCGCACGGCGCGCTGGCGGCACGATTCTTTTCTACTGGCTCGGCGAGAAGCAATCTTACTTGTGGGTGATTACGACTCAGAAGACCAGCTTGTTCACCCTGCCCCCGAAGTCGGAGATCGACCCGGTGGTACGCCGCTATCGCAAAGCGCTTTCCGAACAGCAGGAATTCCTGCAGACAGCCGATGACGATGCGCGCACGCTCTACCGCACGCTCGTGATGCCAGCGAAATCTATGCTCCCGGAAAATGCGAAAGTCATCATCATTCCCGACGGCAGCCTGAACACTCTCAACTTCGAGACGTTACTCGTTCCCGATCCGACTCCGCACTACTGGATTGAAGACGTTACCGTTGCCGACGCGAATTCCCTCCGTCTGCTGACAGTCCCGCGAAGCGCTAATCAGCGCAATCCCAATCTGCTTCTGTTAGGGAACGCCGTCGCTCCGAACACAGATTATCCCGAACTCCGGAAAGCGGCTGCGGAGATGGAAAGCATCGCAAAAAACTTCTCGCAACCACAACAAAAAATATTCGCGCGCGAAACTGCGACGCCAACCGCATATTTGTCTGGCAAGCCGGAGCAGTTCTCCTACATCCACTTCGTTGCGCATGGGACTGCCAGCCGCACCAGTCCGCTCGACTCGGCCATCGTGTTGTCCAAAGCCGGCCCCGAAGATGACTCTTTCAAACTCTACGCCCGGGACATCATTCATCATCCACTCCATGCTGAGTTAGTCACGATCTCCACATGCTACGGAGCAGGCGCCCGCGCCTATACAGGCGAAGGCCTCGTCGGACTCTCGTGGGCATTTCTTCGTGCTGGAGCGCACAACGTGATCGGAGCTTTGTGGGAGGTCAGCGACGTCTCTACTCCCCAACTCATGGACGAACTCTACGGCCAACTCGCAAAAGGAAAAACTCCCGACGCCGCTCTCCGGAATGCCAAGCTCAAGCTGCTTCGATCCAGTACTGCATTCCGTAAACCGTTTTACTGGGCACCCTTTCAGCTCTACACCGGTTCTTGAGCTCGCCCGCTGCGACAGATTCCACCAGAAGGACTTCTGAAGACGTCTGCTTTCCTTTTCGTTTTGAAAGGGCGTGGCTTTGAAACCGCTGAGGGAGCGGTCGGCGGCTGAGCGGCCTTAATCCACGAATCCAGCCTCGGTGATACGTTTCGCACAAAATTATCACCATTGTTCTGTTGGTCGGAAAAGCGCAGTGGCTCCCCGCGCAGCGAATCTCTCCGAACCAAACACCAAACAAAACTGGAGAATTCAATGAAAAGTATCGTCGTAGCAGTGTCGGCGTTTTCTTTAGCGCTGGGAGCCCTGGCGCAAGAAACATCGCGCGGCAGTGGGCAACCTCTGGCGCTTCAAACCAGCGAGGCTACCCCACAGGCCGGGTCCATCTTCCGACCGGAAAGCAGCAAGCCGCAACCAGCGGGACGGGTCCACACCACGTACGTTCTGCGCAGCACCGACGGCAGCAAGCCCCTCGTAGTTCAGTCTCCGGCCGCGTTGAGTCCGGCCGCGTTGAACCTGGTTGGGCCGCTCGCCACAACCGAAATGGCCGAAACGCCCCAGTCGCTGGGCTGCCTGTATGTCTCGAGCCCCGCCAGCGCCGGATGCATTCCAAATTACAACTCAGGTTCCGGTGGACCAACGGCCGCTGGATACGGCGCGATTGCGCTGGTCGATGCCTTCGACAATCCGAATGCGGCTTCCGACTTGGCTGCTTTTGACTCTTATTGGGGGCTGCTCGCTCCAGCGTTCGTGAAAGTTTATGCGAACGGCAACGGTTCATGCACCACGCCTCCGGCGGATGCTGGCTGGTCCGTCGAGTCGTCCATGGACATCGAGTACGCGCATGTCTTCGCCCCCAACGCCGCGATCATCCTGGTCGAGGCTTGCTCGAGCTCCTGGACCGACCTTCTCTACGCCGAGCAGGTCGCCTTCAATTACATCGTCGCCCATTATCCAGCGGGCGGACAGGTCTCCAACAGCTGGCAGGGCGGTGAGTTTGCCGGTCAGATCGCGGATGACTCATTGTTCGCCGATTTCACCTACAACTGGACCGACGGCTACAAAACGCCGATTCTAGCCTTTGCCTCTGCCGGTGACGGCGGCTTCGGCGTGGGCTACCCCAGCACGAATCCATGGGTAATCTCGGCCGGGGGCACGTCCATCCTCCGCAGTTCCACCACTCTCAAGATGACTTCCGAATCCTGCTGGGGAGGTTCCGGTGGCGGCGAGAGCACGGTTGAGACCTATACCACGTCTTGGTCTGGCGGCAACGCCGGCCCCTGGGCCAACTTCCAGTACCCCATCTTCGGGCAGTCCAATCGCAGAACGCCTGACCTCTCGTTCAATGCGGATCCCGCTTCGGGCGCATGGGTCTTCAGTGGCTTCGGCATGGGCGGATGGGGAGTTGTCGGCGGCACAAGCCTGTCCTCGCCTGCGCTCGCCGGCATTGTCAACCGCATGGGCAACAAGCTGGGCTCGGTTTTCCTCACGCCGGCAACCAGCGGAGGTGACTGGTTTAGCACCTGGGAAAACAACTTGTTGTATTCCCAGTTGGCGACGGCAAAGGCCTACAAGAGCAACTTCTACGACGTTAAGACCGGCTCCAACGGAGTTTCGGCCGTGGCGTCGTGGGACTACTGCACGGGCGTCGGTAGCCCGCGCGGAGGCGTTGGTAAGTAAGTCGTCTCTGTTTGTGTAGATAAATGGCGGAGGGGTCCCACGCAAGCCGGGGGACCTCTTCGCATGTTATGTCCAAATTCAAGCTATGGTTTTCGGAGGATTCATGCAATTACAGGAACTTTTCTGCAAGGTTACTATCACCGCTTTCGTTCTCACATCCAGTCTTATCGCTCACGGGCAGGGTGCCTGGAATTTTCCCGATTTCTCAGCGACGCAGGTTCTCGAGTCACGAAAAGCAGACATCTCGATGAAGGTGTACCTCGCAGGGGACAGTGTCCGAGTTGAACGAAGCGGCGCGCTTTCGACGTTGTACGTGCCCTCGAACAGCAAGGTCTATAACCTGACGACCTACCCGGACCGCAGCCATCAATGTGTGGTGATGAAGCCGGAACAGGCGAGAATGCTGCCTAGCCCGCTCGAACTGTTGCAGGGCTCTGATATCAAGCGCACCGCGGCCGGCACCGAAATCGTGGATGGACATCCATGCAAAATTGAGAACGTGCTCGTGACGCGGCCGGACGGAAAGATCATCGAGTCCAAGGTTTGGGAGGCGCAAGATCTTAAAGGCATTCCAGTCAAGATCGAGTCTCGCATCGGGGAATTCACCTTGTCGGCCGTCTACCGCGATATCTCAATGGAGACTCCGGCCCCGCAGTTGTTCACCGCGCCTGAAAAGTGCACACCTTTCGAAAAGATGGGGCAAGTCGTCGAGCAAAGGATAGTTAAATAGACAGGAGTGCAGAATTTAGTCGTTGTATTGTTCGCGATTGGGTTATGATGGATCTAACCAAACCGCGACCAAGCGACTTTAGTACACTAACTGTTACGATCATGAGGGATGATATCTGGTCATCAGTTATCGGTCATTCGTCTAACTACTATTATAGTCGGCGCCAGATCACTAGCCGTGATGCAAGGTTCTTAAAGGTGGATCTATCGTCGGTTAGTTAGTATCCCCATCTATTGGGCTGCGTTATAAGATAATGGAACTGTTACTAAGTAAAGCGGCCGATCGTTTCAGCGTGGCATTCGCCGACACCGTGGTGCTTGTCTGTCTCAACGGTATTACGCCGCTTCGTCCTTTCGCTCAAGCCACCGCGTCAACCACGAGCTCTCGAAGGTGTGATAGTCATCGTGGTGAAACGAAGGCTCGTCATCGTGATCTGCCACTTCTCCGGCGTTGTCGTTGGGGTGCGTCACTGGGTGCATCCTAGCCCGCGACTTGTTCGACGCCGATAGAATCGCATGCTGCGCGACACTGCCGTCGCTCATCACCAATGCTTTGCGAGTCTCGCTGACCGCCGTCAGCCTTCTGATTTCCCGCAATGTGAACCAGAAGCCTCCTGCGAGCAATAGGGCCGCAGCAACGGGAAAGATGATCACTGTCAGGTCACGCGCATTGTTTGGCGGCCCAACCGTAGTCGGCTCGATACTGAATTCAACTTGCGCGACCTTGTTTGCTGCCTGCTTCTGCTCGGTGGCCGGCGTTTCTGGATCAGGGACCGTCCCATCAGGAGGGTAGAGCCGCAGGTACAAGTAGGCATCCGCCACTTCGTCTTCACCCAAGTAGTAAAACACGGGCATCCTGCCTCTGAAAGGCGATGGCGGCGTTCCCATGACGATCGGCGCACCGCTTCTGATTTTTCGCTCAAACTCGGGCAGGCTTGTCCGTGCAGTGAGAGTGCTGAGCGGGGGGATCGCCCCGTTGAAGATCTGCTGAGGGTTGGGGTTCTCTCCCGTCGCATTGTGGCAGATGTGACAGGTAGACTTCACGACATGCTCGCCAACTCGTACACGCGATTCTTCGACCGCTGCTTGTTCCCGTTCTGCGCCTGGCACTCCAGCCAGCTGCTTGAGGTAGGCGACAATGGCACGGACCTCCGGTTCGCTCAGGTGCGGAAACGGTGGCATGTCGGTGCCCCCCTTGTGCAGTCGTTCCAGCAACGCCGCCTTTGACTGATTGGCGAGCACTGCCGCGTCCGCCCGACTCATGTCCATGCCTAGATTCTTCATTCGTTCCAGGATGACTTGGGTGGACATAGCTCTCGTCGGATTGATGACAGAGTTGATTTCTGGGGGTGTGCCCAGGCCGAATTCGCCATGACATCCCCAGCAATTCAGCCGGTAGAGATCCGACCCGTGCAGGGTCACGGTTTGATTTGTAGAGTCTGCTGATAACGGCTTTTGCCACTCCGAAGTTTCCTCCACGCCGAGTGATCGCGGAGGTCCTAAGTGGCCGGTTTTGCCCATGCTGGTTTCTTCGAAGGTCCGATGGAGGTGTTTGAGCCAGCTCTCGCCCGCCACAGGGGTTGCTTGAACCGTTTTCGCGCCAGATGATTGACCAAGCGCCGAGATTGCTAATAAAAAAACCAGTACCAAACTCTTCATCACCTGAGAATCTTTCCTGGAGCGCGCGAGTTAAGGACGATGAATTCTGGGAACCGCTGCGCGCCACCTGCACGTTTTGTGTGCACAGTAACGTACTTGAGTTTTATCTTCTTGCTCTGCCGCAAAGACCATGTTTGTAAGTGGTAAATTTCTTGTAAATTCGAGTCGATGTTGCGCGAGAACGATTAGGCGTCATCGCAAATGCATTCATCGGAGCAGATTCTGAGCCCTACGCTCCGGCGATAGCAGCGGACGTTAGATCAATTGGTTCGGGATCGAGGTTTTGCGGTTTTTCTCGAGTAGCTATGCGGGCACTAACCTCCGGGGAAGAGGAAAGCGGGCAAGAGAAACTAGAATAATGATCAGCTAATTGTGATAAGCACGGTAGACGCTTCCACTTTAACAAGCTATTTACAAATATCAAAATCTGCCCCTGATCTTACAAGTTATTTACATTATTCCTAGGCATTGCGTGTTGATCTTAGACGCGGCTTGTGGCATAACTGCGTTGACCCTTCCTGTTAGTTTAGGGTCGTCTCCCCTGTAATACTCTGCGAGATAACCGATACCGTCTAAGTGCGGTGCGTAGTTTGCTTTCCGGAGGCTATCCGATCGTTCGGGAGCCGTGTCAACCGGGCTCGCTCTAGGTTCGCTTCTCAAATTGCTAGACACTCTAGGGGATAAGTCTTGATATCACGACACGTCGGTGGAACTGTGGAGCGGACAGACTACCGGTGTGTCGAACACAGAACAGGGAAACACGCTAAAAGGAGAGATTCATCAGATGAAGAAAGTGACCGCGTTATTGGTGTTGTCAGTTCCTTTCATGGTTGTGTTGTTCGCGACGGTGAATCCACCGAGAGTTATGGCTGTTCCAAGCTTTGCGCGGCAGACAGGCTTACCTTGCAGCGGCTGTCATTACACCCCACCGGAACTAAATCCAGCTGGGCGAAGGTTCAAGCTGCTAGGCTATGTAGACAGAGCAGATGAGACAAAAGTTGTAAAAGCCGATGGTGGGAAGAAGCGGGCGGCGCTTGATCTTCTTGCTTCTTTGCCTCTTTCTGCCATGTTCGAAACGTCATTTACCTCAACAAAGTCCCCGGTTCCGGGAACTCAAAATGGAAGCGTTGAATTCCCGCAAGACATCTCCCTGTTTCTGTCTGGCGCCTGGACAACGCATGTTGGCAGCTTCGTTCAGATCACTTACAACACGCAAGACAATCATTTCGGCATCGATAACACAGACGTCCGCTACGCGAACAAGACCGCACTCGGTGGCAAAGAACTGGTGTTCGGACTGAACGTCAACAACAACCCTACAATAGAGGACTTGTGGAACACTACCCCAGCGTGGGGTTATTCGTGGGTCGCCGATGACTGGGCTCCCACTCCGGCCGCTTCCCCAATCATCGCGAGCCTCGGTCAGGATGTCGCGGGCTTCGGTGGATATGCGATGTGGAATAACCACCTTTACCTGGACGCGACGATGTATCGCTCGCAACATGTCGGGGCTTCGCAACCAAATTCCGGCACTGATTTCGGATTTAACGTCCGCGGTCTTGCACCGTACTGGCGTGTGGCCTATCAGCAACTCACGGGTAAAACCCAATACGAGTTCGGTGCTTACGGCATGCACATGCGGTCCAGTCCCGGCACGATCACCGGCCTTGAGGATGATTTCACGGACTGGGCGGTGGACGCGCAGATTGATCGGACGCTATTCAGGACCGACGTGCTTTCTCTGCGTGGCACCTACATCCGTGAAAATTCGAATCTAGCAGCCCTGGCGGCTCTGGAAGCAGCATCACCGGGCAGCCATCATCTGAATACCATCATGGCGAATGCCGAATACCATTTCGGCAACCGCGCGTCGGGTACATTCGGCTGGTTCGATACACACGGGACAGTTGATCCCCTTCTCTATGCACCAGGTGATGTGAGCGGAAGCGCCAATGGTGACCCGAGAAGCGCAGGCTATATCGCGAACTTCTCGTACTGGCCATGGCAAAACCTGGAACTCTCCGCGCAGTACACCGGGTACACACGATTCAATGGTGCCGCGCTCAACTACAACGGCGCGGGCCGGGATGCTAAGAGCAATAACACGGTCTATCTAGTGGCGAGATTCCTTTTCTAACTAACGCGAATATCTATAAATGGAGAAAGCACAATGGCATTGAGAGCATGTGTATTACTGTTACTGGTGTCAGCGCTGGACTTGACGGCATGGGCGGGCGACATCGAAGGTAAGGTTACGGGCATGAAGGGGAAGTCAGTGGTATACCTAGACACCATTGCTGGCAAGACGTTTCCTGCTCCCAAGGACCATCCAGTCATGGATCAAAAAGGCCTGATGTTTGCGCCACACATTCTCGTCGTTCAGCAGGGCACAACGGTGGAGTTCCTGAACAGCGACACCGTGCAACATAACGCCTTTTGGACCGCGATTAATGGTGATAAGAAGGCGGGGCACAATCTCGGAACTTGGCCTAAGGGTGAAAAACGTCCTTTCACATTCGCTAAGCCAGGGGTCGTGCCCGTGTTGTGCAACGTACACCCGGAAATGGCGGGATATATAATTGTCAGCCCAACTCCGTACTTCGCAGAAACGGACGACAGTGGCAATTTCAAGATCAAAGACGTTCCCGACGGTAGTTACACTGTGACCGCGTGGCATGAAGGCGCAAAGAATCAGTCCAAGCCAGTTATGGTGTCAGGCGGAGGTAAAGCAGATTTCACCCTCACAAAGTAAGTAGGTGGATACGAGGAGGGAGTGCAGCCCGGTGCGCTACCTCCTCAGTTTTCAAACAGGCCCCGATTCTCCGGATTCGAGACTCGCCGCGGCGTAGCGCGGACCCGCGTCCAAGGTAGGTGTGTGAGCGTCACTAAAGAGGTTAGACTTTTGTTCGGTCTTTTCAGGACCTCTGAGCTCATTCGGGTCGGCCCCGGCACGCGTGCCGTGCCAATGCCCTCCTAGCCCTTGCCGGCTCTGGCGTCAGCAGAAATTCAGTCTGAAATTTGTGAGAGTTTGTCGGTTCATGATTCACCGCCAGAGTGCAACGGGAATCTCGTGAGCGGCAATCTGCGCTCAACAGGCTGGACGAAACCAAAGCGACGGCGCGGTACGCGCACGATCATCTGCATTGAGCGTCGAGTCTTGCCTGTTTCGACCTGGGCAGTACCTCAGAGGGGCACTAATCCGTCATCTTCAATGCGGTTTCGGCGAGTCGAAACAACGGGACAACCTCTACGACAGCTTTCCGGGCGATTGCCTCTTTAGGCATGCCGAAGACCACACAACTGGCCTCGTCTTGGGCGACGGTGAATGCGCCTGCGTTACGCATTTCGAGCAAACCCTGCGCGCCGTCATTGCCCATACCTGTCATGATCACGCCGACGGCGCGCGATCCTGCCGATCTTGCGACTGACCGAAAAAGCACGTCAACACTGGGTCGGTGACGCGAGACCAGTGGCCCATCTTCGACCTTTGCAACATAACCCGATACGCTCCCTTGCACAAGAAGGTGATGATTCCCAGGGGCGATCAGGGCCCGACCGTTGTGGATGCCGTCGCCGGTGGCAGCTTCTTTGACTTCGATCGTGCAATCCCGGTTCAAGCGTTCGGCGAAGGCGCGCGTAAAGACTTCCGGCATGTGCTGGACGATGACAATGCCGGGGCAGTCGTGTGGCATCGATTGCAAGAATTCACGGAGGGCTTCCGTGCCTCCGGTTGAAGCACCCACAGCGATGATCTTACCGCCGGCAGGCTTTCTGCGCGGCAGCGGGCCTAGTGGCAGAATCACGTCCGCGGTGTTTCGCGTGGAAACGTGAGGAAACGGCGGCGGCGTCAATTTGGCTTGGGCTGCGCTGTGGACAACATCGATCAACATGACTGCAGATTCGTGAAGAAAATCGCGGACGCCGAGTTTGGGTTTCTTTATCACCTCGACCGCTCCAAGCTCCAGGGCAGAGATTGCGTCGTCTGTGCGGCGATGGGCAACCTCGGAACAAACAACGACTGGAAGCGGCCTCTCAGCCATGATTTTTCGTAGAAAGGTTAGACCGTCCATGCGCGGCATAACCAGGTCGGTGATGACGACGTCGGGTGTTTCTCTCTCGATCTTCGCGAATGCGATGATCGGATCTGCTGCGACGCTGACTTTGATCTTTGGATCAGCACCGAGTATGCCTTGCATGACCTGGCGCACTACGGCCGAATCGTCAACCACGAGCACATGAATGCTCCCATCCGGCTTCTTCGGCTTGTTCGTGTAGGAGAACACAGGATCGCTCAGAGTCAGGAATGGCTGACGGTCACATCTGTAGTTCGAGTCTGGGGAACGATGCTGGTCGAGTTGGCTAGCGCATGGACGGTTGGCGCCACGGTCTTAAGGTTGGGCGCGATAGCCCCAAGGTGCTCAGAGTGGCCGACAAAGAGCAGGCCCGACGGGGATAGATGACGGAGGATTCCGCTGATCACTTTCATCTTAGACTCTTGGTCAAAGTAGATGAGAACGTTTCTGCAAAAAACGAGATCGAAAAAGCCGATGAGAGAGTAGGCATCGCCGTGCAGGTTGACTCGGGCAAATCTCACGATGCGATGTAACTCCGGGCTGACCTTCATGACTCCCTTGTGGTCACCTTTGCCTTTCAGCATGTACGCGCGAAGATATTCGGCAGGGATGTCCTTCGATTTTTCGATTGGGTACATTGCAGCTCGTGCTTTTTCGAGAACTCGAGTCGAGATGTCGGTGCCAAGGACTTCAAGCTCCCATCCTTGGGCCTCGGGAAAGTGCTTCAGCAACAGCATGGTCAGCGAATAGGGCTCTTCGCCCGTGGAACAACCTGCACTCCATACGCGCAGTCGCATTGGCCGCCGTCCGTCAACCGCTTCCTGCCGCCACTTAGGAAACACCTCTCGCTCCAGAAAATCGAAGTGACGAGGCTCACGGAAGAAATGGGTTTCGTTGGTGGTTATGCAATCGATCATTATTGACCTTTCATGCTGCTGATCGGGCTGCGCCACCAACTGGTAATAGTCCTGCATATTGCTGAGGCCGAGAAGGCGCAAACGGCGGGCAAGTCGGCCAGTCAGCAACGCGTGTTTGTGTGTCGCGAGCCAAATGCCTGCCTCCTTGTAGATCAGTTCCTGAAACTTGTTGAACAAACCCGCAGGCAGAGTGGAGCGATCGGCCATCTGACGCTG
>DATMOO010000072.1:0-5595 GCA_035568275.1 Candidatus Sulfotelmatobacter sp.
CTAATACGGTCATACCGAAGCCGATCTCAGCGAAGGTTCAGGGTGGCAAGCTGACTTTGAAATTGGAGCCTAAGTCTATAACCGTCGTCTCAGTTGAGCAGTGACGCCCCCAGGCTGATCCGGCGGATGGCAAGTCTGAACCTGCAAAATTATCGCTGGGCCGGCGCTATGGTTCACATTCGATAGCAACGAAGGAGAAAACATGCGGCCATTCGCAATACTGGTCTTCTTGTCTTTGAGTTTTTGTTGGGCACAGGAATCAGGCAATTTTCAGCTCTCTACGACGAATGTCTGGGCAGCAGAGTATCCGCGGGTTGACGGTGCCGGGAGAGTACAGATTCGCGTGAAAGCTCCAGACGCTACGAAGGTACGATTGAACTTCTGGAGCGGTCCGAAACTGGACATGGAGAAACAGCAGGACGGATTCTGGACGGTTACCACTGCGCCGCTGGTTCCTGGTTTTCACTATTACACGCTAATCATCGACGGCGCCGAGGTCAGCGATCCCAACACTCACGCCTTCTTCGGAGGAGGAAAGCCGGCAAGTGGCGTAGAAGTTCCGGAGCCGGGCTCGACATATTATTCGCCTCAGGATGTGCCCCACGGCCAGGTCCGGGAGGTTTGGTACAGCTCGAAGATAACGGGTAGCTGGCGGCATGCGCTGGTCTATCTGCCGCCGAATTACGATGCGCAAACAAAAGAGCGCTATCCGGTGCTCTATTTACAGCACGGCGCCGGTGAGGATGAGACCGGCTGGGTCCGTCAGGGCAACGCGAACTTCATCCTGGACAACTTGATCGCGGCCAAGAGTTGCAAGCCAATGATCGTCGTGATGGCCTACGGCTACGCGCACCGCGCGGGCCAGGCGCCTGTCGATCTGTTCGCAAAGGGGTTTGGATCACCTGAAATGTTGAAGGCGATGCAGGATATGGCGGCGGCATTCGAAGATGATGTAACACAATCCCTGATCCCCTACATTGATTCCACCTTCCGCACGTTATCCGACCGCGACCATCGTGCGATGGCAGGTCTCTCGATGGGAGGTATGCAGACCTACCAGATCACGCTGGATCATCTCGATCTCTTCTCTTACATCGGCGGCTTCAGCGGAGCGGGCGGGATGCTCGTGCTCGGGAATCGCAAACTGGATCCCAAGACCGACTACAACGGAGTGTTCGCTGATCCAGCAGCGTTTGCCAAGAAAGTGCATTTGCTCTGGCTCGGTGTTGGAACCAATGAGCCGGAGAGAATGCGCGCAGGACTCCAGAAACTGCATACGTCCCTGCTGGAAGCAAACATCCAGCACGTCTTCTACGAATCACCTGGTACCGACCACGAGTGGCAGACCTGGCGCCGCGATCTGAAGGATTTTGTACTGCGACTCTTCTGATCCAGCCCAAGCGCGAGGGTCGGGGCACCTTTCCCGCGACCCTTACTTGCTTCGTCCTTCGATTCATGAAAGTTTTCTGCGCCGATGCGTGGGCGAACATCGGCTGGTCACTGAGTGGGTCACGACAACGGCCACTCTGACGGGTTGAGTTGTTGATCGGAAACGCGGTGGAGGAGCTCTTAGAAGCCCGTGAGTTGTACGAAACAAAAAGACGTCAACCGAAGCCACCGATTTTAAAAGATTTGAACGCGGCGGGTAGGAACCCGCCGCAAATTGCTTGTAAGCTATAGATTATAAATAAGATAATTGGTGGAGGCGGCGGGAGTCGAACTATTTAGGGTGTTGATAACACGTAACTTATTGATTCTAGGAACTGCCACAACGGCTAAAAAGGCCCCATTGCCCGATCCATTGTACGTTTATTGTACGAAAATACTCTCGCTCTGAGTCCGGCAAATCCCATCAGTGCCCACAGTATCCCATAGATTCACCGGGCTGAATTGGGAAAAAAACTCTCAGCCCGCAGGCCACCGACCTGCCGTTTCCTCGCTACGCCTTGCTTGCTCTCTCGTAACTTCCGGCTTGCCCGATCCGGGCAGAATCGTCAGGCGACACGCGAACTACAGGACCGTTTGGTCTTGATCACTCGATCTGCCATCATTGTTTGCGCTTCGTATCGCCTGCCCCTTTGACAATGTCTGCGGGTTCCAGCCGTCTGAGGCCAAGAACAATAGTCCAGCGTGAAGCTGTACTATCCGAGGCCGCCTTGGCGCGGCGGGCGAGAATCAAGCGAACGAGGAATGTTTTTGTCTGGACTTTCTCTTCTAGAATCAAAGGGCTTATGATGTCGTCCACGGAGCAACGAATGGCGTTCGGGCCTAAGAATAAGGACGCGGCTACCGAGATCGATGTCCTCTGGATCACCGCCGGCCTGGGCTGTGATGGGGACACGATCGCGATGACCGCGGCCACCCAGCCCAGCATCGAAGATATTCTCCTCGGGCAAATTCCCTGGATTCCAAAAGTGATTCTGCATAACCCCTTTCTTGCCCTAGCCAACGGCGACGATTTTATGAAGCCCTTCCATCAAGCCGCTGAAGGGAAGATGGACAATTTCATTCTCGTGGTCGAAGGGTCCATCCCGAACGAACACAATAAAGAAGAGGGTTACTGGGCTTCCCTGGGCACTCACCCAAAGACCGGTCAGCCGATCACCACCTGTGAATGGATCGATCGTCTCGCTCCACACGCGTGGGCGGTGGTGGCGGCAGGAACTTGCGCCACCTACGGCGGCATTCACGCCATGGAAGGCAATCCTACGGGATGTATGGGACTTCCCGACTACCTGGGATGGAGGTGGAAGTCGAAAGGGGAGATTCCTATCGTGTGCGTGCCGGGGTGTCCGGTGCAGCCCGATAATTTCATGGAAACGCTTCTGTATTTGCTCTACATGGCAGCGGGCCGCGCGCCTACGATTCCTCTCGACGAGGGCTTGCGGCCGACCTGGTTGTTTGGCAACACGGTGCACGAAGGTTGTGACCGCGGCGGCTTCTACGAGCAGGCGCAGTTCGCCGATGAATACGGATCACCGCTTTGCATCGTGAAGCTGGGATGCTGGGGGCCGGTGGTGCAGTGCAACGTGGGCAAGCGTGGATGGATGGGCGGGATCGGCGGATGCCCGAACGTGGGCGGCATCTGCATCGGGTGTACCATGCCGGGCTTTCCTGACAAGTTCATGCCATTTATGAATCAGCCGCCGGGTTCGCTGTTGTCTTCGGCTGCGGTTCAGACGTACGGACGCGCGATTCACGCTTTGCGCCGTTTCACACAGGCGTCGCTGAACAAGGAGCCGAGTTGGCGCAAGCCGGCGCGGGCAATTCGCAACAAAAGCACAGAAACATGAACCGAAAGCTAGCCGCCGAACCCGAACTGAATCCTGTTGAGGCTGAGGAAATTCTCGAGGCCCTCGCCGGAGTCTTCAGCCGCCGCCACAATCCCGCAACTGCCAGACGTGTCGTGTATCCACCGGAGCGTCCCGACCAGGGATGGTCTTCCGATTCGCAAAGCATAGACGACGCGCAACTGCCGAATCTGGAAGCCAGATACCGAGCGCTAGTAGAGCAGATCCCCGCAGTCGTGTTCATGGCTTATCTCGATCGCGGCATCGGCGAGGCCTACGTCAGCCCGCAGATTGAAGCCGCGCTGGGGTTCTCCCAGGAAGAGTGGCTGGAAGATCCTATCGGCTGGTACAGCCGTATCCATCCCGAAGACAAACAGCGCTGGAGCACCGAAGCGGCCGAGATGTTTCTTACCGGCAAGCCTCTGCGTTCCGCTTATCGTGTGGTTTCACGCGATGGCAGAAGCATTTGGTTTCATTGCGAAGCCAAGATGATCCGCAAGGAGGATGGCGAGCCGTGGTTCATACATGGTGTGGGCTTTGATATTACCGATCTGAAGCGCACTGAAGAAGCGCTGCAGGAAGAGCGCAACGTCGTCTCTGCCATCCTCCACACAGTGGGGGCTTTGGTGGTGGTGCTTGATCCGGAAGGGCGCATCATCCGCTTCAACCGTGCGTGCGAACAAACCAGCGGATATTCCTTCGCGGAGGTTGCGAGCCTGAAGATTTGGGACTTGTTGATGGTCCCGGAACAAGTAGATCGGTTCAAATCAGATTTTCAGCAACTCTGTTCGGACCAGTTGACCAGCGACTATGAGGGTTACCTGGTCAAGCGGGACGGCGCGCGCCGCCTGATCGCATGGTCGAGTGCGGTCCTTCCCGGCAATGACGGTGCGCCTGCTTATATTATCGCGACCGGAATCGACATCACCGAGCGCAAACATCTGGAGAAAACAATTCTGGAAATCAGCGCCCGCGAGCAGCGCCGTATTGGGCAGGATCTGCACGATGGCCTGGGCCAGCATTTGACCGGCATCGCTTTCATGAGCAAGGTGCAGGAACAAAAGTTGGTGGAAAAAGGTCTGCCCGAGGCCGGAGACGCCGGCAAGATCGTGAACCTGGTGAATGAGGCCATCCACAAGACGCGCGAATTGGCGCGTGGACTGCTTCCGGTGGTTTCGGACGCGCAGGGGTTGATGTCGGCCCTGCAGCAGTGGGCGGGCGAAGTGGAAGACCTGTTCGCGGTCAGCTGCCGGTTCCAGTGTTTTGCTCCCGTCCTGATTCATGACGATACGGTGGCCACGCATCTCTACTATGTTGCGCGGGAGGCGGTTAACAACGCGATCAAGCACGGTCACGCCCACCAGATCGTCATTCGCCTGGCTGCTGTCGAGCATCAGGGGACGCTTACAATCCAGGATGACGGATTCGGCATTGGTAGCGTTGTTCCTGGCAATAAAGGAATGGGGCTGCATTTGATGAACTACCGAGCCCGAATGGTCGGGGGGTCTCTCGAAGTGCAGCGTGTCCCAACCGGCGGCACCATGGTCACGTGTTTGTTTCCGGTCCTGCCCCTTGCCGGGGAAGGAACAAAGTTGACATGAGCGTGACTCACAAAGCGCAGAACCATGCCTCGCAGAACCAGAACGTCACCAAGAGAAGAATTCTGGTGGTGGATGATCATCCCATCGTGCGCCAGGGATTGGCGCTGCTCATCAACCGGGAGCCCGATCTCCTGGTCTGCGGCGAAGCCGAAGAGGCGACGGGTGCGATGCACGTCCTGAACTCGGCCCACCCCGATGTTCTCATCGTTGACATTTCGCTGAATGGCCCCGATGGCCTCGATCTGCTGAAGAATATCCGTACTACTCATCCCACTCTGCCCGTGCTGATTCTCTCCATGCACGATGAGTCGATTTATGCGGAGCGCGCGTTGCGGGCCGGCGCGAACGGCTACATCATGAAACAGGAGGCCACGGAAAAAGTGCTGGTCGCCGTGCGCCGCATTCTGAGAGGCGAGATTTACGTCAGCGACCGCATCGCCAACAAGATGCTCAAGCATTACATCACCGGCTCCGGGACTATGAGGAACTCCACGATCGCCGACCTCAGCGACCGCGAACTCGAAGTGTTCCGCTTGATCGGAGAGGGTCACGGAACCAGGCAAATTGCGGAGGAACTTCACATAAGCATAAAGACCGTCGAATCCTACCAGGCCCACATCAAGGAAAAGCTGTCGCTGCGCAGTGCTCGTGAACTCATGCAGCACGCCATTGAGTGGACCATGAACGAAAAACCCGCGTAGTGT
>DATMOO010000073.1:0-12401 GCA_035568275.1 Candidatus Sulfotelmatobacter sp.
AGCTCTGAGACATAGAAGCGACCGTGCGGTGGTTTTCAACTCTTCGGCGGACGCGGCAGCTTGCCCGTGAGTTTCGGAATTTCGGCGTCGCATCGGGCAATTTGTGTAACGATCTTGTCCCGCTGAGACGCGTTGCTACCCGAAAGAGTGCCATTCTGGTGCATGACGGTCCAAAGGTTCAGGCTCTTTTGCAGCCACGAACGGGCCTCTCGCCATCGCTCTGCTCGATTCGCGAACGGGAACCCGGGATTTGATGCCAGTGCAATGTAAGCCTGGCCTAGCTTGGCGTAGGACGAGGCAAGGTCCGCACGGGCCTCGGCGTTCTCAGGATCCTTGGCGGACATCTGCTCTCGAATCGTGATCGCTTGACGATAGCTCGCCAGCGCCATGATGGTCTCACCAAACGCCACCTGAGAATCGCCGATGCCTTCGTAGCAGGCCGAGAGGTCGCTACTCGCCTGAGCGTTCTGCGGATCAGAGGCAGCCAGTCTCTCGCCGATTGTCAGTGCCTTGTGAAGGTTCTCGAACGCCTCCTTCTTGTTGCCAAGCTGCGTCAGCATCCGGCCCATCTCGAGGTAATCATCCAACCAGCCGCGAGTATTGGCTTGTGTACTTTTCGGATCATCTGCGGATCGCCATTCACAGACCGCCAGGCCTTTGCGATAGGTTTCCAATCCTTCGCGCAGGCTGCCAGTCTTTGCCAGCAAGACGCCGACGTTGTTGTACGACGTGGCCAAATCGTGGCAGACCAGAGGATCCGCGGGATGGTAGGTTATCTGCCTCTGTGCCACGGCTAGCGCCTCGCGATGGCTGGCGAGGCTGCCGGCACTATCGCCCATGTCTTCGAGCACATACCCGTTTCGCGTGTACGACAACACCAGCTCGTGCCCTTTGTCGAGGCTGGTTGGGTCTTGTGCAACCAATGACTCAGCCGTTAGGCGCGCTTCCCGGAAACTGGCGGAGGCACCTGATAAGTCTCCTATCTTGGCCAACATGTCGCCCACTTTGTTGTTGCTCTTGGCCAGTTCCAAACGATTCGTGGCATTCTCAGGATCAACCACAGCCAACGACTGACGGATGGCCAATGCTTTGCGATAGCTGGCCAGCGCGCCTTGGGTGTCGCCTAGATTGGCATTATAGGATTGTCCCTGCACGTCACCAACTTTGATATAAGCAGCCGCCAGCTCACTTTGCAGCGACCACTCTCCTTCTGCCTCCTGAGCCAGGCTATCCAGATATTCCAGAGACCGCTGAGTAATCAGTTTGCGCGCTGTGATGGTTCCGGGTACTGCCTCGATCGAATCATGTATTTCAAACACCAGGGAATTCGCCAGCCGGCGAAGGTCGTTGAAGCGCCGTTCAGCACGGGCCTGTTGAGCACGAGCGATTTGTGCTTCCCGTCGCGTGATCATCACACCGGCGAGGAGCACGAGTCCGACCACAGCCGCCGCGCCAACTCCCGTTCTGTGACGAGTTATGAATTTCGACGCGCGGTAGCTGAACGTGTCTTTGCGCGCAATCACCGGGAGGCTCTCGAGGTGACGCCGGATGTCTCCCGCAAATTGCTCAACCGACGAGTAACGCCGCTGCGGTTCCTTGCGCAGGGCCATGAGAATAATGTTGTCCAGGTCTCCTGTCAGCTGCCGGCTTAGCTTTTGCCGATCTCGGGCGAGTGGCAATTCTGCCGATTGCAGGCTGTGATCACGCGCAGAAGCTTCCGGCCTACGGACCATGCTGCTGGGTTTTCTGGGCTCGACCTCGCATACCGCGTGCGCTATCTTCTCAACCGTGTCGTCGCTGCTTCGATATGGGTGATGACCGGTGAGCAACTCGTAGAGCACCACTCCGACCGAATAAACGTCTGTGGCTGTGGTGATAGCGTTACCTTTAATCTGCTCAGGGCTGGCATATCCCGGCGTCAACATTCGAATGGTCATGGTCGGATCAAAAGAGCCATCGCCGGTATCGGGATGCAGGATTTTGGCGATTCCGAAGTCGAGGAGCTTGGCATAACCAGCCTTCGTGACCAGAATATTCGTCGGCTTAATGTCGCGATGAATGATCAGCCGCTGATGAGCATATTGCACCGCTGAACACACCTGCAGGAACAACTCCAAGCGTGCGTTGGTCGAGAGATTGTGAGAGTCGCAATAGTCGTCAATCTGCTCGCCCTCAATCAGGTCCATCACAACATAGGGGACTCCATCTGGGGTCGTCCCCGCATCGAGCAAATGCGCAATGTTGGGGTGATCGAGGCTGGCGAGGATCTGCCGCTCGTGCCTAAAGCGGCGAATGACTGAGTCAGCGTCGGCTCCCACGCGGACGAGCTTGATCGCGACATCTCTCTTGTATAGATCGTCGGCGCGTAGTGCGCGAAACACCTCTCCCATGCCGCCACTGCCAATTCTCTCGACGATTACATAGGAACCGATTCGTTTCCCGATCCAGAGGTCTTTTGCTTCATCGTCCCCAAGAATTGCACAAGCTGGAGACAAGCCTGAGAGAAATGCCGGCCCGGCTTCATCCTCTGCGACTAACAAACGGTCGATGTCGGCGCGAAGAGAGGCATCGGAGGCACAGGCCTTCTCCAGGTATGCAGGGCGCTTAGCCGGTTCCATCTCCAACGCCGGACCTAATATGTTCTTCACTTTTTGCCAGCGCTCCGGGGTCAACGATTCCTCCCGGATATCTCTTCATGCAGCCAAGCACGGGCCGTGGACCATTCCCGCTTCACGGTTGCAGGCGAAATGTCGAGTATGCGCGATGTGTCGTCGATCGAAAGGCCGCCGAAAAAACGCAACTCCACAATGCGGGATTGTCTCTCGTCGAGCTCAGCTAGCGCCTTCAATGCATCGTCCAGCGCGATCAGATCCAGCTCCCGCTGCGAGGATGGTTCGACCGTTTCGTCGACCAGAAGGGTCAGGTGGGCGCCTCCGCGCTTGGCTGCGTTGCGCTTCCGAGCATGATCCACCAGGATGCGCCGCATCAACTGCGCTGCTACCGCGAAGAAATGGCTGCGGCTCTCCCAGTGCACGTTGTCGCGTCCCGCAAGGCGTAGATATGCCTCGTGGACAATCGCCGTGCTTTGCAGCGTGTGATCGGAACGCTGGCTAGCCAGGTAGTAGCGCGCCAGACGGCGCAGTTCGTCATAGACCAGCGGGACGAGCGACTCCCTCGCGGCCACGTCGCCGCCACTCCAGCGGCGCAATAATTCGGTCACTTCGGCAGGCGGCACAGGGCGCAACGGTTACCTCCGGTGGCGTCGGGGGCGGTTCTCCCGGAGCGCGAGGAATTTAGCGCCGTTCGCCGCGAAAGTCAACTGCGGGCTAACAAGTTGCAAACAGAATGACGTGTCACGAATGCGACATTGCGCAGGAGCGACAAAATGTCAAAAAGTTGCTGGGCCAATGAGCCAATTCGCACGGCATTTGCGTTTGTACAGACAGATGGGCAACACAGAAGTTGCCGAGTATCGGGGGAGCCCGGCGGCGGACTTATAAGGACAAGGTCCATTGGGCCGACCTAAATCATGCGCAGAGAGCGAATGAGCATCTTGGGGAGATTCCAGTATCCGAAATATACCAAGCAGTCGAGGGAGAACACTTTCGGGGAGAGCGCTATGAAAAACGTGAAGAGGTCATCACTGTGGACAGTGTTCTTGCTGGCGCTGTGTTTGGGGGCGACAGCCTACGGTCAGATCGCGCCCAGCGGCGACGCTTACACCAATACCGCCAGCGCTACCAAGAATTTTGGGGCCAGCGCGCTGCTTGATGTCGAGAGCGCTTCGCAGAATACCTACATTCAGTTTGATCTTTCGTCGCTGCCGTCCGGCTCCGCCGGCGCCAACATCAGCAAAGCGACTCTGAAGCTTTATGTCAACGCGGTGACCACCGCGGGCAGCTTCAACGTGGACTTCGTTAACGGTACCTGGTCAGAGAAGACCGTCACCGCCGACCTCTCCCCGGCGCTGGGAAGCACGATTGTGAGCAGCGTCCCGCTGACCGGCGCGAATGTGCACGACTTCGTCATCATCGACATCACGCCCGCGCTGGTCGCATGGCTAAACGGAACGGAGACCAACGACGGAATTGCGTTGGTCGGCAATAGCTCGCTCAACGCCAGTTTCGACAGCAAGGAAAACACGACCACAAGTCATCCGCCCGAGTTGGACATTGTGTTCGCGGGCGGCGGGACGCTTACTGGAGTCACGACGGCCACGGGCAGCGGACTGACTGGAGGCGGAACGAGCGGCACTCTTAACCTAGCGCTGACCAATGCCTGCGCTGCCAATCAGGTGCTGCAATGGAACGGCAGTGCGTGGGATTGCGCAGCGGTCGGTACGGGCACGATCACCGCGGTCAATCCGGGCTACGGCCTTCTCGGTGGTGGCAACCGCGGCCCGGTTACGCTGAGTGTCGACACCAGCAAAGTTGTGATTGGTGTCGGTGCAGGAGCTGGTTTAGTTGGCGGTGGAACCGGCGGCACACCTACTCTGAGTGTTGACCCCACGCAGGTGCCGCTGCTCAACGCTGCCAACAACACGTTCAACGGGAATCAGAATGTTAACGGCAACCTGACCGTCCTGAATAACGCCAACTATCAGCCACTGTCCGTGCAGAGTTCGAGTACGTTTGGCACCTGGCTAAACCTGGTCAACACCAGCACCGGTGGCAAGCAGTGGTCGATTCTTTCTGCTGGCGGAGCCAATGGCGAGGGCGCCGGCAATCTGGGCATCACCAATTTCACCGGCAACAGCAACATCTACCTGGAAGGCAACGTAAGAGCCAATACTCTGTCGGTGAACAACGACACGCCCATGAGCCACAACCCACACATGAGCTTCTCCGGCACCTTTGTCGGCAGCTTGTGCAACAACCTGAATTGCGGCCTCTCGAGCGGTTCTCTCTGGGGAGCATTTATCCCCGACTACAACATTGTGATAACGCGTATTATGGGCACACTCAACTCAGAAATAGACCCCTCCTGCTTGCCTGCCAACGTTACCGTTCAAGCCCCGAATAACCAAACGTATGGCACTGTGTCCCTTCCCGCCAACGCCATTTACTTTGATTCGGGTCCTATCTCTATAGCTGTCCCCGGCGGCCAGTTCGTAGAACTTTATCCCCGCATCTGGGGCGGCTGCAATTTCGGCGCATCTGCCGGAGGCGATCTGTATATGAACGCCCAGTACGTGATGCAGTAGCAGTTCTAGCATGTTCGCCATTCGAGCAATGGATTCGGATTTCTACCGGAGGCTTTATGAGGGAGGCGTTTTCAGCCACAACACGATTCGGGGCCAAGGTTTCATGGGTTTTGCAATCAATTCTGGAGGGAAGTATGTATTTCCTAGAGACCAAGAGTGAGGGGAAGTGCGGTTTGAACAAATCTGCTGTCGGGCCGAAATTCGTCTCGCCACAGCTGGTGTCGGCGAAGCCCGCTGGTGTGCGGCTGGCCTTAGCGCTGCTTTTCGCGCTACTGTTGGCGACGGCTGCACCGGCGCACGGCCAGACCGAAAGCGTGCGCTACAGTTTTGCCAACAGCCCTGACGGAGCGAATCCCCGTTTCGTCACGCCAGTCTTGGACACGACGGGGAATCTGTACGGCACGACCAACTATGGCGGCGCTTACGGCCTCGGCACGGTGTTTGAGCTGACGCCGTCTGGGACGGAGACGGTTCTCCACAGTTTCGATGTGAATGGAATGGATGGGGCCTATCCCGAAGCCGGCCCGGTCTTGTACAGGGGGAATCTCTACGGTACGACTGTCGAGGGTGGTACTTACAACATCGACGGCACCGTGTTTGAGCTGAAGCACACAACGAAGGGCTGGAAGGAGAAGATTCTGCACAGCTTTGGCGCGGCTGGGGATGGGTCCCAACCCTACTGCGTTCTGACTGTGGACACTGCGACGGGGAACCTCTACGGCACGACCAACGCTGGCGGCACTTACAGCTATGGCACAGTGTTTAAGCTGACGCCATCGGGGACGGAGACAGTTCTCTGGAGTTTCGGAAATGGCACGGATGGGGCCAATCCCGTCGCGGGTGTGGTCCGGGACACGGCGGGGAATCTCTATGGCACGACCGAGTATGGCGGGGATTACGGCTACGGCACGGTATTTGAGCTGACGCCCTCGGGCACGGAGAGAGTTCTCTGGAGTTTCGGAAATGGGACGGATGGGGCCCATCCCCTCGCCCGCCTGGTCATTTACAAGGGCAATCTCTACGGCACGACCGTCGATGGCGGCATCTACGGCGATGGCACGGTGTTTGAGGTGACGCTGTCGGGCACGGAGAAGATTCGCCATAACTTCGACAATAATGACATAGATGGGTTCCATCCCCATGCCGGCCTGACTATATACCAGGGGAATTTCTACGGCACGACCGCCAGTGGCGGCGGCATTGCGAGTGCGGCCGGCACAGTGTTTGAAATGACGCCTTCGGGGACGACGTATTCGATTCTCCACACCTTTGGTGGGGATCCGGATGGGGCCTTTCCCTACGGCGGCGTGGCCTTTGACAAGTCGGGGAATCTCTATGGTGCGACCTCCTCGGGCGGCACCAACGGCTTTGGTACGGTGTATAAGATGACGCCGTAGGAAAGCACATTGCAGATCGCAGCCTAAACCAAAAAAGGGGCCTGTCTGGCGCTTTGGTCACAGCTGGGGATTCATCCATCAAAGCCTGAAGTGCTGACCGTGAGGGAAGCTATGAGGCCCTAACTGGGGAAACATTGTTCCTGGAGTGTTAAATGTAAGTTGCCTTTTGCGTTACAGCCGTGTTTACTCCGGTACTTGCTAAGCAACTCGAAGTCGTTCTCGCTGATCGACTGCATCTCGGTCGGAGTAGATCGGATGCAGCGGAACTTCGACCCGATGCGCAAACAGCTGGAGACATGGCAACGAAGCGAACTCACAGATGCCACCGCCAAGCTCGTCATCTACGAAGCGTTCGTCGAGGGCAGGCTGGAAGCGCCGAGACACCTTGCGCGCACGGTTCGCGATTTGTACTTTGAACCAAAGTACGAGGAGTTCCGGTCTCGCACTATCTGGAGCCTCTCCAATGCTTTCACGCCGGCGTTGCAGGAACTGGATCCGGTCCCGCAGTTCAAGGCGACAGCAAAGTGTGAATTTCTTGAGACTCGTTTCTCGCGGTCGTTCTAAGTTTCGGGCGGTGTCGGCCGGGCCGCCGCTCCTCATTCGAAGTGCAATTGAAGATGAAGAACTGGGCCGCGCAGGGCGACCCCGTACTCGCTGATTCGCACATGTCGAAATACGTCATGCGACCTTGGCGTGTGTTTTGACGTTGCGGCTTAGAAAATCGCGAATGGCGTCGGCGATCTCCCCGTAATGCGTTTCGAGAGCGAAGTGACCGGTCTCGTAGAAATGCACTTCTGCCTTCGGGTTATCCCGCTTGAACGCCTCAGCACCCGGCGGGAGGAAGAACGGATCATTCTTGCCCCAGACGGCCAGGAGCGGCGGCCGCTTTGTGCGGAAGTACTCCTGGAACTTGGGATAGAGCGCGACGTTGCTGGCGTAGTCCAGAAACAGGTCAAGCTGGATTTCGTCGTTGCCAGGCCTGGCCAAAAGGGCAGAGTCAAGCTCGTAGGCCTCTGGTGCGACCAGGCTTTCGTCGGGGACTCCATGAACGTATTGCCACTTTGTTGCTTCCGGTTTCAGGAATTCGCGCAGCGCAGCTCGATTCTCTGCAGTCGGGTCTTTCCAGTATTTCTGGATGGGATTCCAACCCTGGCTCAGGCCTTCCTCATACGCATTGCCATTCTGCGAAATAATGGCGGTGATTCGCTCTGGATGGGCCAAGGCTAGGCGGAGTCCAACCGGTGCGCCGTAGTCGAAGACATAGATTGCATAGTGGTCGAGGCCAAGCTTTTGAGTGAACCGGTCGATGACTTTGGCCAGATTCTCGAACGTATATCGAAACCGCTCGCGCCCTGGGGAATCTGAGTATCCAAATCCGGGTAGATCCGGTGCCAGCACGTGAAAGCGGTCGGCCAGAGCGGGAATCAGATTGCGGAACATGTGCGACGAAGTTGGAAAGCCATGCAATAAGAGGACAGTAGGGGAATCTTTCGAGCCTGCCTCGCGGTAGAAAATCTTCAAGCCGTCTACATCGGCGCGCCAGTAGCTTGTCACAAAAACCTCCCTTGAGATTTGGAATCGCTGAGACGGGATGAGCCGTTTCCTGCGTTCCTCACATCAGATTGACTAACCGATAAAAAGATTCATTATCGGTGTTATAATTTCTGGGCTCGAAAAATGGCAAATGTTAGACCTACTGTTTCGGACTGGCGCGACGGATTTCTATTCGCCGGCAATCACCTGGCTCTGGATTTCCTGAATACGTGTCCCGTACAGGATGGTGAACGGTCAGAAATGCTCCCTGACTTCGACTCTGTCTTGCGCTGGTTCCGGGCAGCGGGCGTTTTGAGTTCCCGTCAGGCCGACGATCTGAAGCAAAGGTGGGGCGAGTCAGCGCGTGCTCGAGACTTTACTGCTCGAATGCGTGAGCTGCGCGAGCAATTGAGAAGCGAGATCCTCTCCTGGGAGGGCACGGGTAAACTGCGTCGCGGCACGATGGATGAACTGAATTTCATCATGGCCAAGCATCCCATGCTCACCCGACTACAGCGGGACCCCAGCGGGATGACGACAGAGTTTTGGTTTGAAGCACGCAATCCGGAGGATCTGTTTGCACCTCTCTCGCAGAGTGCGGCGATGCTATTCGCGAACGTTGACCCGCATCGGGTCCGAAAGTGCGGACACTGCGTGCTACATTTCTACGACACGAGTAAGAAGGGCACACGACGTTGGTGCAGCATGCAGCTATGTGGCAATCGGCTCAAGGTCGCTGCATACGCGGCGCGTCAACGCGTTCGTGCTCCCAGGAGATACCCTATGGACGACCGGCAACTCTGACGGATGTTGTGCTCAAAGCGTCCAGTCGAAAAATCCCAGGCACCTAGAGCCCTTGCCAATTCTGTGCCTTTGATATATAGTTTCCGATGTGTCGGAATGATTATTTATATGGGACCCACAGTATGATTTCAATGAATTCTGAAATGCTGACTCCCACCGAAGCCGCTGTCGTCTCAAGCATAGAGGTACGAGACGTCAACCGAGTGATCGACGAGAGTATCCTCCCCAAGGATTTCTACAGGGTCAATCCGGATCGAACGCGTCGTCTCTTTGCCGACGCTTGCACTTTCATCTCTTTCTACTTCCATGCTGCCAAGTCTTTGACTGCGGAGCAGAGGCTGCGTGCGATTACCGTTGCTAGTCCGCGTTTGCGCCAGGAACCAACTAGCAAACTGGAAAAGGAGTGGACGATTCGCCAGGAGTTCTTGACGATCGACCTCGCACCATTCTTAAAGAGCGTTCATCAGAAACTGGCTGAATTAGGGGAAGCCCGCGCCCTGGTGGTTGAAGATCCCGAGATTTTGGGTGGAACTCCAGTCATCCGGAACACGCGCGTTCCGGTCTATGACGTTGCGGCGTCACTTGCCGCTGGTTTGCCGATGACGCGCATTTTGGCGGCCTATCCTGGGCTTACCGCCGAAATGGCCAATCTTGCCGCGTTCTATGCGACGGCCAACCCGCCACGGGGCAGGCCCCGCGAACATTTGTCTCCGCCCGCCGGAGCTTTAATCGTCTCGAACCGACGCACACCCCGTCGAAAGCGAGCTCATGAAACTGCTCGTTGACGAATGCCTCAGCGAGGAGCTCACGAAACTGGCTCAGAGACGAGGTCACGCAGAGGCTTCTCATGTCGCTTGGATGGGAAAACGCGGATGGAAGGACTGGCAGTTAAAAAGCCTCGTCATCGATGGGGATTGGACGTTCGTCACCAGAAACAGCGTCGATTTTCGTGGTCCGCTGCGACGCGCCTGGTTCCAAAGGGCAATACGTCGGAGTTGAAGTGCACGCCGGCCTGATATGCCTCAATGGTCCGGTGGGAATGGATCTTGATCTCCAATTGGAAATGTTTGAAGAGGCCCTCGATGAACTGGATCGAGATGATGACCTCGTGAACCAAGTCCTTGAAATCTCTCTCTCGGATTCGAGTGAGGAGTTCGAGGTGCTTCGGTACAAGATGCCAGCTGAGAGCGCCTAACCAGTCTCAGAAGAGTGTCACGAACCGCCGGTCGGACCCAGGACACGCGCATCCACAATTGCGGGGTGGTCTTTTATGCCGACAACTTCTGACGACGTCGCTTGAACGAACAGGAGCAGAATAGTCACGCAACATTAGGATCGACCGACATGCCCCGTTTCTTGAGTAACCACTCCGGTACATAGTATCTGTCACGATTGTGCTCGCACCAGCGTCGCAGCACGGCGTCAAGCATTCTTTCCGGTCGGGACTTCTGATTGTCGCCCATCACTGTGCCTTAGTAAGCTCTTTTTTGCGCGCGTACCTCTTGGCAGGTCATCGGAGCGGCCGGGCAAACGACAGCTCGTGGCCGTCCGGATCGGGCACATGGAAATAGCGTTCTCCCCACGAGGCATCTTGTGGAATCTTCGGATCAAATCCCCGGTCCTTCAGATGATTCCAGAGGGCATCCACATCGGAGACGTAGAAAATAAGCCGCCCCCAGCCAGTCACAGCTTCACCCCGCTCCAGATTGAGAATCGCAGATTGTGCATCTCTTGTGCGCAGTGAAGAGAAGCCTGTACCCTCTCCACCGTAGAGAAGCTCCATGCCTAGAACATCTCTGTAAAACCGCACAGACTCCGTCATGTTCACAACCCGAAGAGTGACCGCAGAAATCTTTTCCATCGTCGGCGTCATACGCCACGAGTTTACCTCGGCTCAGCTTGAATCTTCCTTCCCGAAGGCATACCGTAAATCCTGATAGGGGTAGGTGGCCTATGGCCTATGTCATTGCCGAACCCTGCATTGGAACCAAAGACACCGCCTGCGTAGATGCCTGTCCAGTAGATTGCATCCACCCCAAGAAGAATACGACCTATGACGACGGCCGCCCCACGTTCGACGATGTGCCTCAGCTCTACATTGATCCGGTGGAATGCATCGATTGCGGAGCTTGCGTACCGGTCTGCCCGGTGTCCGCAATTTTTGCGCTGGACGACCTGCCCGAGAAGTGGAAGCAGTATACGGAACTGAACGAGAGCTACGTCAAGGCCGGCAAATTCACCGCCGCAGAATTCGCCAAGCACCAAAGCAAATAGTCCTGGGTTTATTTAGCATTCTCGAGCGTGTTTCGATCGATGAGGAGTCCCTGCTGTGGCATGACGAAATGTAACGAGTCAGTCGGGCTCCTGCGGTCAAGCACGATTACCTCGGCAGGGCTGAATCGGGAATTTGCGCTGTGGCGGTGCCCTCCGGATAAACCAGGATCTCCACGCTTGCCGCCGTCGGCCACCTTGTCTGATTTTCCCAGGCCAATCGTCTTAATGCGGGCGTCTTTCACCTTGAAGTTCTTGACCAGGTAATCACGGACCACCATCGCACGCGCTTCGGTAAGCAGGCGGTCCTGCTGGCTGTCCCCCTTTATGTCGGTGTAGGCCGCGACCACTACCACCCCGAACGGATTGCTCTGCAAAAAGTCGCCTGCATCCTTCAGCGTCCTGTCATTCTTGAGCTTCGCGGTGTCTGGCTTGTCGAAAATCTTCTTGGCCTCATAGTCGAACTTCTTCTCCGCCGGCTTGTCCGGCAATTGGGAGATCTCGTTTTTCTTCAGATCGGCTGCGCTTTCGTACCCCTCTTTCCTTGAAAAAGCCCCGCAGGAAAGGTTGTGTTTTAGGGCCTCCATGTCTTCCTTGAATGCATTCGTGCCGGCGTTGACATTCTGATAAATCTTTCTTGTCGTTAATTAAAGCTCCGATTGATCCCTGACCTTGGTTGATTTTGGTCGTGATCGAATTGAGATTGCTAGCTGTCTGATTGACGTTGTCGATGGCTCCCTTGGTGGTATCGAACACCTCGCTCGTCTTGTTGAGCAGATCTGAAAGCTGCAGGGGAGGCTCTCCGCGAATGGTGTTGCCGTTCTTGACTTTGGGCGCCTGATCCGACCCGAAAGAAATCTCAACAAACTTGTCGCCCAGCAGTCAAACGAAAGAGACTGTTGCTAGCAGGAGCTGACCGATCTCGGCAGGACATCTCGACGTTACTGAACACGATGGGCTGGCCTGTACGGCGGTCTCCCGCCCGGAAGACGTGCTCTCTGCGATCCAGGGAGACTCCTTTGACGCACTTCTTCTCGATTTCAGTTGCGCCAGCGCGAGCGCAGAACGCATCGTTCTAGGAATCCGAGATATCGCGCCCAGCCTCTCGGACAAAATTGC
Source organism: Candidatus Sulfotelmatobacter sp. (assembly GCA_035568275.1). GTDB lineage: Bacteria > Acidobacteriota > Terriglobia > Terriglobales > Acidobacteriaceae > Sulfotelmatobacter. The sequence continues at coordinate 12,328 of DATMOO010000073.1, forward strand.
GGTCATCAGCAGCGGAGCGGCGAATTCCGAAATATCCGAGCTCATCGAGCGTTACGACCTTGCTTTCCTTCCTC
>DATMOO010000074.1:0-72261 GCA_035568275.1 Candidatus Sulfotelmatobacter sp.
CCGTAAGCCAGCAAGAGCACAACCGATACCAGGCCCCACCCGATGCCCAGCATGGTTAGCGCCGAACGCGTCCGGTCGCGCATGAGCGCCTGCCATCCCTGCAACACCAGTTCTTTCAGAAACATGGTGGACACGAAGGAGGCACGCCGCCGGGCGCGGGGAACACGGATCGGCGCAGGGGCTGGCAATTCGAACGTACGAGCTCTCTGCGGGTCCGGATTCTCCGTTGTCAATGGTGGTACCGCGCTCATCTCCCTACCCCTTGCATGTGAACTTCGAATTTAAGACTTCAGATCGCAGATTTCCGTGTCTCTAAATCTGAAATCTGCAATCTGCAATTTCTCCTCTACTCGATGTGAATATCGCCCGACCCCGTGTGCACGCGCAGCAATGGCCCACCGCCGCGCACTTTGCCGTGAATCGATTTGTGCGAATCCCCGATGCGCCCCTGCACCGTCATCTCCACCGGGGCACTTACATCGACGGAGCCGGAACTGGTCGAAATGTCCGCATCAAACGCGGCATTCGACGGCAATCGCAGACGCACATTGCCGGACCCAGTGCGGGCATCCCAGGTGCCACTCTGCTTGCCCTCGGCGGTGATTTCGCCGCTGCCGGTTTCTCCGCGGAAGCTGCCCTCTACACCTCTCGCGGTGATGTTCCCCGAACCCGTATGCATGTCGATGTCGCCCGGCCCGGTTTCTTCAATCTCGACATCGCCGCTACCGGTGCTGCCTCGCACCGGTCCCGCAACCTGCCGCGCCCGCACGTCACCCGATCCTGTTTGTACCCGGATCTCGCCGTTCAGATTTGTGAGTCTCACGTCGCCGGACCCGGTCTGCGCCTCCGCATTACCGCGCGTGCCCTCGATCGTCTGATTGCCTGAGCCACTCTTCGTGCGCACAGTCGTTTCCGCCGGCACAGTGATGTCGTAATCAATGGAGATGTTCCGGTAATCCACGTATTCGATGTGAATGCTGTTGCCACTCTGCCGTATCGGGGGATTCTGTTCGATGGCGTGTACGTCTTCCTCGCGCCGCCCTCCAAACCAGCGGTCACCGACATAAATCTTGCCGTGAATCTGCACCGATCCCGACGAACCTGCATGCACTTTCACATCGCCCGAGTGCGTCAGCACTTCGAGATCGACCGGCCCGCTGACTGAGAGCGTTCTGTCGAATGTTCCCTGCGGCGTCGAACCAAACGCCACCGCGGAGCTGAACAGCACGACCAGCGCGATCGTCACCAACAGTCCGAATTTTGATCCGCTGGACTCAAAAGCCGAGGGGAGAACTTGATTTTTTCTATTCATAACGTAGCGACTCCACAGGTTGCATATCCGCGGCGCGCTGGGCTGGATACATGCCCGCCGTCACGGTGATCAACGAAAGCGTCAAAATCGAAATCACAATCGAAATCGGCGAAACAATTGGATGTGGCACAAAGTCTGGCAGGGGGATGACGACCATCGCAACGCAAATGCCGATTCCAACGCTGAGCCCGAGAATTCCGCTGACGATCGTCAGCATTGCCGACTCCGCAAAGAATTGCCGCAAGATGTCGCGCTTGGTCGCACCCATGGCCTTGCGCGTTCCAATTTCCCGCGTACGCTCGGAAACCGAAACCAGCATGATGTTCATCACGCCGATTCCTCCCAGACACAGCGTCACCACCGCCACGCACCCGAAGAACAGAGTGACCACTCCAAAAATCTTCGCCAGTTGCTTGGCCCCGTCCATCGTGTCCCATATGAAGAGCGCGTCTTTATCCGTAGGATCGAAGTGCCGCACCCGCCCGATCGCGCGCCGCACCTGCAACACCGCCGCCTCATGATTCTCCGGATCGCCCACCTCAAACACGATGTCATCCAGATATCCGCGTGTAATGCCGGCTCCAGGCTTTTCCGGGGGAGGGAAGTCGCGCGACACCGCCGAATATGGCGCGAAAAGATAATCGTTGTCCGGTCCGCTGTAATTTGAATTCTGTTTCTTTTCTGCCAGCACTCCCACGACCGAGTAGGGAACGCTCTTGACCAGAACGGTCGCACCAATCGCCGGTTGCCCTGGAAACAACTGCCGGTAAGCCTTCGATCCCAGCACCAGCACGCGCCTGCCTTCGCGCTCGTCGTCATCGGTGATCAGGCGACCTTCAGAAACCTTGAGCGACCGGAAATCCTGATACGAAGGCCACATTCCCACAACGCCGCGATTGGCTAAGTTGAATTGGCTGACTTCCGGAATCGTTCTGCGTAATTCGGGGCTGACATTCTTGACCAGGTAGCATTCATCCCGGATCAACTCAGCATCATCCACATTCAGCCGAATCTCGCGCCCGGCAGCCCGCCCTCCAACCTGCGTGCTCGTCCGCCCGCCCCACACAATCACCAGGTCCTTGCCCAGCGTCTCCATGTGTCTTTTCTGATCCACGACAAAGCCGCGCCCCAGCCCCACCAGCAGAATCACCGACGCAATTCCCCACACCAGCCCGAACATGGTGAGGAACGTCCGCAATTTGTGCGCCCGGAATGTCGCTACGGCTTGTCGGAAGATCTCGGAGAGAGTCATGGAACCGGACCTCTGGCATCAGACGGAAGACTCAAAATCGTTCCTATACAACTCAGACCTCGGAATTACAGGCTGGTTGGCCGGAGTCCGAGGTCTGAAGTCTGACGCCACGTTTTACTGCAGTACGACTTGATCCCCTTCCTTCAGCCCGCTCAGAACTTCTGTCTTCGCGCCGTTGGAGATCCCAATGTTGACCGCTACCTTATTCTTGCCTTCCTTACCCTTCGGATCGGGAATCTCAACCGACGCTTTCTTGTCCTTGTCGTAGAGAATCGCGCCTTCCGGGATTTGCAGAACGTTCTTGTGTTCGTCCAGGATGATTTCCGCGTTTGCGGTCATCTCTGCTTTGAGTTCGCCGCCCGGATTTTGGATCGACACGCGAACTTCAAACGTCGTGACGTTATCTTTCTCCACGCCCATCGGAGAAATCTTCGTTACTTTGCCGTCGAACGTCTTGTCTTTGAAGGACTCAACTTTGATGCGCGCACGCTGTCCCAGATAGACTTTGCCAATATCGCTCTCGTCCACTTTGCCCTTCACGTAGACTTCGCTCGTATCGCCGAGAGTCATGACCAGAGTGGCCGACGATCCCAACACAAGGATCGAACTCACCGCATCGCCCATCTGCACATCGCGCGAGAGCACAATGCCGTCGATCGGCGAAATGATGTCGGTGTAGCTGAGCTGCTCTTCCAACTGCTTCAGATTCGCCTCGTCCTGCGCAACATTGGCTTGGGATTGAGCGATCTTTGCCTTCAACACGGTGACTTGCGCCTTCGAGACATTCTGCTTGTTGAGCGACATTTCGTAATTCTTCTGTGCGTCTTCCAGGGCGGACGTGGAAACCACGCCATCCTTCGCCATATTCTCGGCACGGTCATATGCCCGCTTCAAAAGAGGAACGTCCGGGCCTTCGGCATCGACCTTGGCGCGCTCGAAATCGGCTTGCGAGCTCTTCAGGTTCGCCTGCGCTGCTTCCAGCGCTGCCTTGGACTGCTCCACCTGCGCCTCGATCTCGATCTTGTCGAGCTGCGCCAGCAGTTGGCCTTTCTTCACCCGATCGCCGTAGTCCACCAGCAACTTCTTCACGATGCCGCTGGCCTTCGATTTCACTTCCACCTTCGTGATGGGTGTGACTTTGCCGGTTGCCACCACGCTCTTAGCCAAGTCTCCCTTTTCCACCTTGGCGAGCTTCGAAGGATCAATCTTGGTGCCGCCGCGGGTCGCTGCAAATACTCCAATCGCGACCAGCAGGACGATGCCCAGTCCAACGCCGCCCCAAATCATCAGTTTGCGGCGCTTCTTTTTGCCATTAGTGCCGTTACCGTTCACAGATCCTCCTCGCTATACCGCCAGTTGGGGATTGGGAGCCATCTTGCCGCCCTACAAGCTATTACGCGGCTCCTGCTGAATTAGTTCCGAAAATTGCTGTCTGCGATGCGAAAACAAAGCGTTACGTTGCCAAACCGCCCGCTTTCTGCAAATTAGACCTGCTTTCTTTAAAAAGGATAGCGCAATGCCCCCCTGATTTTTGTGATGCTGGACACACCAGAGCGGCCCCGAATCCAGGAAACCGGACCCGATGACTGAGAACTGGGTACTGAGAACTGAGTACTGAGAACTGAGTACTGCCTTCTAACCCCTAGCCCCTGCCCCCTGCTAAAATTACCCCTCAATGGTCGCCTATGTGCTGCTCCGGGTCTTCCTGATCCTCCTCCTGGTAGCAGCCAATGCGTTCTTCGCCGCCGCCGAATTCGCCCTCGTGAGTGTGCGCGATACCCGCATCCAGCAGCTCATTGACGCCGGACGTATCGGCGCCCGCATTGTCCAGCGTCTCCACCAGCATCTCGACGAAGTCGTCAATGGCGTCCAACTCGGTATCACCATGGTTAGCCTTACCCTGGGATGGATCGGCGAGCCCATGGTCGCCAGTCTTGTCGGTAGCCTGCCCATCGTCCAGCGCCTGCCCCACGTTGCTATCTATGCGCACACCTTCGCGATCGCCATTGCGTTCACCTTGATCACCTACATGCACGTGATTCTGGGCGAGCTCGTCCCCAAGACCCTCGCCCTGCAGCGCTCCGAGCAGATCGCCCTGGCGGTCGCGGCGCCGATGGAAGCCTTCCTCACGCTGACCCGCCCCGTCCTCTTTTTTATGCGCAGATCCGGCGGATTGGTTTTAAGGCTCTTCGGCGCACAGTCCACCCGCCGCGGAGGCGCCGTTCACTCCCCCGACGAACTCAAACTCATCGTCACCGCCAGCCGCCAGTTCGGACAGATCCCTGAATTTCAGGAAGAGATGATCCACAGCGCCATCGAACTCGATAGCATCACCGTCCGCGAAGTCATGGTCGCGCGCCCCGATATCTTTTCTTTGCCCTCTGATCTCATGCTCGACGACGCTCTGGCCAAGGTTGTTGAGGGCCAGCACTCCCGCATCCCGATTTACGACCCGCAACGCGGGCCCGAGCACATTGTCGGAGTCCTTTACTACAAAGACCTCATGCGCTGGATGCGTCTCCGCCTCAGCAACCTTGGCCAGACCAGCGCCACCCGCATCTCCCGCATGCAAATCGGCCAGATCATGCACGACGTCGTGGTCGTACCGGAGACCAAGGTGCTGGCCGAATTGTTAGCCGAATTCAAAGAGCGCCGCCGGCATCTCGCCGTCGTGGTCGACGAATTCGGATCGACAGCCGGAGTCATCACGGTGGAAGACATCCTCGAACAGCTAGTCGGCAATATCGAAGATGAATTCGATGTGTCTCCCAGCGAGCCAGCGTTGGAAGATGAATCGGTGATGGTTTTGGAAGGCTCGGTGAACATCCGCGATTTGGAGATGGAACACGGTCTGACGCTGCCGCGTGACGCGGGATTCGAAACCCTGGCCGGTTTTATGCTCGCCCGCCTGCAGCGCATCCCCAACGTCCGCGACCAATTCGAATATGAGGGCCGCCGCTACACCGTAGACGAGTTGGAAGGGCACCGCATCGCAAGGGTAAGAATAGAAAAAACCACGAAGGCTGAAGGGGAAACCGAAGCCGCCAAGGGCGCCGGAAATTAGTAGCGCCGGCGTTCTCACCGGCTGTGGCGGCGGGCGTCTCGCACGCTGCTTGGCCCCCAAATACTGGAAAAGATGAGCAATTGTCATCCTGTGCGGAGCACGACGGCGAGCAAAGCGAGTCTTCGCGCGCAGTCGAAGGATCCCTACTGGCCGAAAGCACCGTTTACTGCATCAAGGCATTCCCGTAAGGCACTAAATCGCCGACGTTGAGAACTCAACACTAAGTACTGTGTACTGAGAACCGAGAACAGAGAACTGGCAACTGAGAACTGTAGCCCAACGCGTCCTCTACACCCTCCCAGTCATCTGGCTGGTGGTCAGTCTCGTCTTCCTCATGATCCACCTGGTCCCGGGAGATCCCATCCAGCAGATGCTCGGTGAAGGCGCCCCGCCTGCCGACATCGCCGCCACCCGTCACGCCTTCGGCCTAGACGCGCCGCTTGGTGAGCAATATATCCGTTACTGGAAGGGCGTCCTCCACGGTGACCTCGGCCGCTCCATCCGCTACAACCAGACGGTCACCAAACTTCTCGCGCAACGCTACCCCTACACGCTTCGTCTCACGCTGGCGAGTCTCATCGTCGCGATCGTCCTCTCGATCCCCGCCGGAGTCCGCTCCGCCCGCCGCCGCAACCGCTGGGACGACCGTCTACTCTCCGTCGTCAGCCTTTTCGGCCTCTCGTTCCCAAATTTCGCGCTCGGTCCAATCCTGATCCTGCTCTTCGCAATCAAAGCCGGATGGCTCCCCGTTTCCGGCGCAGGATCATTTGCCAATCTCGTGCTGCCCGCCATCACCATGGGCGGCGCGCTTGCCGCCATCCTCACCCGCATGGTTCGCACCAGCATGCTGGAAGAACTTAGCCAGGACTACATTCGTACCGCCCGCGCCAAAGGCCTTCCGGAGCGCACCGTCGTCTATCGCCACGCCCTGCGCAACGCCATGATCCCAGTGCTAACGGTCCTGGGCCTGCAATTCGGAGCCTTACTGGCGGGCGCTATCGTAACGGAAACCATTTTCTCCTGGCCCGGCGTCGGTCGCCTCACCATCCAGGCCATTTCCAACCGCGACTACTATCTGGTCCAAGGCTGCATTCTCGCCATCGGCCTCACCTATGTCGCGGTGAATTTCCTGACCGATGTTCTCTACTCGGTCGCGAATCCCAGGATCAGACAATGATCCCAACTCCATTTGCGTCGAATTAGAACTGGCGCCTGCGGCCCAAAATTCAAAAGGCGGGACACTGCTGTCCCGCCTCCTGTTCGTCCAATCTAGGCTGCTTGCGTTACTTTCTTCATACGTTCTTCCAGTTCTTTCGGCGAAACATCTTCCACGTGGGTAGCGACGCCCCACAGGTGTCCGAACGGATCCTGAAGGAAACCGGAGCGGTCCCCGTAGAACTGGTCCTCAACCGGCTTCAGGATTTTTCCCCCCTCCGCCGCCGCTCGTTTTACCACGGTATCGACGTCGGGCAAGTACACGTAGAGGCTCACCGGGCTTTGGCCAATCGTAGACGCACTGGTGTGCCCCTGGCCCATGGCGGGATTCTCGTCGGCCAGCATGATGTGGGAGTTCCCGATCTTCAATTCGGCATGACCGACTTTCCCGTCCGGACCATTCATACGAAGCAGCTCCGTCGCGCCGAAAACTTTCTTGTAATATTCGATCGCTTGGGCGGCGCCCTTAACGATCAGGTATGGTGTGATGGTGTTGTAATCTTTGGGAATATACGAGACTTTATTCATGATCTTCCTCCTTGGAATGTGAGGCTAAGGGTGGAGGTTTCGGCGCGCACTTGCGGAAGGGGTTTTACGATCCCGCTGTCTCTCTATGCTCTATAAGAACACAACTGAATTTTGATCTCAAGGCCGGGTTACGGAGATTTTAATATTCCTGATCTGGCTATGCCGACTGCCCATCTTGCGCCTTTGAGGGATCGAGACTTTGATGTGCAGCCGATCGCGCTTTGGTCGGCCAGGAAGCTTGACTCGTATATACAACGATAGCATTCTGTATATACACTCGTTTTCGAAGCTGAGGACGACGTTATGGCCGTTACTCTCACCTCCATCCGCTTAGATACAAACCTTGCCGACGAGGCTGTGAAAGTTCTCGGTGTCAAGACTCGCACTGCAGCCGTCCACGTAGCACTCCGCGAAATTGTCGCGCTCAAGCGTTTTAAGGCCTTGATGAAAAAGAACGCGGGGAAACTTTCGTTCGCCGGGCACCGTGAGTGACCTCATCGTTTTCGATACATCAGTGCTGGTCGACGACCTTCGCACCGCTCGTTATCAGGCAAAGATCCAATCCGTCAGCGGTCTGGTACGAACATCTTCGGTGGTCCTGGCCGAGTTATGGCGCGGCGCAACCAAAGCTGCCGAACGGGAGTTCGTCCGAGCCCTCGGCAGGAACCATCCCATCTTCACTCCCAGCGAAAGCATTTGGCTGGAGTCCGGACAGTTACTGGCAAAGATGCGTGCCGACCAGGGCTTCACCTCTGAAAAGCTGCGGGATTTGCATTTTGATGTGTTGATCGCTCTTACCGCGCGGTCTCACGGAGCTCGCCTGATCGCCTCCAACCGCGCCGACTTCGAACTGATTCATCAATACCGCAAATTCCGCCTCGAAGTTTGGTAGGTTTGTATCGCTATGTCGACCGCCGCCATCTCGTTCCGCCGCCGCGTTCTCGGCAACGCACGCCACAATCCCCTGGCCGCCATCGGAGTCGTCCTAATCCTCATCTTCCTGATCTTCGCCTTATTCGCCCCGTGGATCACCCCCCAGGATCCAGCCGCCATCGACCTCCCGGGACGACTCAATCTACCTTCACGCTCCCACTGGTTCGGCACCGACGAACTCGGACGCGATATCCTCTCCCGCATCATTTACGGCGCACGCATCTCCCTGCTGGTGGGTGCCAGCGTAGTTGCAACTTCGCTGATTCTCGGCCTGATCACCGGCTCGATCGCCGGCTACTATGGAGGCGGGATCGACCGCTTTTTCAACGTGGTCGTGATGAATGCTTTTCTTTCTTTCCCCGGAATTCTGCTGGCCATCGCTTTCGTCGCCTTCCGCGGCCCCGGCATCTTTAACCTCGTACTCGCGCTCTCCCTCGGCGGATGGGTGGGCTACGCGCGCCTGGTCCGCGGCCAAGTTCTCGCCGCTCGCGAGCGCGAATTTGTCGAGGCCGCACGCGCGCTCGGTGCCAGCGACCTGCGCATCATCGTGCGCCACATTCTGCCCAATATCATTCAACCAGTGGTCGTGCAATCCGCGATCGGTATGGCCGGAGCGATCCTTGCCGAGGCCACCATGAGTTTTCTCGGGCTGGGTGTTCCTCCCCCAACCGCAAGCTGGGGAACCATGCTGAACGACGGCCGCGCCCATCTCTTCGACGCGCCCCACCTCGCCCTTTTTCCGGCGCTCGCCGTCATGTTGGCCGTCCTGAGTTTCAATTTCATTGGCGACGCCCTCCGAGACTACCTCGACCCGCGTTCGCGAATCGAAGCCGGACTATGATTTCGCTTAGCCAGGGCTTGTAGGTAGGCTGGCGATTAGCTGCAAACTGCTCGCCCCCCTGAGTCTTTCCTTCACTTGGGTGGCCGGGCTGTGTGCGCCCCTCCAATTACTTCTAACTCGCTGTTCCTGCTCGATATAAAACTCCCGCAACATTTCTTGACACTCTGGGTTTCATCCGACGTGTGGCCACAATGCAGGTGAAAAAGAACTCAGACCAACGGAGAGAAATTCCATGAACCGCACCCTCAAGATCTCGTTTCTTAGTACAGCGCTCGCATTTCTCGCGCTGCCAGTTGTGGCCCAGAGTGCAGCCCCCTCGACGCCGGTAACCGGCGAGAGCATTCAAGACCGCAAAGAAAACCAGCAGGACCGGATCGCCAACGGCGTGAAGAGCGGGGAACTGACCGCCGGAGAAACCGCCAACCTGGAAAAGAAAGAAGCCACGGTAAATCAGGAAGAGCGCGACATGCGCAAGCTTGACAATGGCAAGCTGACCACCGCCGACAAAAAAACCCTGACCCAGCAGCAGAATCAAATGTCCAAGCAGATCTACCAGGACAAGCACAACTCCGCGGTGCAGAACACCGATCCCAAGAGCGAAGTTGGCAAGCGAGCCGAGAACCAGCAGGACCGCATCGGACAAGGTATTAAGAGCGGACAGCTCACCGCCGGCGAAGCCGCGCACCTCGAAAACAATGAAGCCAAGATTAATAACGAAGTCCGCAACGACCGTGCTGCGAACGGTGGCAAACTAACCCCACAAGAGCGCGCCAAGGTCAACCGCCAGCAAAACCGCCAGTCGCGCCAGATCTATCGCGACAAGCACAACGGTCGTCATCAGTAAGCGACTTTCCCAAAGGCAGAAAGAACGCAAGAGCAATGCCGTGGTGAGCCCCCGGGTGCCAGCCGGGGGCATTTTTTAGCTAGGAGCTGCAAGCTATGAGCCACGAGCCACGAACTGATCTGCTTGCTCGTGGCTCGAAGCTCACAGCTCGTAGCTAACCCTCTTCCCGCAAACCACTGAAAAATCGATATATACATTTCTTGACACAAATCGCAAATTGCAATATAAATATAGCGATTTGAGAAATGGAACTGGCGCACCGTGAAGCTGGGCGAAAAAATCCGCTACCTGCGCGAGGTCGAAGGGTCGCTCCGCGGTCTGGGCCGTCCCATGACGCAGCTCGAGTTGGTGCGCGCCATTCGCGAAGAACTGGGCAAAGGGAAGAGCATCAGCCAGTCGTATCTCTCCCAGATCGAAGGCGGTTCGCGCCCGCACATGACGCAGTCTTCGCGCGCGTTGCTGGCGAAGTTCTTCAAGGTTCATCCTGGCTTTCTGGTGGATGACCCTGAGGGTTATCACACTGAACTGACTTCGGACTTGCGAACGGTAGAAGGCCAGATTGATGTCTGGTTGTTGCAGGGCTCGGAGCGATTCGCGAGCGACCCGGAGATCAGCCATGTGCTGATCAAGGCCGCGCGCGAGAAAGATACGCGCCGCGCTTTGCTGCTGCTGGGAGCGATCCTCGACACGCCGGGGTTGTCGGATCGTCTGTTGGAGGCGTTGCGTCCGGAGTTGGCGGCCGCCGGGAATCATCATCCCCGCGCGGAAGGGAGGCGAATGCGATGACCTGGTCTGATTTTTATCTGATCTGTTTCGCAGTCGGTTTCTGCTTCAGCTTCTTTTCGTTTGTGTTTGGAAGTTCGCGCTTTGGGAAGCTCCATCTGCCGCACTTCCATGGTCACGGAGTTGGGCACTTGCCGACGGTGCATGGGCCGGTCACTCACGGCCCGGTTGCTGGCCAAGGCGCGGCGCATGGTCCAGCAGCAACACAGGCGCATGGCGCATCGCATGCTGCCCGCGGTGCGAGCGTCTCGCCGTTCAATCCGCCGTCCATCGCCGCGTTTCTGGCGTGGTTTGGAGGCACGGGCTACCTGCTGAATCGCTTCTCGGCAATGTGGGTTGGACTCGCGCTGCTGCTGGCCGTAATCGCGGGATTAGTCGGCGGAGCCATCATCTTCTTTTTCTTGACGAAGGTTCTCATGTCTGACCAGGAGTTTCTCGATCCGGCCGACTTCGAGATGGTAGGCGTGCTCGGCAAGCTTTCGGTGCCGATCCGCGAAGGTGGTACCGGGGAATTGATCTACTCGCAGATGGGTACACGCCGCGTCTGCGGCGCGCGCAGCGACGACGGTTCGGCGCTTGCGAAAGGCGCGGAAGTGGTTGTGACCCGCTACCAACGCGGCATTGCCTACGTCCAGCTATGGAGCGAACTGTCCGGCGAACTGGACGAGGCGAGTACCACCGGGAAATCTGAATAACAGCCGCGAGGAGAGAATTATGAATCGCGTTTGGCACAAACCGGCGGTCCTGTTGATGTGGCTGGCGCTCCCCACCGCTGCCTGGATCTATTGGCGCGTCTGGGATCAACTGCCCGCGCGCATGGCGGTGCACTTCGATGCGAACTGGCAGCCCAACGGCTACACCTCGCGCGAAGGGGCAGCGCAACTGGGCCTCGAGATTCTGGTGGTCATGCTGGTGTTGTTCACGGTGACGACACTGATCGTCGATGCGCTCAAACCGGTCGCATTCTGGCCCGCTCTGTTGGTCTCGTACGCGGTGCTGGGTTTCTGCTGGTACGGAAACTACTCGATCGTCGACTTCAATTTGAAGGCACAGCAGGTGCATTCCGGATTTCAGGGACCGATATCCAAAAGCACTTCCCAGTTCTTAGTCGCAAATTGCCGGTTGCCACTGTTGGCTGGGCCCGTAACTCGGACAACTGAGAACTGAGAACTGGGAACTGCTTTTCTGGAGGAGGCGTTATGTTCGAAGGTCTTTCACACTGGGCGGTGATCTGGATCATCGCTGGGCTGGCGGTTTTCGTCATTCTGTTTCTGATCAGCACCATGGCCAGGCTTTATCGCAAAGCCGGACCCCACGAAGCGCTGATCGTGTACGGCATGGGCGGAACGCGTGTCGTCAAAGGTCACGGCTCGGTCGTACTCCCGATGGTGCAGGTCTGCCGCGGCCTCTCGCTCGAACTCATGTCGTTCGACGTAGCACCGCAGCAGGATCTCTACACCAAACAAGGCGTCGCGGTAACGGTCGAAGCCGTCGCTCAGATCAAGGTGAAATCCGACGACGAGTCGATTCGCACCGCGGCCGAGCAATTTCTCACCAAGACTGATCAGGAGCGCGAAGGCCTGATCCGCCTGGTGATGGAAGGCCACCTGCGCGGCATCATCGGCCAGCTTACGGTCGAGGAAATCGTCAAGCAGCCAGAGATGGTTTCCGACCGCATGCGTTCCACTTGCGCCGACGACATGAACAAGATGGGTCTCGAAGTCATCTCGTTCACCATCAAGGAAGTCCGCGACAAGAACGAATACATCACCAACATGGGACGCCCCGACGTAGCCCGCATCAAGCGCGATGCCGACGTGGCCGCTGCCGAAGCCGATCGAGACACGGCGATCAAACGTGCATTGGCCCAGCGGGAATCGGCGGTGGCGAGGGCACAAGCCGATCAGGAACGCGTGCAGGCTGAAACCGCTTCTCTGGCGAAGCAAGCGGAAGCGCAACGCGATCTGGAAGTGAAGAAGGCGCAATACCTGGAAGTCACCAAACGCCAGCAGGCGCAGGCTGATAAGGCATACGACATCCAGACCAACATCATGCAACAGCAGGTCGTTGCCGAACAGGTGAAGGTGCAGCAGATCGAGAAAGAGCAGCAGGTCAAGGTGCAGGAAGCCGAGATCAACCGCCGCGAGAAGGAACTGATCGCAACCGTGCTGAAGCAGGCTGAGATCGAGCGTCAGCGGATCGAGACCTTGGCCGAAGCCGAAAAGTCGCGCCTGATGGCCGAGGCCGAAGGCCATGCTTCGTCGATTCGTCAGCAGGGCGAAGCCGAAGCCGAAATCATCTTCAAGAAAGGGGAGGCCGAAGCCAAGGCGATGAACGTGAAAGCCGAGGCTTTCCAGGAGTACAACCAGGCGGCCGTGATCGACAGGTTGTTCGCCAGCATGCCGGAAGTGGTCAAGGCCTTAGCCAGTCCGCTGGCCAACGTCGATAAGATCACGATCGTCTCAACCGGCAACGGCGATGCGTCGGGGATGAACAAGATCACCGGCGACATCACCAAGATGGCGGCGCAGATACCGGCGCTGTTCGAGACGCTCTCGGGCATGCCGCTGGCGGAATTGTTAGGCAAGGTTAGGCAGATCGGCGACAAGGCCCCCAAGCCGCCAGAGTTGCCGAAAGCCTAGTGAGGGGTCCGGGGAAGCTCGTGTGGTTTGTGTGGGGACGGGCGCTTTCGCCCGTCCCGACGAGCGAAGCGAGGAGCAGTGGAGTGAGTTATGAACCGCAAACCAAAATACGCAGGACTCGGTATCGCGCTGGGAGCCGCACTAGGCGCGGTCGCCGGAGTAATAGCGGGCAACATGGGCGTCTGGCTAGCGATCGGAGTCGCCATTGGCCTCGTGATCGGACTTTCGTCCCGACGCAAGTCGACGGAGTGCCCACAGTGTGAAGCGATGCATCGAACGCATGAACTGGGAAGCAGGGCCAACTCACAGGTTGGCTAGAAGCTAGGAGCTAGCAGCTGGAAGCTGAAAAGGAGTTCACCATGGCACTACTAGAGCGGGTCGCAACACTGGTTCGGGCGAATCTCAACGATCTCATCGACAAGGCCGAAGAGCCGGAAAAGATGATCAAGCAGGTAATCCTCGACATGCAGAACCAGCTTCTGCAGGTCAAGACGCAGGTCGCAATCGCTATCGCGGACCAGCACTTGCTCGAAAAGAAGCACCAAGAAAGCGCCGACAAAGTCGCCGAATGGATGCGCAAGGCTGAGCTTGCCGTCGACAAGAAAGAAGATGACCTGGCGCGCGCCTCTCTGCTGCGCGTGGAGAGCTATCGCGAGCTGAGCGAGAACTTCACGCAGCAAGTCGCCGATCAGAAGGCGCAGGTGGAGAATCTCAAGACTGCGTTGCGTCAACTGGAGCAGAAGCTGGCGGAAGCCGAAGCCAAAGCGGACGTTCTGATCGCGAAGCAGCGTCGCGCCCGCGCCGTCGGCAAAGCCAGCGATGCGCGCATGGCCTCGGGTGGCGGCTCAAAAGCCGCCGCATTCGACCGCATGAAGCGCAAGGTCGCGCACTCGGAAGCCCTGAGCCAGGCGAAGTCCGAGATCGCCGCCGACAACATCGAAGACCGTCTTGCCGCCCTGGAAAAGCAGGACCGAATCGAGCAGTTGCTGGTCGAGCTGAAGACAAGACGAGGCGCGTAACGGGTCGTGTGGCGCGGGCGCTTCCGCCCGCGAACGCATGTCCCTCACAAGGGCTTCACTTGGAGATACCTGTGCTGAAAAAGAATCTGGAGCGCTTGTTTCCCGTTGGCGCTCGGATGTTGTCGGGAGGCTTACTCCTCCATAATTTTCTGCACGCCCACTCCACCGAGTCTGCCACCGGATTCCTGATCGGTATGTCGATCGTATTCCTGATTGCCCCGTCGGTGAAGAGGTTCAACCAGTCGAATTTGTAACGAAGAGAAGCACGAATAACGGTTCTACTTCGTCGCCATGAACGTCTTCACCACGATCGCGTTCGGCTGCACACCCACGGGAATAAGCGTCAACAGCGAATATTCGCTGGGTTCAAGCTTGCGCGGTCTGCGCTTCTGGATCACGGTGACATCGCCCGACTTGGTGCCGACCACGAGCAGATAGTTCTGATCGGGCGTCAGCGCTAGTCCGTCGGGGTGGCTGCCGACATTGAGCGTCGCGATGCGCCTACCCATGTCGATATCGAACACCGCAACGCTGTTCGATCCAAAGTTCGAAACATAAAGCCGCGAATTATCCAGCGTGACCACGCCCCGCGAGGGATGCTGCCCGATCTCCGGGCTGCTGCCCACTTCGTCATTTCCCGTCTCGATGATCGAGATGCTGTCGGCATCAAAGTTGCAAACGATCATCTCGCCGCCATCGGGTTTGAGCGTGAGGCTGACCGGAGTGCGCCCCACATCAAGCAATGCCAGCACGCGATCTTCTTTCTTTTGCTGGGCCTTGGGATCGGTGCCGGCGAGCTGAATCGATGCCACCTGCGACGATCCTGAGCACGAGACGAATGCTTTGCTCGAATCCGGCAAGATCGCAATATCCTCCGGCTGTTTGCAAACGGGCAGCGTTGCGCGCACTCGAAGCAGATTGGCATCGATCAGCGACACCGAATTGTCCCCGCGATTCGCAACCACGACGGTCGTCCCATCCGGCGAAACCCGCGCCATTCCCGGCGAAGCACCCACGCGCACATTGCCGACAACGGCCCGCTTTTCCAGATCGATCACACTGACGTTCGACGATCCCGAGTTCGCCACATAGCCGCGCTTCCCGTCGCTCGACACATCGATGTAATACGGATGACCGTGCACGCCGATCGTTGCCACCACCGCATTGCTCTCGGCATCAATCACACTCACGTTGCTCGATCCGGTATTGACCACATAGATCTCATTCTTCTTGCTGTTCGCAGCGATGCCGGTCGGGTCGCTGCCCACGTGAAGGGTCTTGGCCAGCCGGAAAAAACGAAGGTCAATCACGCTGACGGTGTTGCTCTTGCCGTTACTGACATAAGCGAATTCGCGAAAGGCGGGCCCGTAGTCGGGCATCTGCTGCTCGCGGAAATACCACCACCCCACCCCGCCGAGGATGGGAACCAGCACAGCGATGAACAGGAGTTTTCGCAAGGCAGTGAGAGTTAGTGAGGAAGAAAGCTTAGCAGAAGTAGCGCCGCGGGGGCCCCGTCCTTGTCCCGGCGTTCTTTGCAGGGACAGGGCGGGGATTTTGACCTTCGTGAATTCCGCATTCTCAGAAAGTCAAAAACCCCATCCTGTCGCAAGAGCCGCGACAAGGATGGGGCACCCTCTTGTTCCCTAATAGATTGAACTTATTTCGCCGCCACCGTCTCCCTGACCCCAATCTCCGGCAGGCTGCGCCCCACGACGACCGCGATCTGCCGCACCTGCTTCATCAGTTCGTCGAATTGATCCGGAAACAGCGACTGCGGCCCATCCGACAAAGCCTGATCTGGCTGCGTATGCACTTCCACCATCAGCCCGTCAGCGCCGACGGCCACCGCTGCGCGCGAGAGCGGCGTAACTTTATTTCGCTTCCCGGTACCGTGGCTCGGATCGACCAGGATTGGCAGATGGCTCAGCCGCTGCACCGCCGGCACAACGCTAAGGTCTAGTGTGTTGCGCGTGTGGTCCGCGAACGTGCGCACGCCGCGTTCGCACAGCGCGACATTGTAATTGCCTTCACTCAGAATGTATTCGGCCGCCATCAGGAATTCTTCCAGCGTCGCCGACATCCCACGCTTCAGCAGCACCGGCTTGCGAGCGCGTCCCGCGCGCTTGAGCAAAGAGAAGTTCTGCATGTTGCGCGCGCCGATCTGGATCATGTCTGCATACTCTTCGACCAGATCGAGCGACTCGTGGTCGATGGCCTCGGTGATGATTCTCATACCGAACTTCTGGCGAATTTCCACCATGATCTGGAGAGCTTCCTCACCGAGTCCTTGAAACGAATATGGTGAGGTCCGCGGCTTGTAAGCGCCACCGCGGAAGAACTGCGCCCCAGCACGGTGCACGCGCTCTGCGACTGCAAAAGCTTGTTCGCGGCTCTCGATGGCGCACGGCCCAGCGACGATGGCCAGGCCGGTGCCGCCAATCGTGGCCGCCGATCCTGGAAATCGGATGACCGTGTTTTCTTCCTTCACATCGCGGCTGACCAGTTTGTAGGGCTTTGAAACCGGTATGACTTCCTGTACGCCCGGCATCTCTTCGAGCGTGCCCTGTTCGACTTCGCCCTTGTTGCCGGTGATGCCGATGGCGGTGCGGGTCGCTCCCGGCATCGGATGGGCGCGGTAGCCCAGCTTCTCGATTTTTTCGCAAACGGCGCGCACCTGTTCTTCACTAGCCTGCGCCTTCATCACGACCAGCATAGATTCACCCTGGAAATAACAATGTGGGGACAGCCGCCCCCGGCTGTCCGTCGATTCGAAGCTCGACTTGGCGGCCGCAGGAGAAGCCGCACACGTAAGTGTACCGTTGCCCAGACCTGCCCCGCAAATGGAGCAAGAGCCTGTCGGATTCGTGGGCATCTATACTTCTTCTATGCCCCGATCCATGGCGCAGGAACAGGACCTTCTCAAGCGGCCCGCGCCGAAGCGCCCTCCCCGCCTGACTTCCCGCCGCATCGGCATCCACACCTCGACCGCCGGAGGCTTGCAGAACGCCGCCGAACGCGCCTACCGCCTCGGCTGCAATACCCTGCAGATATTCTCCTCCAGCCCGCGGCGTTGGGCTCCTTACGAACTAAGCGAGCCGCATTGCGCCGAAATGAATCGCTTGCGCGCGCACTATGGTCTGCAGCCGCTCGTGGTCCACACCAATTACCTGGTGAACCTCGCTAGCTCGAACGAACGTTTCCTGCAAATGTCGCTCGAGGCCTTTCGTGGCGAAGTCGTCCGCGCGCTGTCTCTGTGTGCCGATTATCTTGTCTTGCATCCCGGATCTTTTCGCGGCGCCGACCGTGACCAGGGATTGCTGCACACCGCAGCCGCGATCGCCGCCTCGACCCAAGGCCTCGATCTCGCCAAGGGCGGACTGACCATCTTGATCGAGAACACGGCTGGCGCCGAGTTCTCGCTCGGTGGCAGTTTCGAACAGGTCGCGGAAGTTCTCGAACGGCTGCAAGGAATCGTCCCCGTCGGCGCTTGCATCGATACCTGCCACACTCACGTCGCCGGATACGACATCGTCAGCGAAGAAGGCCTCTATCAGACTCTGCAGCATCTCGATGCAACAATCGGGCTGAACCGCGTGAGGGTCTGGCACTGCAATGACGCGAAGGCTCCCCGCGGATCAAAGCTCGATCGTCACCAGCAGATTGGGAAGGGAATGATCGGCAAAGAGACGTTCCGCCATCTCCTTAACGACGCGCGCCTGGCGCACGCCGCCTTCATAGCCGAGACCCCGATTGACAAGCCGGGCGACGACCGAAGAAATGTGGACGCCCTCAAGAAACTAGTCGCTGAGACGTAGCTTGCTACGTCTCTGCCGCCACCCGTCCGTGCTGCCCGTTGGCGAGAGAGACGTTGCCAGTAACGTCCTTACGGCTGATACTCTTTCCCCATGAAACTCTACCGATGCCGCGAGCGTTTCGTCGCCGAGCATGCCGACCAGTTCTACGAGATCCCTGCTTCTTCCCTGGACGACATCATCGCCCGTGAAAATCTCCTCGACCATCTAAGCCGAATAATTTCACCAGCCAACCGAACGCAAGCCCCTGCTCTGCAAGATTTGCTCCCGCCCATCGGCAGCCAGGAAGTCTGGGCCGCAGGGGTTACCTACTACCGTAGCCGCGACGCCCGCATGGAAGAGTCGAAGAGCGCCGGCGGCGGCGATTTCTACGACCGAGTCTACTCCGCCGCCCGCCCCGAATTGTTCTTCAAGGCGACACCCCATCGCGTCGTCGGACCGGGCGCAAAAGTGGCGATCCGTAGCGACGCCTCCTGGTCAGTACCCGAGCCCGAGTTGGTCCTATTTATTACCCCAGGCGGAAAGATCGCCGGCTACACCATCGGCAACGACATGAGTTCCCGCGACATCGAGGGCGAGAATCCTCTCTATCTTCCGCAAGCCAAAGTCTACGACCGTAGCTGCGCTCTGGGCCCGTGCTTGCTCATCTCGGATGAAGCGTTGCCCGCATCCACCGGCATCAGCCTTGAAATTCGCCGAGAAGGCAGGGTGTCATTTTCCGGCATGACGACGCTGAAAGAAATGAAACGCAAGCCGCAGGAGTTGGCGCGTTATCTCTACCACAGCAACAGTTTTCCCTCTGGCTGCTTCCTCTTCACCGGCACCGGCATCGTGCCCCCGGACTCGTTCACGCTGCGCGAGGGCGATGAAATCAGCATCACGATCCCCCCCATCGGCACGCTCTCGAACGTAGTCGGATAGCGCCCTTCTACAAAGAAAACCATCAACCACGAAGGCCACAAAGTTCCACGAAGGTCTTGGTCCTAGTTTTTCCTTCGTGAACCTCCGTGTCCTTAGTGGTTCAAGGTTTATGCCCACCCCGCCATTTCCCCCGCCCAAAGCCGCCACTCTGTAACCCGCCGTGTAAAATAAAGGATTATTCCCTGGCGGTTACTCGCACTATGGCGATCGAAGAAAAATCTGCGAACGCTGTGACCAACGGCCCTGAAGCGGGCGCACCCACGTCTCGTCCAAACGACGAGCGCTACGAGGCCCAGAGCGTCGAAAAGAAGTGGTTCGAACGCTGGCAGCAGGATGCGTCGCTCTACGCCGCCGAACCCAACTCGACGAAGAAGAAGTATTACGTGCTCGAGATGTTGCCCTATCCCTCTGGCGCCTTGCACATGGGACACGTGCGCAACTACTCGATCGGCGACGCGCTTGCCCGCTACATGTGGATGAACGGTTACAACGTTCTCCATCCCATGGGATGGGACTCGTTCGGCTTGCCCGCCGAGAATGCCGCCATTTCGAACAACACGCCGCCACGCGAGTGGACGCTCCGCAACATCGCCAACATGAAGGCGCAGATGAAGCGGATCGGCTTCGCCTACGACTGGTCGCGCGAAGTCACCACCTGCCTGCCCGATTACTACCGCTGGAACCAGTGGTTCTTCCTTAAGCTCTACGAGCAGGGCCTGGTCTACCGCAAGAAGAGCAAGGTGAATTGGTGCCCGAAGTGCGCAACGGTGTTGGCGAACGAACAGGTCGTCAACGGATGTTGCTGGCGCCACGAAGATACGCTAGTCGAACAACGCGAGTTGGAGCAGTGGTTCGTTCGCACGACCAAGTACGCGGAAGAATTATTGTGCGCTCTCGACCGCCTCGAAGGCTGGCCCGAGAAGGTGCGCACCATGCAGCGCAACTGGATCGGCCGCAGCGAAGGCGCGCTCGTCGACTTTGAACTGGAAGGCAACGCCGGTCCCGCGGGATCGAAGATCAGTGTCTTTACCACGCGCATCGATACGATTTACGGTGCGACCTCATTGCAACTTGCGCCCGAACATCCTCTCGTAGCCGACTTTACGCGTTACAACCAGCCGCTCGGCGCCGCCGTCCAGCAATTGATCGCTGAGCAGCGCAAAGCAAAAGAGGTCGGGGACATCGGCGAGATCGAAAAACACGGCGTGAACACACACCGCTACGCCATCAATCCGTTCAACGGCGAGCGGGTTCCGATCTGGATTGCCAACTATATCCTGATGGACTACGGTACGGGCGCCATCATGAGCGTGCCTGCGCACGACGATCGTGACTACGATTTCGCCAAGAAGTACAAGCTCGAGATCCGTCTTGTGATTCTTCCGGTCAGCAACGATCCCGAAGAGACCATGGCCGAGCCGAAATTGCCCTTCACCACGCACGACGGCATGGTGATCAATTCCGGCCCGTACAGCGGAGTGAGTTGCGCCGAAGCCGTCAAGAAGATGACGGCCTTCGCCGAGGAGAAGGGATTCGGCAAAGCGACCGTTACGTACCGGTTGAAAGACTGGGGCATCTCGCGCCAGCGCTACTGGGGTACGCCGATCCCCATGCTCTATTGTGAGAAAGACGGCATCGTTCCGGTGCCGGAGAAAGACTTGCCGGTGATCTTGCCGGAGAAAGTCGACGTCACGCTCACCGGCGGGTCCCCTTTGGAGCGAGTGCCGGAATTTGTCAACGCCACGTGTCCGAAGTGCGGCGGCCCCGCGCGCCGCGAAACCGACACGATGGATACATTCGTCGATTCCTCGTGGTACTTCTACCGCTACACCGATGCCCGCAACGACCGCGCGCCCTTCGACGGGAAGATCGCGCAGTACTGGTTCGGGGATCGCGGCATCGATCAATACATTGGCGGCGTCGAGCACGCTATTTTGCACTTGATCTATTCGCGGTTCTGGACGAAGTTCATGCGTGACCTTGGCATGATCACCAACGACGAGCCAGTCGAGCGCCTCTTCACCCAGGGCATGGTGATCAAAGAGGGCCGCAAGATGTCCAAGAACTTGGGCAACGTCGTTTCGCCCGACGAGATGGTCGCGCGCTACGGCGCGGATGCGGCACGTTTGTACAGTCTCTTCGCCGCGCCGCCGGATCGCGATCTCGACTGGCAGGATACCGGCATTGAAGGCATTCAGCGATTTCTCGGACGCGTTTATCGGTTCTTCGTGCGTAATGCGCGCCCAGATCGTCCCGACTGGCGCAAGCCGGTTCCAGCCGAGCTATCGCCGGAGGCCCGCGCCATCCAGCGCAAGCTGCATCAGACGATCAAGCGCGTCAGCGACGACTTCCATGGACGCTGGCATTTCAACACCTGTATCTCGGCCATCATGGAGTTGGTAAACACGTTGTACGCCGCGGAAGAGGCGATTGCGCGCAACGCCGTTCCGATCCCATTTCTTGCAGACGTACAACGAAACCTCGTTCTTTTGCTCGCTCCCTTCGCTCCCTATCTTGCGCACGAGCTCTGGGAGATGTTGGGCGAGAAGGGAAACCTGCTCAAAGCTCCCTGGCCGAAATACGACGCGGACTTGGCCAAGGAAGAGGAAATCGAAATCCCCGTGCAGGTGAACGGCAAGCTACGCAGTCGCGTCACGGTACCGGCCGACGCCGACGAGGCCTTCGTCCTCGACCGCGCCCTTGCCGATGAGAAGGTGAAGGCCGCCATTGCCGGCAAGCAGATCGTAAAAAAGATCTACGTGCCCGGCAAGATGGTCAACCTCGTCGTGAAGTAAGGTTTTTCGAGTCGGTCGTCCCTTAATTCTGTCACCCTGAGCGAAGTGGCTGCTTCGCCAATGCGAGGCAGCCACGCAGTCGAAGGATCCCTACCAGCCCGCGGCCCCCTCGGCGTTTCCGGGTGTTCTGACAACGAAATCCGGTATCCTTATCGGCAGCATGCCCATCTCTCCCACGGCCGAGGGCTTCCGCGCCGCGTTCCGTCGCCCGCTGCTGGCTTTCGCCGAGATCACCTGGCGCTGGGTAGTCGGCGCCACGGCTACGGTGCTCTTCTTCTTCGGCCTCTTCGAATTCCTCGACACGCTCCCGGTAACCAACGGCGAGCTCCTTCTCCTGCGGACGCGCAACCCGTTTTTCGTATCCCAGGCCATCGGTCACATCCTGCGCGGCCACCTGAGCCGCGGCTTGCTCTCGCTGATCCTCGCCGCACTGTTGCTGGCCATCATCTGGATGGTCGCCGCTTCCCTGGGCCGGATTGCGACGGTCGAAGCTCTACTCGAATACTTCCGCGCACGATTCGCGACCGATACCGCACACGAAGGAGAGAACGATGTAACCGGCAAGCGTGCGCAGGGACGCTTTGCCGCGCTATTACGGCTCAACTTCCTGCGCCTCGCCGTGGTCCTCGCAGGACTTGTTGGACTCGCAGGCGCCGCGGTTGTCGCCCGTTCCGCCTCAACTCCACCAGATCCTCAGACGGGCATAGTAGTTCTTTTGTTCGTCGCGATTGCCGGAGTCGTCTGCCTGATCGGGTATGAACTGAACTGGCTGCTCTCGCTGGCTGCCGTGTTTGTGGTGCGCGACGCAGACGACGTTATCGGCGCGATCTCAAACTCTATAGCGCTCTGCCGCCGCCGCCCCGCCGCACTCTTTGCAGTCAGCACCTGGACCGGCGTGGCACACCTGATCGTCTTCGTAGGAGCGAGCATGGTGGTCTCGGTCCCCTTGGCGCTAGCGGGAATGCTTCCATGGCGGGTCGTCGCGTTGGGTGTGGTTTTGGTGACCCTCGCCTATCTCGCCGTCGCGGACTGGCTGTACACGGCGCGCCTGGCAGGATTTGTTTGCATCGCGGAAATTCCCGATGCGCTGCTAGTCCCGCCCCCTCCGCTCCCACCGCCCGCCGTTCCTGCGGCAACGATCGACCGCGACGAGTTGATCCTGAGCGATGTGCCCATCCCGCAACCTGGAATCTAAACCTCAGATGGGATGGACTACTGAGAGATAAAAGCCTCCGCGGATTCACGATCACTATGTCCGATGAGCCGGCGAAGAAAAGAGCGTCACGAGAGAAATGTGGGGACACGCGCCCCCGGCTGTGCGGCGGAGCAAAGCTCCGCCGCCACTGTGCCGCATGCGGTCCCACTCACTTCGGCTCTCCAAAAGACTAGTTCTTCCGAGAAGTCAGGTTCTTGTTTCCGAAAGAAACCTAGAACCCCTTCGCCTTCAAAATCGTATCCAGGTCCTCCGGATGCAGCGCCCGCGTCATCGCCTCTTCGCGAAATAAATCTTGCTGAAACACCAGCTGCGCCAGCGACTCCTCCAGCGTGAACGATCCTTGCTTGCGCGTTATCGTGATCTCCTGATGCAGATGCTGCAGCGCATTCTTGCGAATATGCTGCCGCGCCCCATAGCCAAGGATCAGCAACTCCGCCGCCGGAACCCGTCCTCCGTTACGTTTCGGAATCAGCGTCTGCGTAAGCATCGCCGCCAGTGCCATCGCCATCTCTGCCCGCACCGTATGCTGACGCTCTTGCGGAAATGAATCCGCGATGCGCGACACCGTCGACGCAGCGTCAGTCGTATGCAACGTCGTGAACACAAGATGCCCCGTCTCCGCCGCCGACAAAGCAATCCGAGCCGTCTCCGAATCTCGCATTTCTCCCACGACAATCACATCCGGCGCCTGCCGCATCGCCGCACGTAAAGCAGTAGGGAAGTCCGGCGCATCGATCCCGATCTCTACCTGCTCGATCACGCTCTTGTTATGCGTATGCTCATACTCGATCGGATCTTCAATCGTCACGATGTGCCGCGCGTCGCGCTGGTTGATTTCATTCACCAGCGCCGCCAGCGTTGTGGTCTTTCCGGACCCCGTCGCCCCACCGATGATTACCAGCCCGCGTTGCAGTCCTCCAATCGTGCCGACTCCTGGAGGCAACCGAAGTTCGCTCAGGGCAGGCACCTTCGAAGGCAGCGCCCGCACTGTCGCCGCCGCCCGTCCGCGCTCCCGATGCAGATTGATCCGAAACCGCCCCACCCCTTCCAAGCGATACGACGAATCGGCGATCCCGTACTGCCGATATTCCTCACGTGCGTGCGCCGCCATAGCCGGGAACACCGCCGCCTCGATCTCCTCGCCACTGAGGGTCTTATCCTCAATGGCCGACAAGACTCCCTCCAGCCGGATCGAGGCCGGAGCGTTCGGCACCAGCAACAGGTCACTGCCGTTGCGCAACACGAGTTCGCCCAGCCAACGCCGGAGCTCGGCCGACTCAGGGTGACGGGTTTCCGAATGAATCACTTGAATGTGTGTGGAATTGATTTCGCCTGTCATGCTCCCTTTTTGGATGCAGGAACCGGCCGCCAAGAACTATGCCACAGTCCGAGAGGCCCTTTCGTAGAGACGTTGCTTGCAACGTCTCCTCTATCCAGGACCACAATAGCAAAAGTTTTGCATTCTCTGGCGTGCCTCCCTCCGTATATGTAAAGTGAGGCACTCAGAGACCTTGGCCATGCCAGCGCGCCCCCTAGCAGACTCCACGCCGGACATAGCCAGTGCTGACTTTGCTGATCTCGTTCGCCGCTACCAGTCCATGGTCTTCAGCATAGCCCAGCACTTTCTGACCGACACCCCGTCAGCCGAGGAGTTGGCCCAGGACGTGTTCCTGCAACTGCACGCGACTCTGTCGACGCTGAAGTCGGAGGAGCACGTGAAATTCTGGCTGCGCAAAGTCACGGCTCATCGCTGCATCGATTACTATCGCCGCCGCAAGTTGCCCCAGGTGAGCCTCGACGAAGCGCCCGAGCCCATGTCCCCCGCGCAATCGTCGGACCCGTTGGTTGCGAGAAGGCTTCAGCAATTCGTCGCCTCCTTGCCGGAAAAGCCCCGGCTGATCGTGATTCTGCGTTACCAGGAAGACATGCTGCCCGAGGACATTGCCGCCGTCCTCGCCATGCCTGTCGCGACAGTCAAAAGCCATTTGCAGCGTTCGCTTGCCCTGCTTCGCGACAAGGTAATCCGCACCATGGGAGAAGTCACCATATGACGGAAATCAACAAAAATCCGAATCTTCTCGAAGATGCGCTCCGCAACGCGCTTCGCCGCGAGGATGCACCCGAAGGCTTCGCTCTGAAAGTTCTCGCCCGTGCCCAGCACCAGAACTCCGCCGCGCAGGAAGCACAAAGAGCTTCCTGGCTGAGCATCTTCTCCCAGCCCCTCCTGCGCTGGGCCGCCGTTGCGGCAGTCACGATCTGCCTGGTAGTCGGCGGCATTTATTACCGGAATCTCCAACGCCAGCGCGCCCAAGGAGAGGCCGCCAAGCAGCAGCTCATGCTGGCGCTCCGCATCGCCGGCAGCAAACTGCAGTTGGCCAAGGAAAAGGTGAACGAGATCAATACATCCCGCCCGGAACCACAGCCACAGAACAGGTCTCCAAGGAGTCGATCATGAGCACGCTAACCCGCAAACTTGTCCCACTCATCCTGCTGCTCGCGTTCCCCGCGATTTTGCGCTCACAGGAACTGAAGCTTCCCCCCGGCGTCGAGCAGCTCGCGTCCAAGGCCAAAGAAACCGTTGAAGTCAACATGGACGGTCCCATGCTCCATTGGGCCAGCAAGTTTCTCTCCGCCGAGGATCCCGAGGAAAGGAAAGCCGCCAAGCTGGTAGCGAACCTCAAAGGGATCTACGTGCGCAGTTACGAATTCTCGGACCAGGGGGCCTACTCTGCCGCTGATGTCGAGGAGGTCCGCGCGCAGTTCCGCTCTCCCGAATGGTCACGGGTAGTAGGAGTGCGCAGCGAGCGCGACGGCGACAATGTCGACGTTTTCTTCAAGCTCGAAAACGAAAAGATGGCAGGCATCGTCATCATCTCAGCAGAGGCCAAAGAACTCACCTTCGTGAACATCGTTGGTCCCCTGGAAGTCGATCAGCTGGCTGATCTGGGTGGCGAATTCGGGATCCCCAAGTTGAAGACCAAGCCGCAATCATCGAAGCCCATGGCCAAGGCCGACAAAGGAGAACAGAAATGAAGTCTCTTCGTGTACTGGTTCTCGTCCTCTACGTATGCACGTTCGCCCTCGGCGCCGACTCGGAGTTCAAAGGGATCGTTCATTCCATTGAGCACACGTACGGTGTTCATCACACGCACATCCCCTTCCTCGGTCTAGCCGCCTTCTTCGCTCGCCCCGCCGGAGTCCACGGATTCCAACTCGCCGTCTTCGAAGGATTCCAGCCGCCCACGGACTCCAGTGACATCCGCCGAGTAGTCGAAAATTCTCTCGGGCCCGGCTGGTATCCGTTCGTCCGCGTCCAGTCCAAAGGCAAGCATGACGGCGAGACCACTCTCATCTACACCTATCCCTGCGGAAATAAGTTGCGCATGATGATCGTGAACCTCGAACCCTCGGAGGCCGTCGTGTTAAGGATGGAGCTCAGCGAACACGCCATCGAGAAATGGCTGAAGGAACCAGGAGAACAAGCCGACGGTCACACAAGCCATCACCCCCGCGTAGAAGAAGACTGAAAGAATGTGTAGGGGCGGACGCCTTCGTCCGCCCCGCGACCCTGAGCGAAGCGAAGGGGAGCGTGCCACAGCCGAAGTTCTTCGCGATGCCGTCCTTCTTCCAGCTTCGTGAATCCCCCTTGACCGAAGCCTCACCCAACGCGTAGCCTCCGTGACGGTCAATCACCTTCGTCCCGGAGGCACCTTATGACGCCACTCTCCGCTCTCTGGCTGCCAATCGTACTCTCCGCAGTCATCGTCTTCGTTGCCAGTTCCGTGATGCACATGCTGCTGCCCTACCATCGCGGCGACTACAGTCAACTGCCGGATGAAGGGAAAACTCTCTCCGCCCTCCGAGCCGCAGGCCTGAAGCGCGGACTCTACGTCTTCCCCTACGGCACCCACAAAGACTTGAACTCGCCCGCCATGACCGAGAAGTACAATCAGGGCCCGGTCGGTATGATGACTGTTTTCCCCAGCGGCCCGCCAGTCATGCCAAAATTCCTCGGCTTATGGTTCGCCTACTGCCTTCTGATCGGATTCTTCGTCGCCTACCTAGCGGCGCATACCATTCCGCCGCACACGCACTATCGGGCAGTCTTCCGCATAGTCGGCACCGCAGCATTTCTTGCCTATGGTCTCGGCACAATCAGCAACGCCATCTGGAAAGGACAAACCTGGAGCTTCACGATAAAAGAAGTCCTAGACGGCCTGGTCTACGCCTTGCTGACAGCCGGCACCTTCGGCTGGCTCTGGCCAAGATAAGTTTGTGTAGGGGCGAACGCCTTCGTCCGCCCCGCGACCCTGAGCGAAGCGAAGGGGAGCGTGCGGTTTTTGACTTCAGATTTGCGAAACTCAGTTCTGCCGCAGCGCCGGCATCGGAATGGGAATGCTGAACGCCGTGGCCGCCCCACCCATTCCGTTCTCACAAGTATCAGGCGGAAAAGTGCAACCCGTCCCGTTGCCCTGGCACCCCGCGGCCCAGAACATATAGCCAAGCATGCCCGTGGTACTCCCCGCACCCGCGGGCGCGAGATGCTCCACAAAGCTGGCAGCTGTGTTCTGATCGGAGTTGCTGAAGTTGTTGCAGTTCGGTTGCCCACCGACCAGCCACAGACTCCCGGTCAATTTCGCCGGTGCCATTGGCGGCACTGATCCCGAGATCCCCGTCACATGCTGGTCCCAACCCGTCTCCAGCGTGGCAACGCCAGTCTTCTGTCCAGCCACCATAGCATTGGCGTAATCGAGCACCGGTGCGTTGGTCTTGAGCCAGTTGGTCACCGCATAATTTGCCAGCTTGGTAAGGTAGGTGTCGCCATCACCCAGATCAATCGTGAGTCGCGCCGCGTAGTTGGAACCGGTGGCATCGTACGCGATCTGTGAGCGATAGGCGCTCACGAACTGCTGCAGCCCCGTGAGGTTTGGACTACTGCTGTTTTCATAGTCGATCTCCATGCCGACATTGAATTGCTTGGCGGCATTGGCCGCGTTGATGCCCAGTTGCGTCGGATTCGACGACAGCGCTTTATCCCAGTTCTTCCGGAAGCTGGCCCCGCCGATGGACATCATCACCCGAACCCCGCGGCTCTGGAAGTAGTTGATGACCGCAGTATTCATGCCAATGGGAATCCCATTGCTGTCGCCTGCATCAGTCGTAAGGTTCATCAACTTGACGGGATCCACAAAGCTCAGCACAACTAAATTCACAGAGGGCTGATACGTGCCGTTCATGTTCCGATCAATCATCCAGCGATTGTCAGTATCAAACGTGGTCATATTCGGAACCGAAGCCCAGCTGCAGGCGTCGCTGTAGCAGTGCCACGCCCCGTAAATCTGCATCTGAGTTTGCGCGTTCGCAGTTGCGCCCGGCAATACCAACAACAGCAAAGCAGCCGAGCCGGTACAAATCACCGTGGTGATTCTTCGAGTCATACGCGTCTCCTTGATTCAAAGCGGGTACCCCACTTCTCCCTGATTTGGGAGAAGTTTTTGACTTTGAGGCCGATACGAGTGCTGAAGGAAGAGGAAGCGAGCAACTCCCGCGTCGCTTCCCTCGCTATGAACTAGTAACTAAGGCGTCCCCGAAGGTGCCCCAGCAATCTCCCACGCGAATCCCAGAAACGACGACGCGGTCAAGTCGATTGCCGGTTCGACAGTTGAGTACGATTGCACATTGTCCTGAAACACAGCGCCATTCCCGTTGAACGCAGCGAATTGATCCACTCCGTTCGGAGGACACGCCACCATATTGGTCAACGTTCCCTTGGCGGCTGACGAATTGGGTCCTTCCACCGCAGCTCCATAAAGGAATGGTGGCCCATTCGGCGGCACCGCCACAAGATTCGTCACCTGATGCTGCATGCATAGCGGGAATGTGCCGCCATCGCCCACGATCAACGATGTGCCCCATGCATTCGCGCCCAACACATTCGCCTGCCAGCGATTTCCATAGGTCGCATAAGCTGTTGAACTCGTGAGGTTGTCATACTCGTTCGCCATAATCACGAGTCCGCCGCCGTGCGAAGTCGTATCGTAAGTGTTCCATGGGAAGCCAAACCCAAATGGATCGGTGCCCGCCTGGGTGACCGCCTTGTCGAGTTGTTTCTTCAGATCGGCCAGCAGTGCCGCCTCCGAAGTTGCCAGCCCGCTCGGATTTCCCGCCAGCACAATCGCACGATACAGCTCGTAATGCGCCAACCCGCTCACGTCGTAAAGATTGAGCGTATCCGCGGCATCGTTCGGCCCGGTAATGTACGCGTTCGCCCACGTCGCCGCCTTCTGCAGGTAGTACGTGGGATCGCTGTGCGGCAACCCGGACGGCAACCCAGTCGCCCCCTGCAGCGCAAAATACAACTCGGTCGCGCCCCACTCCAGGTCGTCCCGCCACTCCGTTTCCGGATAAAAGTCAAACGGTCCCGCCGTCAACAAATTTCCCGACGGCGCCGTATTTGCCAGATCAAAGATGTGCTCCGCCGATAGCAGGCACTGATTCGCATAAGCAGCATTGCTGGCAGCAAAGACCTTGTAGCAGAGTGCAAAGTCTGCCGCCAGACGCCCCGCGATATTCGGGCTGATCGATGCTCCGGATCCTCCCGCCGGATTTTGAAACACTGGCCGATGGCAGATAAACTGATAAGGCGCGACGCATCCCTGCCAGTTGTCATCCGCCTGCGGCAGCCGCCAGATGTCGTGGTCGCCGGTGTATTTCGTTCCGCCTGAAGCTACCGCCACCTGGTAGTAAAGCGTCCGCGAGCTGTCCACCCACATCTTCTGCAGCCAGTCGAGTCCAAACTGGGCTTCTGCGGTGAAGTTCGACGATGCCGAACCCGACCCCATTTGTCCCGGAAAGTCCCGCACTCCAACTAGCATCATGCCCACGGTGTAACTGTGAGTCTCCACAAACTTCATGTAGTCGCCCGCATCCCACCATCCACCCGATGCATCGAGCACCGCCCCGGTCGGAGTCAGAGCGCCTGCGTTGTCCTTCTTGTTGAATGTGGGAGTGAAGTAGGCTTTAGCGCTCTCATCGTTCAAATGCCCAGGTGCGGTGCGGAGAGAGTTCGCAATGTAGTTCGGCCCGTCCCGCGAAGTCTCGTAGTAGAAAAGGGAATTCGCCAATGTTGTCGAGTAGAGGTTGGTCGCGCTGTCGATCTGGAACGACGGAGATGCGGCGGCCACTGGCGATGCGACGGAGAGTGTGTAGGCGCCTGCGGTTGAGACCGAGTCGAAGTCCAGCGCGTAAACGAAGCTGAACGTTCCCCACTTTCCCAGATTCGCGCCGATCGCCGCAGAGTAAACGGTGCTCCCGCCGGAATTTTTCACAGCGAAGGTCGCACCTGTCTCAGCCGCGGTCGCCATCAGATATGCGCGCTTGGTGGCGCCGGTTGCATATCCAACTTGATTGACGCGGATGTACGCGCTGGCAGCATGCCCCACGCCTACTCCGACCAGAACGGTTACAGCCACACGCAAAATGCGAGACAGGACACGCAAGGATTGACTTCTCTTCAGGGTCCCCATAGCGCCTCCATTGAACCGTTTTAATAAAACGCGTGAATAGTCCTCCAAGTCTGTTTGCCTGTCAATAGGGAGGATTCCTGAATGCGTTGACGAGGGATGAATGTAGCTAAGGACCATTCTCGGACGTAATGAAGGCCGTGAGAATCTTAACGTACACGCGTAGCACATCGTCTGGTCCGCGGAAAGCAGACAGCAACGAGAGGGGAAAGCGAGCGGAGGGAACTACCGTGGAAGAGCGGCCCTTTCAAGGCCGCGTCCAGAGCCAACTAGAAGACGGGCTTTAGCCCCAGCGACTTCTTAACTCTCTTCCCGCGGACGCATATTCCCCGTCCGCAGATACCGGTTATGCCACCCCAGCGACTCGGTCAGCAGATGCGGCGTATGCTTCCCACACGAAAGCTGCTCCGACCGCGCCAGATAATCCTTCAACAGTTCCTTGTACTCCGGCGCCGCGCACTTCTCGATGACCAATTTCGCGCGCTCTTTCGGAGAAAGCCCGCGCAGATCCGCGAGGCCCTGTTCCGTGACCAGTACCTGCGTGTCATGCTCCGTATGATCGACGTGCGAGACCATCGGCACGATGGTCGAAATCGTCCCCTTCTTCGCCGACGAAGGCGCCATGAAGATCGACAAATACCCGTTGCGCGCAAAGTCGCCCGACCCGCCAATGCCGTTCTGAATTCTCGATCCCATCACATGCGTCGAGTTGACGTTCCCATAGATGTCAGCCTCGATCATTCCATTCATCGCAATCGCGCCCAGCCGTCGGATGATCCCCGGATTATTCGATATATCCTGCGGCCGCAGCACGATGCGCTCGCGATACGACGCCATATCCGCCCGCATTCATTTCGTTCAGCATCTCCGGGCTCAGCGAGAACGCCGTCGCCGACGCAGACGTGAGCTTGCCGGACTTCAGCAGCCGGATCATCCCGTCCTGAATTACTTCGGGTTAAGAAGTGAGCCCCTCAAACGGACCTTCCTCCAGCCCAAACAACACGGCGTTCGCGATGTTCCCCACGCCCGACTGCAGTGGCAGCAGATTCCCCTGCATGCGTCCCTTCTTCACTTCCCAGCTCAGAAATTCCAGGATGTGTCCCGCAATCCGCTTCGAAGCCTCATCTGGAGCCTTGAACGCGCTGTTCCGATCCGGGGAGTCCGTGAGCACGATACCAACAATCTTTTCGGCCGGAATGTTCAGATAAGGTGAGCCAATTCTCTGTCCAGGTTTCACCAGCGGAATCGGCTTACGATTTGGTGGTGGTTCCAGCCCGTAGTAAATATCGTGCATGCCTTCCAGCGCCGCCGGCTGCCACGAGTTCACCTCGAGGATTACGCGCTCGGCACAATCGATCCACGTCTTGTTATTCCCGAGCGACGAACTGGGAACGACCCGCCCGTCCTCCAGGATCGCCGTCACCTCAATGAGCGCGACATCCAGCTTTCCTAGAAATCCGTATTCAACAAATTGGGCCACGTGGCTCAGATGAATATCCATGTAGTCCATTTCGCCCGCATTGATCCGCTTGCGAGTCTCTGGATCCGACTGGTAAGGCAGCCGCAGATGAATGCCTCCAGCCCTCGCCAACGCTCCATCCAACTCCGGTCCGGTTGAGGCCCCGGTAAACACGCTCACCTGAAACTTCTCTCCCCGAAAATGTGCATCGGCAATGCGGTGCGCCAGTTCAATCGGCACGGCCTTGGGATATCCCGAGCCGGTAAACCCGCTCATCCCAATCTGATCGCCGGATTGAATCAGCCCCGCCGCAGTCTCGGCGCTCATGATCTTCCGCTCCAGCCTCGAGGTTAAAACGCGTGTTGCAGGCGAAGTAATAGACATAGAAAGCCCTCACAAATATAAAAAGGATTCTCTTCCACGGTATTTGCGGGGCTCCGATTAAGCTGTGATTTCAAGCACAGTGAGGTGTGGCACTTGCACTGACACGAGTTAGCCGAAAGCCGGCCCACGGTACACGGGATCGACGAGCAGGATGGGCGGCCGCCGCCTCCCACTTCTCAACAATGCGGTAGCGTGGGGGCGGACGCCTTCGTCCGCCCCGCGCCCTGAGCAAAGCGAAAGGGCGCGTGTGCCCGCGGATTGTCCCACCGCTCGCTGCCTTTGTGAGAATGGAACTTCGACCGAGCCAAGTCGAAGGGTGTCCTTCCTGGTTGAAGCCTTTTCCGCAGAAGTCACCAAAGAGTCCTATCCCCAAGGAGTTTGTCCTGCCATAATCCCGCCATGCTCTCCACGTTCGTGGCCGACGCGAAGTTCGCTATCCGCCAGCTCCGCCGCAGCCCCGGATTCGCCGCGTCGACGATCGTAACCCTTGCTTTCGGAATAGGAGCTACCACAGCCATCTTCACGCTAGTCGATGGAATTCTCCTGCGCCCGCTGCCGTTTCCCAATCGCGAACGCTTGGTCGCGATCAACACCATGGAGTTTTCCCCCGGCAGCCCCACTGACAAACCCGACGCTGGCTGGGCCCTCGAGACTTCCTATCCCAACTTCTTCGACTGGCAACGCCAGAACCATACCTTCGAGTCCATCGCCTCCTACCAGGAAACGGCGCGGCTCTTCGCCAAGTCGAATGGCGACGGGGCACAAGTCATCGGCTGTGGACGCGTCTCTGCGAACCTCTTTTCGACGCTTGGTGTCGCCCCTGAACTGGGACGCACGTTCACCCCGGAGGAAGAACAGCCCGGCCATCGTGTCTTGATCTTGAGCCACGAATTGTGGGTATCCCTGTTCGCTGCGTCGCCCGACGTCATCGGTCAAATGGTGAGAGTCAGCGACGAGCCCTCTATTGTTGTCGGAGTCATGCCTGCAGGTTTTCACTACCCCGTAAACCAGCCGGCCTCTTTTTGGGCGACCTACGCCGCCAACACCGAGGGCCACTTTCCGCTGACTTCCAGGCGAGAGTCCGACGATCTGCAAATCGTCGGACGTCTCAGGCCCGACGTCAGCATCGAGCAGGCACGTGCCGACCTCAATACCATCCAGCGCCAGCTCGCGCAGCAGTATCCCGAAAACCGCAACCGCCCTGCTCTCTTGATTCAACCCCTGCTGCAGCAGCAAGTCGGGGATAGTCGCTCTGTTCTCTTGCTTCTGCTCGGATCTGTCGGGATAGTTCTTCTGATCGGTTGCGCCAACGTTGCTGGATTACTACTGGCCCGCGCCACTTCGCGAAAGACTGAAATCTCGGTTCGCACCGCCCTGGGTGCCAGCCGGATCCGGGTTCTGCGGCAACTTCTGATCGAGTCTCTGGTCCTGGCAGTCTGCGGCGGCGTCATCGGCATCCTGGCCTCAATCCTCTTCGTACGTGTAGGAATCCGCCTGGTCCCGAAAGATATTCCCCGCCTCTTCAACGTCTCGATAGATTGGCGGGTGCTCCTCTTTTCCGTCCTGCTCTCTGGAGCCACAGCGCTGATCTTCGGATTACTCCCGGCGTGGCGCATATCACGCTCTGATCCAGCCAATGCCCTCCGCGATGGCGGTACAACGACGACCCCGGGCCGCCGCAGGAACCGGCTGCAAAACATACTCGTAGTTGCTGAAACCGCTCTCGGTTTTACTCTGCTGATCGGCTCCGGCCTGCTCATCAGGAGCATGCTGAACCTCCTTCACCTCGATCCCGGCTTTGACTTCGAACAAACCGTGCACTTCGACATTGCCTTGAGCCAAACGCGTTATCCGGACCCGAGCAAAGTTCCATTTTTCCAGAAACTCCTCCCAGAACTCGCTGCCGTGCCCGGAGCGATTCGCGTTTCGGCTGGCCATCAGCTGCCAGGAAGAGGCGGCACCTGGATTGATTTCACGATCCCTGGCCACCTCGACCCACCCGACAATCTTCCCACCTGCAACATGAGCGCGGTCCTGCCGGGATTTTTCGAGACCCTCTCCATCCCTCTGCTGCACGGACGCACCTTCACCGACCACGACAACCTCCCCAACTCGCCACCGGTTGCAATCGTGAGTCGCGCGTTCGCGCGAAAATACTTTCCCAGCGAGGACCCGGTCGGCCGCTATCTGGTTCCCAATTTTCAGTACTCCACCGAGCCCATCCTCGCCCGCCAGATCATCGGAGTCGTCGGCGACACTCTGAACGGCGATCCGTGGGACAATCCTTATCTGCCTCGCTTCTACCTGCCGTACGCCCAGAACCCCACGCACCAGCGTCCGAGGATAGTGATGAAAGTCTCCGGAGATCCGTTGAGCTACGAGAGCGCCGTGCGTGCGGTGGTGAAGCGTTTCGACACAGAGGCGCCAGTCTTCGACTATGAAACCTTCGGAGAAACTCTCCGGGAGATGTCGGAACAGCCCAGATTCGAAGCAGCTTTAGTCTCGAGTTTTGCCGCAATCGCCTTGCTGCTTTCCGCCCTCGGCCTCTACGCCATTCTTTCTTATGTAGTCGCCGAGCGGATGCGTGAACTCGCCCTGCGAATGGCCTTCGGCGCTTCGCGCTCCAACATCCTGGGAATGGTTGTTCAGCGCGCGCTCATACTCGGTGTCACCGGAATTGCCGCGGGAGCGACAGCCTCCCTTTTGGCCAGCAAACTAGTCAGCGATCTCCTGTTCCATGTCCATCCACTGGATCCTTGGACTTACACGGTGGTCGCGTTAGTGCTGTCGATCGTTTCAGTGGTGGCGGCGTTGGCACCAGCCCTCCGAGCCGCCTACGTGAACCCCCTTCAGACCCTGCGCGAGAATTAGTTTCGGCGTGAAATCTTAGGCACGTTCTAGGCGCCGAAGGACTCATGTAATCCCTGATCGCGCCAACTCAGTAGACTGCGCGAAGACTGGCATGTTGGGCAACGTTGTTTTTTCCCTTCGTGATCCTTCGTGCCCTTTGTGGTTGACGCCCTTACGCTCGCCCTCGAAACTGAATAATTCTCCGCCGATCGCGCTTCGATGGCCGGCCCTGCGGCAAGACTTCAAACTCCCTCGCAGCCCGTCGCTCCGCCGCAACTTTGGCTCTCAACTCCTTACTCGCGTCCGTCTCCCGATACAGCTTCTGCGCCTCCGATGCCGGCCCACGGACATCACTTAGCCCTAGTACTTCGACCTCAAATTCGCCCCCGTCATTCGAAATACGCAGCATGTCACTGACGCGCACCTCCCGAGCCGCCTTCGCCACCTGTCCGTTCGACAAGATTCTCCCTAAATCGCAGCCTTTCTTCGCCAGCGTCCGCGTCTTAAAAAACCGCGCCGCCCAGAGCCAGGCATCCATCCGAATCCCCGTCATGAGTCCATCCTATCTCGGACTAGCATCCACCAAGAACAGAGCAGTCATAACCGTCTGCCGACGGCGGCGCAACTAGACCTGTCATAACCGTCCACGAACAACAACGCTTCGAACAACAACAAAGCTCCCTAACTTGAACGCGATGCCCCGTAGGGCTCCCGAAAATAGCCCGCCAGTTCCACTGGCGGGTACGGGAGAGAACAGGACATCGCGTCGCGCAAGGGACGCCTGAACCCTCCAAAGCACTCATGCCTTGGAATCACTCCGACGAAGAAAAGCATTCCCAATTCGGAACCACTACGACAGGAAA
Source organism: Candidatus Sulfotelmatobacter sp. (assembly GCA_035568275.1). Taxonomy (GTDB): domain Bacteria; phylum Acidobacteriota; class Terriglobia; order Terriglobales; family Acidobacteriaceae; genus Sulfotelmatobacter. Next base: position 36,257 of record DATMOO010000074.1, read on the forward strand.
TCCAATCTTGGCCTTGACTTGGCACCACAATTCTTGAGAACGTCTGAAGAGGCGATGTCGGATATACACGAGGGTGCTAAGTGCTTTGTTCCTAATATTTTACCGGCAACTCGTTGCAGCTCTAAGATTTTCGACCATTTCCCGCTAAATCGCTGATTTGAATAGATCAGGGCAGAGGGGGTACTTCCCCTGTAATCCCTTTTCGGAAATCGCTCCCGCTGTCTTACAAATAATTACTTGACCCAAATTCGCTTTGCAGCTACATTAGCGAGTTCTTGGGAGCCCCTCGGCCCGCTGCCGCTTCTTGGCAACGCCTTACGAAGCTAAGCCCAGAAAATCGAGCATCTTCGAGGTTCCCGTACGCATCTATTCAAAAAGAGTGAGTTTTTACGCTAACTCCTTTACAACCTACTCGGAATCAGTGACTTAGGTCGGAAGCTGGGGTTTCCGGTCACCCTCCCGCGTGAAAGGACGAAGGCGAAAGGCCACAAAATCATAAAGTAAGGAGACCTATCACTCATGCGCTCTGATCGTGTGTTTGATGCTTTACAGACTCTACGGAATCGTTATATGCTCTGTCAGCTTGCCTCCAAGGCCACGCGGAAATTCCACCGGCCCAGTACCAGAATCCAGGAAACGATGAATGGCGTGCTGGATCGGATCGCTGACTCGGAGCGGCAGGCAGTATTGTCGGAACCAGAGAATGTAGCCGAGGCTCAACGGCGGGCTGCTTAACCAGCCCCGCCTTCCTCCCCGGCGTTGTTGTTTGTATCTTTCCTGAGTCCCCTCCTTTTTTGAAAATCTCCCGCTGACACTACCGAATACGCACTAGTGCACGGGTTTAGGTGAATCATGACCATCGCTGAATTGAAAGAAAAGAACATCACCGAGCTGACCAAGATCGCAAGGACCTTGGATCTGCCCGGTGCCAGCGGTATGCGCAAGCAGGACCTCATCTTCAAAATCCTGCAGGCGCAGAGCGAAAAAGAAGGCCACATCTTCGCCGAAGGCGTCCTCGAAATTCTGCCCGACGGATACGGCTTCCTTCGCTCGCCCGACTACAATTACCTTCCGGGGCCTGACGATATCTACGTCTCCCCGTCCCAGATCCGCAAGTTTGACCTCAAGACCGGCGACACAATCAGCGGACAGGTGCGCCCTCCACACGAAGGCGAAAAATATTTCGCGCTCGTCAAGATTGAAGCCGTTAACTTCGAATCTCCGGACGAAGCCCGCAACAAGATTCTCTTCGATAACCTGACGCCGCTGTATCCGCAGGAACGCATCAAGCTCGAGACCGCTCGCGACAACGCCAGCGCCCGCGTCATGGATCTGCTTACCCCGCTCGGCAAAGGCCAGCGTGGACTGATCGTTTCCCCGCCGCGCGCCGGCAAGACCATGCTCCTGCAAAACGTCGCCAACTCGATCACCACAAATCATCCTGAAGTTGTTTTGATGGTTCTGCTGATCGATGAACGCCCGGAAGAAGTCACTGATATGCAACGCTCGGTGAAAGGCGAAGTAATCTCTTCGACCTTCGACGAGCCCGCCGCGCGTCACGTGCAGGTCGCCGAAATGGTGATCGAAAAAGCTAAGAGATTAGTCGAGCACAAGCGCGACGTCGTGATCCTGCTCGACTCGATCACGCGTCTGGCTCGCGCCTACAACACGATCGTTCCGCCGAGCGGCAAGGTCCTCTCCGGCGGCGTCGATTCCAACGCGTTGCAGCGTCCGAAGCGATTCTTCGGATCGGCGCGCAACATCGAAGAAGGCGGCTCGCTGACGATCATCGCCACGGCTCTGATCGACACCGGCTCCCGCATGGACGACGTGATCTTCGAAGAATTTAAAGGCACGGGCAACAGCGAAATCATCCTGGAGCGCAAGCTCGTCGACAAGCGCGTGTTCCCCGCCATCGACATTCAACGCTCCGGCACGCGTAAAGAGGAGCTCCTGATTCCGAAAGAAGACCTCTCGCGGATCTGGGTCCTGCGCAAAGTGCTGAACCCGCTCTCGCCCGTGGAAGCCATGGAATTGCTGATCGACAAGCTCAGTAAAACCAAAGGCAACGCCGAATTCCTGGCAAACATGAGCGCGCTGTAAAAGAGTCCCGAAACCGAGAACAGGCCTGAGCGCGAGCTCAGGCTTTCTTTTGCCTCTGTGTTCCTCTGCGCCCTCTCTGGCGAGAGTCGTTATGTTATATAGGTCAGAGCCTGTGCTCCTTCGTGCACCTTCGTGTCCTTCGTGGTTAACGCTTTTCCAGACGTATAATTTCGCTGAGTAGTGCTCGCCAACTCTCCGCGAGGTTTCCGTGCGATTCAGACTCTGCGTACTAACATTTTTGCTGCTCTTCTTTTGCAATCCGGCATTCGCTCAGCAATCCGTTCCGCATTCGCAACCAGACGTCAACCATCCTTTCGACGACGACGAAGCACATGCCCGCATCGCGCGCGATATGGAGAAGAAAGCCGCCAAGCAGCGCGTCGCTGCGCTGAAGACCGACACCGACAGGTTGCTCAAACTCTCGCTCGAGCTCAAGGAATACGTTGACAAATCCAATGAGAACGTTCTCTCGCTCGAAGTAATCAAGAAAGCGGATGAAATCGAAAAACTCGCCAAGAGCGTCCGTGACAAAATGAAAGGCCCAAACTAGCCCGCTCACGGAGCGGACAGCCGCTGGCTGTTGGAATTGCAAAAAGGTTGCCCGCGACTCTCAGTTCTTACCCCCGAAGCGAGCGAAACTCCTCTGCCCAATTCGTGTTTCCATTCTCAGAACCCGCTGAACCGGGATCGGAGGAGAAACTATGAAACGCGCTATTGCTGGAATTCTTTTGTTAGTTGGGATGGGCGTCGCGCCGGCTCTTGCCTGGGACGGCGACCGCGACCTGCACCGCGACATTCGCCACGATCAAGCCAAAATCGCCCATGATCGGCGCGAACTGCGACGTGATCAACGGAACGGCAACTACGCCGCCGCTCGGCACGAGCGCCGCGAACTCCGCCGCGAATACCGCGACGTCAATCGCGACCGCCGCGAACTCTACCGTGACCGCTACTAAGCCGAACCGTCGGTAGTTTCAGAAGGCCCTCGTAGAGACGTAGCTTGCTCGTCTCTGCCGAAAGTATGTCCGAGCCGGGAGTCGTGCGAAGCTGCGAAGCTGATGGCAGAGAGTTTGCAAGCAGCGTCCTCAGGATTGCCGCTCAAAAGCAAAACGCCATCCCCACAAGGATGGCGTTCCTAATTTGCGGCTGACTTTTAGCTTCCCGACTTAATCCGCATCCCGTAAAACGACCGGTAAACGAAAGCAAACGAGATCAGGAAGAACACCAGTGCAAGCACCCTGGTAAGCGTTGCATTGTCCACCGACAGGGTGACAGCCAACTCCACCGCTAGCAATCCGAATAACGTGGTGAACTTGATCACGGGATTCAAGGCTACCGAAGACGTGTCCTTGAACGGATCGCCCACTGTGTCGCCAATGACTGTCGCATCGTGCAGCGGCGTTCCTTTCTGCTTCATCTCGACCTCAACAATCTTCTTGGCGTTGTCCCAGGCCGCACCAGCATTGGCCATGAAGATAGCCTGATACAACCCGAAGATTGCGATCGAGATCAGATAGCCCACGAAGAAAAATGGATCCACAAAAGCAAACGCCAGGGTGCCGAAGAACACTGCAATGAAGATGTTCAACATCCCCTTCTGCGCGTACTGCGTGCAGATCGCCACCACCTTCTTACTGTCCGAGACCGATGCCTTCTCCACTCCTTCGAGTTTGATGTTCGCTTTGATGAACTCGACGGCCCGGTAGGCGCCCGTGGTCACAGCCTGTGTGGAAGCGCCGGTAAACCAGTAAATCATCGCTCCGCCCGTGATTAGCCCGAGAAAGAACGGCGCATACAGCAAGGAAAGCTTGGCCACCCCGGCCGCGTCGGTCAGTCCGTTCGTCAACGCCATGATGATCGAGAAAATCATTGTCGTTGCGCCGACCACCGCTGTTCCGATCAGCACCGGCTTCGCGGTAGCTTTGAACGTGTTTCCTGCACCGTCGTTCGCTTCGAGCAGATGCTTGGCGCGCTCGAAATTGACCTCCATATTGAAGTCTTTCTTGATCTCGGCCTGAACATTGGGCACTGCTTCGATCAGCGACAGTTCATATACCGACTGCGCGTTGTCGGTTACCGGACCATACGAGTCGACCGCGATCGTCACTGGCCCCATGCCCAGGAATCCGAACGCCACCAGTCCGAATGCGAACACTGCTGGCGCCAGCATTCCCGCCGCCAGCGCCAATCCCATCGTGCTCATGTAATAGGCAATCGCCATCAGCATCATCATGGCGAGACCCAGGTAGTAGCCGGAGAAGTTGCCTGCCACGAATCCCGACAGGATTCCCAGGGATGCTCCGCCTTCCTGCGCTGAAATGACAACTTCTCTTACATGCCGCGACTCCACCGACGTAAATGCCTTCACCAGTTCCGGAATCAACGCGCCCGCCAGCGTCCCGCAAGAAATGATGGTCGAGAGCTTCCACCACTGGGAGCCGTCAGCACCCAGGGTGGGAATGATGAAGTAAGAAATCAGGTAGGTCAGCGCGATCGAGACAATCGACGTAATCCATACCAGTGAGGTTAGAGGAGCCTCGAAATTCATTTCATTGGCCGACCCGTATTTCGCCTTCGCGATGGCGCCATTCAGGAAGTACGACAATGAACTGGACACCAGCATCATCACGCGCATCACAAAGATCCAGACCAGAAGCTGGACTTGAACCTTCGCTTGAATCGTCGGATCAGGGCTCTTGATCGCCAGCAGGATGAATGTGATCAGCGCCACGCCGGTCACGCCGTAAGTTTCGAATCCGTCTGCCGATGGCCCAACCGAGTCGCCCGCATTATCACCTGTGCAATCGGCAATCACGCCCGGGTTGCGCGCATCGTCTTCCTTGATCTTGAACACGATCTTCATCAAGTCCGAACCGATATCGGCAATTTTGGTGAAGATGCCTCCCGCAATACGCAGAGCCGCCGCGCCCAGCGATTCGCCGATTGCGAATCCGATGAAGCATGGCCCCGCGTAGTCTCCCGGAACAAACAACAGAATGATCAGCATGATCAGAAGTTCGACCGAGATCAGCATCATGCCGATGCTCATGCCCGCTTCGAGCGGAATCTGATAGACGGGATATGGCTTCCCGGGCAGGGAAGCGAATGCAGTCCGCGAATTCGCGAACGTGTTGACCCGGATCCCGAACCAGGCCACGCCATAGCTTCCTGCAATTCCTACCAAACTGAACGCGAGAATAATTGGGAGGGTAAGCGCTACGGACTTTCCCGGTACCGGAGACAACCAGCCGAAGTAGGCGGCAATGATGACCGCAATAAAGACCCACAACAACAATATAAATTTGCCTTGCGTAATCAGATAAGTCTTGCAGGTTTCGTAAATCAGCTCCGAGATTTCGCGCATCGACCGATGGACGGGCAGGTTTTTCAGCCGCATGAAAATCGTCATGCCAAAACCGAGTCCGAACAGGCAGAACAGGATTCCGATCAGCAGCAGCTTGTGACCGTCGATGGCTCCGTTAAAAAAGCTGACCAGGTCCAGCTTGGGCAGCTTCAGTGCAGCTTCTCCGCCAGCCTCGCCGGCAGGTTGTGCGAAAGCCGCAGCCGCGCTCACGGTGAGCAGCGCAACTACGGCAGAGGTTTTCATCGCCATGCGGCGGAGTGTAAACGCAGCAGTGGCAAGCCAGGTACGCATATGAGTCCTCCGTATTAGAACGGTATTTCGAGATAACGTTTTGGCTACATTGATTCAGGAAACGCGTGCCCCATTGGCCGCTTGGCATCAAGTGGAGCTTGTCCGATCACGCTTCCACCGCAAGACCTAAGGAGTGTTGGAGCTTGGCCGCGTCGGGTCTCGCGCCGGGGCCGTGTTGCACAAGCCGTCAAAGAAAAATAGAGAACTAACTCTCTACTCCCGGCTTCCCAGCGCAAAACGGGCATTTATAACACGTTGGATAGGCAGGGTCAAACCGATAAAGAAGATAGAGACGGTTCCGTTCCCACTTCGGGCAAAGAATCACACTTTCCGAGACCACAGCGGTGAAAAAGGCCCGAGGTTGCCCCACCCTTGTCGGGTTTTTTGCGACAGGGTGGGGATTTTGACTTTCTCGAGGAATGTTCGACACAGCAAAATCGAAGCGGCCCGCCGACCCCGCGGAAGGAAATCCGGGATCCTGCGGGCCGCGATTGAATCAGCGACTGCTTAGAAGATGATTTTGGCGCCGAACTGCAGGCGACGGCGCCCAATACCATCGGTATTGATGTTGGCGGTGCCGAAATTGCTGTCGCCGCCGTTGGGGTTAAAAGCCAAGCTCCCGAACTGATTAGATCCCCCAACGTTGGCGCTGTTCACGTTTACGTTCGGAATGCCCAGCCACTGGTGGTTGAACAAGTTGAACGCCTCGGCTTGCAACTGAAGGGTAAGGCGTTCGGTGATCTTGGTGTTTTTAAATACGGCCATGTTGATGGTATTGACCGGCTGGCCACGTTGTGTGTTCCGGCCTACGCCCAGGAACGGCGATCCCAAAAACTTCTCGGCCGCGATGTTGTTCACGATCCAACGGACCTGGCTTGCAGCTGTTGCAGCACCGGTGGTCAGGTTGGTGATGCCGCAGTCTGCGGCCGTTGCATCGTTGCAGATGCCGACCGAATTGAAAGGTGCGCTCGCGCTGCTTAGGATTGGCCGGCAGGTATCAAGCGTGCCACCCGTGAAATCGGTTGGGTCGCATAATCCCTGACCTGAATTCTGGACGGCCGTCCATGGCTGACCACTCGTATAGCGGTAGGTTCCATTGATTTCCCAACCACCGAGCAGGTGTCCGAGCAAACCCGCCTGCTGATGCTGGAAAGGCAGATCGTAAACCCACAGCAAGCCGAACACATGGGGATAGTCGTAGCTGCTGAGCGCACGCTCCGCCTTGCTCACGTCAAACGGACTTTGGGCGAGATTAAACAGGGTCCCCAAACCCGAGAGTGACGAGAACGCTTCGGACGCATTATCAATCGTTTTGCTGAAGGTGTACGAGGCTTGGCCAGTGAAACCATGCCAGTTCTGGAGGCGGAATTGGGTTTGCAGGCCGTGATACATCGAGTAGCCGGTATTGGCGTACTGAATGACGCGGCTGAAGTTGCAGTTCGCGTATCCGACCGGACTGCCGAACTGATCTGTTCCGGTGGATCCTGGGGCGCCCGGCGTCGCGCAAGGCGTGAAGCCTGAGGGAACGAAATTGCCAAAGCCATTGTCGATGAGCGCAGCAACATCCGGGTTGCCATTGATTTCCTGGAAATTCCCCAGACTGTGATTGCCCACGTAGCGAACCTCCGCCGCCATGCGGTTGCTGATTTGCCGCTGAATTCCGAGGTTCCACTGTTCGGAATACGGATTGCGGAAGTTGTTGCCGAACTGGAGTTCGGTGGCGAAGCCAGGATTCCCCTTCAGCACCAACGGGAACAGAGCAGACGCGATGTTAGCCCCGGCGAGAGTACTGACGTTCGACGGTAATCCCGCGGGATTACCTTGGGCGTCGCTGATAGTGGCCAGGTTCGTGAACGGAGAAGTCCCGCCGATATTGCTTTGTAAGTTGTAGTAGCTGACATCATAGGCGATCCGGAAACCGCCGCGAACCACAGTATGATCCGTGCCGAGCAGACGCGGCAGCATGTGCGGAGTCCACGCAAAACCAATCACCGGGCCGAAATTTTTATAATGGTTCGGAATGTGTGGCACCGTGGTGAGGCTGAGCGGCAGTGTCTTGTCCCAAAGCGCATTCGGACCTTGTTGGCGGGCCACACTCTCATCGTGCAGCAGGTTGCCAGCTTGCTGGTAGAACTCCCACCGCAATCCGAGATTCAACGTGAGGTTGTCCTTGAGCCTCCAGTCGTCCTGGAAGTACAAGGAGAAGTCGTTTTCTTTGAAGCGCAGCGTTGACTCTCCATAAGCGACCTGGGTCTGGATGGGCGCATTTTGGATGAACGCGTCGAAGCCTGTCGCAAAGACCTTATTGGGGCCCGGATAAATGAAAAACCCATTTTGCTCGAACAGGCCGTAGTTCGGAGAGCGCTGACGGTCGTAGGCCCCTCCCCACTTAAGGAAGTGCTTCCCATGAAGCAGCGTGGCATTGTCTTGTAGTTCGTAGACGTTGATCAGGCGGCCTTGCGGGAAAACCAGATTTTGGCCGACGCCCAGGAAGTTTGGATCCTGAATGGCGATTTGGGGCGGGCAGATGCCCTGGTTTGACAAGAGGCAGGTTGGAAAACCGCCGCCGTCGAATTCCGAGATTGCACGAGAGTAGCTGAATCGGACCTGGTTCAACAACGACGGGTTAAAGGTGTGGGTCAGGTCGAGTCCAATTTGCTGGTTGCGTCCGTAGACGGTGTAGATCTGTCCTTGTGCGCCACCCACTCCGCCCAGCGGTATGTTGGACTGTCCTTGCTGCTGGAAGAGGTAACGAGTAAAGAAGCGATCCTTGTTGGTCAGTTGAAAATCAACGCGCCCTGTTCCCTCGTAATCATTGAAAGGCTGCGACAAACTGCGCGAGAGGTTTCCCATCTCAATGGGCGCGGTGACTCCGCCGGGCCCTGTGACAGTGACGTTTTGCAGGTTGCTGAAAGTAGGATTTCCAATTTTGAGAGTTGCGGGCCCGAACTGCGCGAGAGCTGCAACGGCTGGGTTGTTCGGGAATGCGGTTTGCAACTGCTGAATTCCCGTTGCATCCGGCGTAAGCGCTCCATTCGAGAAAACGGGAGCACCCGCGGACCGGTTGCGCTGAAAGTTTGCGGAACCGAAGAACCAAACTTTATCGTGCTTGATCGGGCCGCCAATCGTTCCGCCGAATTGGTTCTGTACATACTGAGGCAGCGTTGGCTTCGTGCATCCGGTGCTTGGACTTACTCCGGAGGGACAGAAACCGAACAAAGGATTCTTCTCCTGGTTCTGCAGCGAGTCAAAATGATCGCCCTGCCAGAATTCGTATCCAGTGCCGTGGAAAGCGTTGGTTCCACCTTTCGTGACGTAGTTCACCACTCCGCCCATGTTGCGTCCATACTCGGCGTCGAAGTTGGTGACGACCTGCAACTCCGCGATGGCGTCCTGATTGCCGAAAAAGAAGGAGGGGCCGCCGATGGTGTTGTCATTATTATTCTGGCCGTCGAGCTGAAAATTATTGGAACGTCCGCGCTGGCCGTTGATAGAAAGCGCCGCGCCGTTGGTATTTTCGAAGCCGCCGCTGCCGACCGTGGCAACGCCGGGTGTAAACAGCACGAACGAGTCGTAGGTGTTGCCCAGAGGAACACTGGCGACTTCCTGGGTGCCGAAGGTTTGCGAAAGCTGATCGGTGGTGCTCTCGACAATGGGAGCCGCGCCTTCGACCGTCACAGTCTCGGAAGAGGTTCCTACATTCAGCCTGACGCTTCCCAGCGCAGAATCCTTGCCGACGGCGACGATTACGTTCTGCGCGTTGTACGCAGCAAACCCCTTCGCGTTCACAGTGACCTTGTAGGTACCTGGAGGCAATGACGGGAGCTCAATCACGCCTCCATTCGAACTTGTGGTGGCGAAGACCCGGTTGGTTTCGATTTGAGTGGCGCGCACCTCGGCGCCGGCTACCACCGCTCCTTGCGGATCGAGGACGATCCCTGAGATGGAGCCGGTGACGATGCCCTGGCCGAAAACCAAGCCGTTCGCCAGGAGCAACATGACAATGACAAGTGGCGCTGTCTTCTTCTCGACAAACATTCGTAACATACAACCCTCCAGACTTTTGTTGGTGCTGAGCGACAGGTCTCCGCGCAAAAGTGACACCTTGGCTCGACGTTCCAAGGTGCAATATCCTCGCCAAAAGTTGGAGGCGGGGTTAGCTACTTCGCCTTTGTGCGCTGGAAGCAGGACAGAAACACTACAGGCGTTTTGTTTGCCGATTCTTTGTGTATGAAGTGTTGAAGCGAGCTACTCGGACACAGGTGCGAGTCCTGGCCCAGCCCTCGCAGACCCGATCGCACAACGAGAAGTTAGCGATAAAGTTGTGCGGCCGTTATGCTGCTGATCGAAGGTAGTTTACTTTTCAGGGAGAACTTCCTACAGATTGCGAAGCGGCGAACTTGATCTGCTGACGCCCACCGGTGCGCCAGCATTCAGAGACACCGGACACCACACAACAAGAGAAGCGTTGTGACTTTGTTAGTTTCCTTTTTTTAGGATCGAGGTAAGGCACCGAGATGCGAAGGTGTGTCTCTGATTTACAAATTGAAGACAATCAATTCCAGAAACGGTAAGGGGTGAGTCGAGAGATACGAATATTTGTAGCCGGTAATCGTAGTCACCAGTAGCGTGGCCCCTACATCATCACGGGGCGCTACGCACAACAAAATGGATCTCGATCATGAAAAACTCTTGTTTGTTCGGCCAGATAGAGTGGGGATTTTGACTTCCTGTGACGAAAAAGAAAACCGTGTAAGAAAAGCGCGCCCTACTGCAGCGCCACATTCATCCCCAGGTTATAAGCCACGAACGACCATTCATCCGCCGTCTGATCGATGATCTTCGAGATTGGCTTTCCCGCTCCATGTCCAGCCTTGGTTTCAATGCGAATCAGGACCGGAGCCGTCCCCGCCTGATCCGCCTGCATGGTTGCCGCGAACTTGAAACTATGTCCGGGCACCACGCGGTCATCGTGATCCGCAGTCGCAATCAGCGTCGGAGGATACTTCGTCCCCGGCTTCAAATTATGCAGCGGCGAGTAAGCATACAGCGCCTTGAAATCGTCGGCATTGTCAGACGATCCGTAGTCCGAGGTCCACGCCCATCCAATGGTGAACTTCTGAAAGCGCAGCATGTCCATCACTCCCACCAGCGGCAGCGTCGCCCCGAACAGGTCCGGACGCTGCGTCAACATTGCCCCGATCAGCAGACCACCATTGCTCCCTCCGCGGATCGCCAACTTCGGCGTCGATGTGTATTTGTTCGCGATCAGCCACTCGGCCGCCGCGATGAAGTCGTCAAACACACTCTGCTTCCTCGCCTTCGTCCCTGCCAGATGCCAATCTTCCCCATACTCGCCGCCGCCGCGCAGGTTCGGCTGGGCGTAGATGCCTCCCATCTCCAACCAAACCACGGTAGGAATGGAAAATCCAGGCGTCAGCGAAATGTCGAAGCCGCCATACGCGTAGAGCAGCGTCGGATTCTGCCCATCCAGCTTCAATCCCCTTTTGTACGTCAGGAACATCGGAATGCGCGTCCCATCCTTGCTGTTGTAGAACACCTGCTTGGTTTCGTACTTCGTGGCGTCGAAGTCAACCTTGGGCTGCTTGAAGATGGAACTCTTTCCCGTCGCCGGGTCGTAGCGATAGATCGTGGTCGGCGAGATGAAGCTGGTGAACGAATAAAACGTCTCCTTATCTTTTCTCTTCCCGCCGAATCCCGCTGCTGTCCCGATCCCCGGCAGATCCGCGTTCCGCAGGAACTTTCCCTGCAAGTCATGAACCCGAACCTCGGTCTTTGCGTCCTTGAGATATCCGATGAGGAACAGGTTGTCGACCACGTTGACGTCTTCCAGCTTGTCAGCGCCCTGCTCCACCACCGTCTTCCAGTTCGCTCTCTCCGGATGCCGCGTATCAATCGCGATCAGTTTTCCGCGCGGCGCATCCAGATCAGTGCGAATCCAGAACACTGGCCCGTCATTGTCGATAAACCGGTATTCCGCGTCGAAGTCATCGAGCAATTTCACCACTGCCGAGTCCGGCTTAGTCAGATCCTTGTAGTAAAGCCGGTTTTTCGGGGACGTCCCCTGCCACACAAAGATCACGAGGTAGTGCCCGTCGTTAGTGACCGAACCGCCAAAGCCCAACTCTTTGTTGTCAGGACGCTCGTAAATCAACTTGTCTTCCGATTGCGCGGTGCCCAGCTTGTGGTAGTAAAGCTTCTGAAAGTAATTCGCATCGCGCAGCGCCGTTCCTTTCGGTTCGTCATAGCGGCTGTAGTAAAAGCCTTTTCCATCCTTCGACCACGAGGCCCCGGAGAACTTCACCCACTTGATCACATCGGGAAGGTCCTTGCCCGTGTCTACGTCGCGCACGTGCCACTCCTGCCAATCCGATCCCGAAGCCGCCGTCCCATACGCCATGAGCTTGCCATCATCGGTAATTGCCTCGCCTCCCAACGCGACCGTTCCATCCGACGACAACGTGTTGGGATCGAGCAGTTGCCGCGGCTCCGCATTCAACGCCTCAGCCACCAGCAGCACATTCTGGTTCTGCAGCCCGTTATTGTGCTGATAGAAATATCGACCGCCCTGCTGCTGAGGCACGGTGAATCGCTCGAAGTTCCACAGCGTCATCATCCGATCGCGGATCGCCTTGCGATACGGAATTTGCTCCAGATACCCAAACGTCACCTTGTTCTCCGCCTCGACCCAGGCATGCGTGTCCGCCGAATCCGTGTCCTCCAGCCAGCGATATGGATCCGCTACCTTCACCCCGTGATAGTCATCCACCTGCTCGACAGTCTTGGGCTTCGGATACGACAGAACTCCAGCACCGTCCTGAGCGGCCAACGGATAACTGGTTAGGGCGAGGAAGACAAAACAGAGAGCACTTGTATCGGCAAGTTTCATTTGAAACCTCAGACGAAGATAGCTGTGCAGGCCACATCAGCTTTTACTCATGGATCTCAACATCGTCAAGCGGAAAAATACCCGCGGGTGCCCCACCCTTGTCGCGACTTTTGTGACAGGGTGGGGATTTTGACTTTGCCGGTTGCGCCACAGCGCACACACACCGTCGGGCTCAGGCTGATATGATTTCCTCCGCCCAGGAGTAACCATGCCGAAAGTCACTCCCTTCCTCGCGGATCCTGCCCCGCTCCCAGCGCGTGATGAAAGCCATGCTGGAGATGAATAAAATTGAGATCGGAGGTCTCAAGCGAGCCTATGCCGACGAGTAAGAAGAGGAGCAATAAGAAAAAAAGCAAAAAGAATTCCCGAAAGTCCGCCGCCAGATCGCGCAGCAAGGCTGCGCCATCGATTACGACTACCATCGCACCCTGGCTTTGCGTCCGGGGTGGCGCTCGCGCCGTTGAATTCTACAAAGCGGCTTTCGGTGCGATCGAATTATTCCTCATGGGAGAAGGCGATAGCGTGGTTGCCCGTTTGTCGATCCAAGGTGCCGAATTCTGGCTCAGTGACGAATCGCCCGAGCACCACAACTACAGCCCTGAATCGCTAGGCGGCATCACAGTCCGAATCATCCTTACGGTGCCTGACCCCGACGCCGTCTTCGCCCGTGCTGTGAAGGCTGGCGCCAAGGAAGTCTATCCCGTCACCGAAGAGCACGACTGGCGCATCGGCCGCGTAGTCGATCCCTTCGGTCATCACTGGGAAATCGGCCGCCCGCTGTCTTGATCCGTAAGGCGATGAGAATAGGCGTTCCTTCGTGCCCTTAGTGGTGAATGCCTCTTGCCGGCAGTTTGCACAAGCGCGAGACACCTCCCCTGTCCCCTGTAGTCGATGCAGAATTTCCTGGTAGTCACTACACTCTCCAAAGTGCCAACCCAAGAATTCCCGATTCGCATCTGACTCTCTGCGACGTGGTTTCCGCTCACTGGCCCGCTCCCAGATTCCACCCGCACTGATCCCCCATGCATTTCTGGTGGCTTCCCGCGCGCACTCCTCGCTGCAGACGTGAAACGTTCCGACTCAAACCCGCCCAGTGGATCTTTTTCCACACCAGTCGAGTCCATTCCTGCAGGAACTTCAGAAAGGGACTGATGAGGACCAAGATATTCCCCTGCCGGTGATGAAATCGTTCCGGTACCTGAGCATGCGCTGCTCTGCGTCCTCAGCGGCCTTTCTCAGCGATCTCCGCGGTCAAAAAAACTCCGACCCCCGCAAGGAATACCTGGTGCCTAAAAAGTAAGGTACGAAGAAAAACCGGGTAGGAACTACCGCTGCTTGCTCTGCGAAGAAAGCGCGACCACCCGCAGCAACATCTTCCGATCGCTGCTATGCGCGTCATGGCAATCGATGCACTGGCCTTTGACAGCAGGCACATGCTCCTGCAACGCCGTCGACTCCTGATGGCACGCGAAGCATATTTTCTGCTTAGGCATCGACAGGCTTACCATCGTCATGTCGCCCTGAGTCTGAGTCACATGACAAACGTCGCAAGACGTCGCCATCACCGAATGCACGGACTTCCCGCGCACCTTCGCCGCATGGCATAACGTGCACCCCGCATCCTTGGGCACAACTCCAGGATGCTCGACAGCGACCGTCGGAGTCGCTCCAGCCAACAAGAGCGAGGCCGCGAGAATGCAGGTCATGGAGTTCATGCCGACCCACGATTCTAGTCAGGAGTCAGTCCGCATTCACTACTAAGAATCAACTACTGCGGAGGGGGCGCCGCATCCGGAGGAGGTGCTGGAGGAGTTTTCTCCCCATTCATAAGCGGATCATCGCTAATTCCCGCACTCTTCAGCAAATTGGTTCTCACTTCGACTTTCTGACGGGCCACTGGGCTGATCTGCGTCTCAAATGTCTGATATCCCGGCAGCGCGATCTTGATCGTATGCGAGCCTGGAGCAACCAGCAATCCTCGCCCCAGTCCCTGAAATTCGGCCACATGCCCCACGAACAATCCGTCAACAAACACGGCCGCCCGCGTGGGATTCACCACGATCTTAACCTCCGAGGTCACCGCAGGCATGGCCCCGGTCGGACCCCTCTCCATGGCGACCCAAACCACACGTTTCTCACCCGGTTTGATCTCCACGCGCATCACGAAATCACGATACCCATCCTGGCGCACCGTGATCGTATGTTCCCCTGGCAGCAGCAGCACCTTCTTCGATCCCTTCAACTCCTTCAGATATCCCACATATTGTCCGTCGACCCACACGCCTGACGTCTTCTCCACTTTCGACTTTCCCAGGAACTCGATCTCTCCCATCACCTGATTTCCCGCATAGATCGCGGGCGTGACCAGAAGAGCGGCAATCGTCAACAGCAACCACGAGCGCAGTGTCATAGGTATTTTTGGCTTTGGCCTGACCGCGGCCTCGGCATACATTAGCCTTTCAAATCAGATGCCGATGGAGCCATATTGTCTGACGCAAAAATAAATTCGTCATGATTGCACTGGTACTCCCCTGTAAGGTGAATTCCCTACTTTGAAAAGGGCGTGGCTTTCAGCAGCACCTTAAGATGCTACAATTTGCGCCCACACGCGCGAGGTGAACCGTGTCCAACCCACTCGTTCTGCTTCACGGGTACAGCGCCTCTGGGCAGGCCTTCTCCACCTGGAAAGATGCTCTCCTGGCTGCCGGCAGAAAGATCGAAGAGATCGCGGTTGGCAACTACGTCACCTTGAACAACGAAGTCACCGTCGATGACATCGCCAACGGTTTCCAGCACGCGTTACACGACAAGGGACTCGACAAGACTCCCTTCGACGCCATTGTGCATTCCACGGGCATGCTGGTCCTGCGCTCGTGGCTCACCGCGTCCAACACGCAAATCCCGCGCCAGGGATTGCTCAAACACCTCGTGGCCCTCGCCCCCGCTACCTTCGGATCTCCACTGGCCGCCAAGGGGCGAAGCCTGCTGGGCAGAATCTTTATGGGCAGCAAACAGTTTGGCCCGGACTTCCTGGCTTCAGGAAACCTGGTTCTTAGCAACCTCGAACTGGGCAGCGACTATACGTGGGACCTCGCGCACAAGGATCTCATCAATACCAAGTTGTACGGCAATAACAACGACACTCCTTACGTTTTCGTTTTTGACGGAACCGACGACTACGGCAAGCTGGCGGAGATCTTCCTTCCCGGCGATCAGAAGGGAAGCGATGGTGTGGTGCGCTGGTCGGCCGTCGCCCTCAATACTCGCAAGATCACTCTCAACCTTGGCCAGCCCAGCGTCCAATGGGCGGACTGGAACAACCTGCTCGACATTCCGCTGATTCCCGTCGTCGGGCTCAACCACGGACAGATCCTGAGCGAGCCTCCCCAGGAACTAATCGCTCTGGTTCTCAAAGCCCTCAGCGTCAACAGCAAAAATGACTTCGACAACTTTCACGCCAACGATGTCGCCAATGCGCAGGTCGTCCAGCAAGCGCGCGCCAAACTGGCGAACAACCGCTGGCAGCAATTCGTCGTGCGCGCCACCGACAGTCACGGAAATCCCATCACCGATTACTCGATCGAAATCATTGTCGTCGAGACCGATGGCACCCAAACTCCCGTCCCCAACTTTGAGGCCGACGTTCACCCCTACGCCGCCAACTCCAGCTACCGCTGCTTTCACGTGCAGCTCGACAATCTTCCGGCGCTCGCCGGCAAGCGCTTAATCGCCCGCATCATCGCTTCCAGCGGCACCGAACTCGTTGGATACCAGGGCTTCGGTTCGAATGCTGCTGCCCCAAACTTCGGACCTTTTGACCTCGATCTTTCCGACTACGATGGCACCAAGCCCGGCAAGCCGGCGCTGTTCTACCCGTTCACGACGACCTTGCTGGAAATCGTCTTGAATCGAGAACCCGTTCCACCCGTGAATATCTTTCAGTGGCTGCCGTAAACGTGTGGAAGCATGGTCACGATGGTACAAATGGGCTATGTTCCCAAACGAACGGGCCATTCCTTTCGTGGCGTAACTCCTCTAAGGTAACCGGAAATACTTCAAAAAAGCGTGCGAACGGCCGAATACCGTTCCGTGCCTCCCTGATAGGCACCAGCGCTGGCTCCCGTGCGACGTCGAATGTTGGTGCGCGGGTCGAAGGTTAGGAGTTCAAGCAAGAATGTCGCAAGAGATCATCCGCTGCCCATATTGTGTGCAGGGCGGCGAGTTCCAGCCCCTGTTCCCGCAATCGCAAAATACCTTCGCCTGTCTGAAATGCGGCCATACATCGTCGCCGGACGATCCTCATCTACGCTGTGCCTGCTCAAGATGCCGCGAAGTGAGTCGCATCACCAACCGTCTGTCCCGCGACCGTTCAGGAATCGAAACCGCCATCCGCTAACTTTCTTGGTATATGTTTCGCGGGAGCGCGGCGTCTGTTCCGCACGCCTTCCGACTCTTTGCGGTCTCCTTCTCGTCTGTGGATGCAAACGTCGCAGCTCCGGAGTATGATTTCTCACTCCCGAACTGCGAACCCATGTTGCAGCGATGAAGCTATCTGCTGAGAATCTTTTATGGACATTCAGTCCAGTGCCATATCCGCACCCGTTCACGGT
This sequence comes from Candidatus Sulfotelmatobacter sp., assembly GCA_035568275.1. Classification (GTDB taxonomy): domain Bacteria; phylum Acidobacteriota; class Terriglobia; order Terriglobales; family Acidobacteriaceae; genus Sulfotelmatobacter. The sequence goes on from DATMOO010000074.1 coordinate 53,535, forward strand.
TCCTTCGTGGATCGCCAGATCCATCGCACCAACCGCAATCTCCTGCTCGTGAGCCTCATCCTGATCGTGGCGGTCGTCGGCTATGCCGCCATCGAGCGACGCTATCTCTACAACTTCTTCGCTGGCCCATTCCAGGTCAGCGGTCCGCATCTCGTCACCATCCAACAACCCGGCTCCCAGTTGCGATATTTCGTTCAGGTGAAGGGGGACGATTCCTCAGACACAGGCCTGCAGGAAGTCGAGCGGGAAAGCGAGGGAGGAACGGTCAAGCGCGAAACTGTCAAGGCAAAGTACTCGATCCTCCTGCTTAGCCAGCACCTGCTGATCGTGAAAAGCGGCCCCAACGAAAGCGGCACAGTCTATACCGGCGAACTCAGCGAACTTCCGTCTGATGTCCGCTCGAACATCGTCACCCCGCTGATCAAAGAACATCCCACCGCCAATCAGGCTTTTCTCCCTTTCATGTTGGACACCACGGGTTTTCGCGATGATGGATACATCGCCCTCGTACTCGGCATCCCCGCGTTTGCCCTCGCGGCATGGCTGATCGCAAAAGTCATGCGCCGCAGGGCCGATCTTTCCACGCATCCGGTGGTCCAGCGGGCGTGCATATACGGGAATCTCGCCGATGTCGCTCAGCAGTTCGACATCGAACTGCAAGGTAATACCACCAAAATCGGCCGGGCTACGATTACTCAATCCTGGATATTTCTTCCGAGCCGCTTCGGACTCTCTATCTGCCGTATTCCCGACCTGATCTGGGCCTACAAGAAAGTAACCAAGCACTACACCAATTTCATTCCCACAGGAAAGTCCTGCCAAGTAATCATGTACGACCGTTTCGGCAAGCCACTGCAGATGCAGGCCCGCCAGAAAAAGGTCGACGCCCTGCTGGTCCTGCTCGCCGAGCGAGCCCCCTGGGCCGTGTTCGGTTACAACAACGATCTCAGCACGGCGCTGCGCACCAATTGGGGAGGATTCATCGCGGCAGTCGATCAACGTAAAGCGGGCGCACAAGCCGTCAAGTGAGGTTTCAACTCAGCAGAAAAACTAAAGCGCGCTCTATTCCGCTCCCCGCACTGGCGCGACTTTGACGCTGTTGGCACCGCAGTCGCGGATTCCCTCGCACGCTCGCGGTTGCAGTTGTTTGTCGACACAAACCGACACACCTGTCAGATAGTTGTTCCCACAGCTCACCGCCACATCCTCCGCTTTCAATCGTGGATTCGCCACCACAAACTCTTCCTTCAATTCCTGCGGAGTGATCGAGAACCCTCGCGTCGCAGTCCTCAGCTGCGCCGGAATCTTTACCGACTCAAACGCATGCCGCACCAGCTTGAAAAATGAGTCTGCATCAAGCCCGCTGCACGTCCCGTGCGTAGTCCATTCATGCGCGACCAACTCAGCATCCGGCATGATGTCCGCCATCCGCGTCGGATCCGCCAGTCCCGGCGCAGTCGAACAATTCTCCGGATACCCATTCGCATACTGTGGCCACAGCCCATGCACCACAAACCCAAACTTCCCCCACACGCACTCCGGCTTCGTCGGATGGCTATGGCAAAACTCCGGCGACCACGACAGCGCCAGCACGTAGTAATCAAACGCGCCCGGTTGTCCGGTCGCGTGCTGCCTCTGCCGATGCCGGTTCGAGCCGAGAAGCGCTCCTCCCGCGATCAACAAGAAAAGGATCAGCAAAACAATCGGGCCCTGAGGCCGTTTAGTCATGACTCGCACCTCGCTACCCTTATACGCAGCGGCGCTTTGTGCAGAACTCGCCCCGAGATATACTCCCCGGCATGTCCAGGCGTAGCGGATGTCTTTCAAACATTTTCAAGCTCCTCCTGCTGTGCGTGATCGTTTTCTACGTCGCCGTAGGACTCACCAACCCCTGGGCCTTTCATATCGGCGGCCGCTCGACGCCTCTCCTCTACTGGTCCGGATACGGCAAACTAGTCACGAAGTCCGGGACGTATCTTTTATATGTCCTCGTCTATCCGTCAGCTCACTCTTCAAAACTCCACCTCGATGGCCTCCGCCCCACCGGAGGCCTGAAGGGAACTGCCTCGTTGTGTGCTGCGCCCGGCGTGGTCGAAAATCTGAAGCTTAGCGGCACCATCTACGGAGGCTGGACCAGCACCCAGGACGCCCTGATGCAGTTCCGCCTGCTGGACTACAAGATTTTCGACGTCGGCCAGCGCCAGGGCTACTTCGACCTGTATGGCAGATGGCGCGGTTCCGAACTCGTGATGGACGATCGCGGCGAAGCGAGTGGCAAATTCCGTTCCGGCCCGAAAATCGACCACGCCTCGGTGACCTTTGACTACGGCAGTATCTCCGACTTCAAGAACGCTTGTTCCGGGTTGACGAATGTGCCAGCGCATCCGTAGAACGTTGCGGCCTTCGGATGGTTTGCGGGTGCGAATGCGCACGACCCTGATTCTGCGACGTCTGTTGCGAGGTTCAAAGTCGTTCGTCACAGGGGGGTGGGTGTGGAAAAGTCGGATCCGGAAGTTTATGCGTCCCCGACCGCTGCGCACCCTCTGTGAACGGCGCAATGGATCGGGCACCCGCGCGCGGCATGCCGGGCCAGTTGCAGACTTCACAAGGGCCTTTCGCCATTGCTCTTCTGTTAAGCGTCTTTGCGCCAGGACGAAGGAGACTCGCCAGTTCGCCGGGGCTCGCCTTCGTCCCCAAGTAGGGGAACGACAAACTTGAGGGCGGCAATCTCCTTCTGGACGCGTTCGATCGCCATCTCTTTCTCTCGCAGAATTTCGTAAAGATCCTTCATAACCTACCTCCGAAGAGGGCAATTCTACCACTAGGACTCGAACTCGACAGGATGCGGGTTCCGCCCAATCGTCAAAGGTTTGTCACTAGGCTGTTAACAATGTGGACTTGGAGGGGATCCTTGCCGCTTAATTCGAGCATCACCGCGCTCCTGTGACACCGAGCCACCCGCAGGATGCTGGAAGGAGATTACCTGCGCGGAGCGAAGCCGGAAGGTAACTCGGCGTTTCCAACGCCGAAAAACCGGGGAACGTTCCGTTCGTCGCACGTTTTTCCTAACTGTCTTTGTGCCAGGACGAAGGAGGCTCACCCGTTCGTCTGGTCTCGTTGTTGTCCACAAGTAGTGGAGCGATAAATTTGAGGGCGGCAATTTCCTTGCGGACGCGCTCGATCGCCACCTCCTTCTGTCGCAGAATTTCGGAAACATCTTTCATAACGCACCTCCAAGCGATTTATTCTACCAGTCCGGCGAACTGGACGGGGAACCGGGAGACTGCAAACCTACTCCGCCTTCTAGGCGTCGAGGAGTCTCCGAAACATCAGGGAAGGTTCCCTCTGCTCCATCCTGTGAATACCAAATTGTGAATGGTCTGTGAAAACGGACCCTCTTTTTCCGAAAATCGTGTATAGAACTTACGGAGCCTCTTTGTGAGTGAAGCCATCATCGAAGCCGTCGCGGTCGAAAAATCTTATCCGCAGCCCGACGGCACGCGCATCCAGGTCGTGGGGACGACCAATCTTGCCGTCGAGTCGGGTAAGATCGCCGCTCTGCTCGGCCCCTCCGGATGCGGGAAGTCCACGCTGCTCCGCATTCTGACCGGTCTTTCCCAGCCGTCCTCGGGAACGCTCCTCTGGCACGGTAAGCCGCTGGACGGGCAGACACCGAATGTCGCCATCGTCTTTCAAAGCTTTGCTTTGTTCCCATGGCTCACAGTGATTCAGAATGTCGAAGCGCCGCTCGAAGCCAAAGGCGTTCCCGAAGTAGAGCGGCGGAAACGCGCCCTGCGCGCTCTCGACACTGTTGGTCTTGACGGCTTCGAGACCGCCTATCCGAAAGAACTCTCAGGAGGCATGAAGCAGCGAGTGGGATTCGCGCGCGCCCTGGTGGTCGAGCCTGAAGTCCTTTTCATGGATGAGCCCTTCTCGGCGCTTGACGTTCTGACTGCCGAGAACCTGCGCAACGAACTTCTGGAGCTCTGGCTCAGCAAGAAGATGCCGACCAGCGCCATTTTTATCGTGACCCACAATATTGAAGAGGCGGTGATGCTGGCGGATCGCGTGATGGTTCTAGGCAGGAATCCGGCCCGCGTTCGCTCCGACTTCAATATTCGCTTGAAGCATCCGCGCGACCGCAAGTCCGCGCGATTCGTCGAGCTCGTCGACTATATCTACAAAGTCATGACTGAGCCGGATACCGAGCACACGCTGCCCGATGCTGAAACGACAGCCGAAATCATCCTGCCCACCGGAGGCCTGACCAAGGATGTGTTTAAGAAGCAGGAAGCCCCGATTCGCACCGCACGATACCAGATGCTGCCGCACGCTCGCGTCGGAGGCATCGCGGGATTGTTGGAATTGCTCCGTGATCGTGGAGGCCGCGAAGATCTGTTCCGCCTTTCCGAAGAACTGGTGATGGACGTCGAAGACCTGCTACCGATTCTCGAAGCCTGTGTCGTGCTCGGTTTCGCTCTTCTGAAAGAGGGCGATGTCCAGATCACACCTCAGGGTATCGAATTCGCTGATGCCGACATTCAACGCCGCAAGGTGCTCTTCCGTGAGGCTGCGCTTGAGCGCGTCACCATCCTGAAACAGATCGACAGCATCCTCAAACGCAAGGTGGATCATTCCATCAACGACGAATTCTTTCACGATATCCTCGACGAGCACTTCGCCGAGGACGAGGTACAGCGCCAGTTCGAGACAGCGCTGAACTGGGGCCGCTACGCTGAAATCTTCGACTATGACAGGGAGAAAAATCTCCTCATCCAGCCCGAACCGCCTGCGACAGCCGATGCACCAGTGAACAGCGCTGCGCCCTAAGCGGGACGCAAGAAGGGAGACCGCCGCCGATGTGTAAGATTCCCTCAGCGCACTCTGCAGGTTTCCTCGGCCGATCTCAGCGTTCTAAGATTTTTGCTCTGACGTTAGTCAATACCCGAACTTTGAAAGCCCAAGCTGCACGAAAGCGCGCATGAAGAAGAGCATCACCCTGCGAGGATTCTCGGCCTACCGCCTATGGACGCAACTGCCCCGGGTCGAGATCTCCTTCCTTCCCGACCTGCTGATGTTCGCGGCTGCCATGGCTCTCTTCTACGGCGTGCTTGAGGTTGGCCGCGCGTGGCTCGGCCCGTTCACGCCCGAAGTAGAAATATCGCGTAGCCTCTGGGCGTTGCCCGCCTATGCCGGGTACTCTCTCCTTCGCATCACGTTTGCGTACATCCTCAGCCTCGCGTTCACGCTCGTCTATGGATACATTGCCGCCTACAATCCCAAGGCCGAGCGCTTCATGATTCCTCTGCTCGATGTTCTGCAGTCGATCCCCGTGCTCAGCTTCCTGCCCGGTGTCATGCTGGCGATGGTGGCCCTGTTCCCGGGTAGGCAACTGGGAGTCGAAGCCGGAGCCATCCTGCTGATCTTCACCGGACAGGTCTGGAACATGGCGTTTAGCTTCTACGCCTCGCTCAAGAGCATTCCGAAGGACATGCGCGAAGCTGCAACTATTTATCACTTCAGCTGGTGGCAGCGCTTCGTTGAGATGGAGTTGCCATTTGCCGCGATCGGGCTGGTCTGGAATTCGATGATGTCGGTCGCCGGCGGATGGTTCTTTCTCATGGCTTGCGAGATGTTCGTGCTGGGATCGCGCGACTTTCGCCTGCCCGGCCTGGGATCGTATCTCCAGACCGCGGCCAGTGCCGGTGACACGCGTTCGATTCTGTGGGGCATCGCTACGATGGTTGCTGTGATTGTGCTGCTCGATCAGTTAGTCTGGCGCCCGGTCATCGCGTGGGCCGAGAAATTCAAGGTCGAGCAGGTCGAGAGCACCGATGCTCCACGCTCCTGGGTGCTCAATCTATTCCGCCATTCTCCTGGTCTGCAGAGGATCCGCAACCGCACCGTGCAGCCGCTTCGCGAAAAGCTAATGCTGTTCTTTGCTCGAGAACGCAAGGCGGAGGAAGCCGAGCAGTCGAGTCCGTGGAAAGTCTGGCTCACACGCGCGCTGGCAGTAGCGTTGCTGGCGAGCTTGGGCTACGGAATTGTCCGCGTAGTCATGCTGCTTACCGGCTTGCAGAAGGCCGAGCTGCACGAGGCTGGTATCGGACTCGTCGCAACCTTCTTCCGCGTGAACCTCGCTCTTTTGTTGGGCGCACTGTGGACGATCCCGGTTGGAGTCGCGATCGGCTTCAATCCCCGCCTGGCACGCATCGCCCAGCCGCTTGCCCAGATTGCCGCTTCCGTGCCGGCGACCGCGCTTTTCCCCGTCGTGCTCCTTCTGCTGATCCGTGTAGGCGGAGGGCTTGGCTTAGGCTCCATCGCTCTATTACTATTGGGGACGCAGTGGTACATCCTGTTTAACGTCATCGCAGGCGCTATCGCGATCCCGACGGACCTGAAGGAGTGCTGCTCGGTTTTCCGGCTCGAAGGGATCGAGCGCTGGAAAAAGCTGATCCTGCCAGGCATCTTCCCCTACCTGGTGACTGGCTTGGTGACGGCATCGGGCGGCGCATGGAATGCGAGCATCGTAGCCGAGTACTTCCACTTCAAGGGCCACATCTACACCACCACGGGCCTGGGAGCCACTATCAGTCAGGCCACCGACAGCGGCAACTTCGATCTGCTCCTCGCCGCCACCATCTTGATGGCCGCCACAGTCGTGACCGTCAATCGCCTCGTGTGGCGCAGGCTCTACGCGCTAGCCGAGACGCGTTACCGCCTCGAAACCTGACAAGATTGTCTTGGTTTCGAATCATCTCTGGTTACGGCAGTTACTTCAAAGTTAGTTTTTCCTTCGTGTTCCCTCGTGTCCTTCGTGGTTCCCGCTCTTAATTTCATCAGAATTTAACTTGCTCTTCATACCTTCGAAACGTGCTTTCGATATGGATATAACATGCCATCAAACCAGCTGCAGAGAGGTGAGACGCAGGGGAAAGCCTTCTCCCGCGTCGCGCAATTTCCCGGCCTAGCCGGAAAGTGGACTCCAGTCGGCAGAGTCAGAGATCTATACCGCCGAGTACAGCATTCGCCCGAAGGTTTTCGCCTGAAGAACCTGCTCGCTGAAATGCGGATCGAACTGCAGATTCACTCTGCGGATCGCGCCCGTATTCCTGCGACCGGGCCGGTAGTCGTGGTGGCCAATCATCCGTACGGCGTCCTCGATGGGGCGCTACTCACCGTCCTTCTCACAGGTGTTCGTCCCGACGTGAAGGTTCTTACCAATTCCATCCTCGGAGACATTGCCGAGCTCCAGCGCAACTGTATTTTCGTCGATTCCTTCCAGACCGATTGCTCCGGCGAGTCCAACCGCAAAGCGATCCGTGAGGCACTGGCCTGGTTGGAGCAGGGAGGTATGCTCGCCATTTTTCCCGCAGGCGAAGTATCGCAGTGGCACACGCCGGCCACGCTCCTGGCCGATCCAGAGTGGAGCGATACGGCGGTGCGCCTCATCCGCCGCACCGGTGCTATGGCGCTGCCGGTGTATTTCTGCGGACACAACGGCGTCGGATTTCAGCTGCTAGGCATGATTCATCCCAAACTCCGCACAGCCTTCCTTCTGCAGGAATTTCTGAAGCAGGAAGGCAAGACCGTGGAAGTCCGCGTGGGAAGCCCGGTTCCAGACGACGCACTCAGTGCGGTGGGCAGCGACCGTGAAGCCATGGAGTATCTCCGCTGGCGTACGTATTTGCTGGCTCGGCGAAGGAAACCCGAGACATCGTGGCCCATGGCGTTGCGCTCGAAGCTGGTCTCCAGCATTCAGGAACCGGTTGCTGCACCGATTCGCGAAGACTGGCTGGCCGAGGAAATCCAGATGTTGTCCGGCGCCCGGTGCCTCGCCGAAAATGCCGAGTTCTCGGTGCATCTAGGAATGGCAACGGATATCCCGCAACTCCTCCTCGAAATCGGACGTCTCCGCGAGTTGACCTTTCGCCGCGCGGGAGAGGGTACGGGCCGAAGCCGCGACCTCGATTCCTTCGATGATTATTACTGGCACGTCTTGCTCTGGAATAAGTCGAAGCGCGAACCGGTTGGAGCGTATCGCGCCGGCAACACCGCGGAAATCGTTGCCCAACGCGGCATTACTGGTCTCTACACCAGCAGCCTGTTCCGCTACGATCGCCGGCTGTTTCAGAAACTCGGCCCCGCTCTCGAGTTAGGACGTTCCTTCGTGCGCCCCGAGTACCAGCGCCAATACGCCCCGCTCCTTTTGTTGTGGAAGGGAATTGCCCGCCTGATCGCGACGCATCTCGAGATACCAATCCTCTTTGGAGCAGTCAGCATCAGCAACGATTACAACACGGCTTCGCGCGAGATGATCTATCGATATTTCGAGTCGCGTATGCAAGACGACAGCCTGGCAGATTTGATCGAACCCCGTCGTCCGTTCCGACCCGGCCTGTTGCATCGCTGGGATTGCCGCGCGATGTGCCGCGCCTTGCGCGACCTCGACGAACTCTCCGAGCCCATCACCGATGTGGAAGCCGACGGCAAAGGTCTGCCCATCCTGCTGCGGCAATATGCCAAGATCGGTGGCAAACTGCTAGGCTTCAACGTCGACCGAAAATTCTCAAATGTCCTCGACGGCCTAGTGGTGGTGGATCTACGCCAAACCGATTCCGCCGTGCTCGACCGCTACATGGGACGCGAAGCAGCCCAGTCATTCCGCAAGATCCACGGAGTAACCGCGACAGTGTAGAAGCAGTTGTCGAATTGCAGCCTCAACCCGCGTTCTGCTCGATCGCCGCTGGTGTGAAACGGCACCACTTGAATAACGACAGTCACCTCTTGTGTAGGCGAGAGTCACCAGTCGCATAGACGACTACTCGCGCAAAACGATGCGCTGCCCGAATCATCGAATGCAGCCGCGTAGCGGCGCTATGTGAAAGCCCGGCACGGAAGTGCCGGGTGACGTGGAGCAGATGCCGCGAGTCCCGTAGGGACGACACTCTTTCAGGCTCACGGTCTATGCTTGTCGAGGATTCCTCGCTGGCAGGATACAAGCCTGCTCGGCATCTCTGAGTACCTTGTCCAAACGTTGTCCCATCGCCGCGAGATTCCCCTCGCTCATCAATTCATGCAACCGTTCAAACAACCGCCGCTCTTCTTTCCGAATGTGCGCCGAAAGCCCCTGCGCGAACTCCGCTATCTCCCCACCCGACATGCCCTGCGCCTCCGCTTTCGCGAATCGTTCCCGCAGCCACGCGTGCTCTGAAATCAACTCCTCCACCAGCAGATTCAATTCCGGAAACGCCCGCGCCGCCGGAAACACGAACTGCTCTTCCGCCGCAAAGTGAACGCGAATTTCAGCGCGAAAATATTGTGCGATCTCCGCCTGCCACGCAGCCAGGTCCGGCTCGGGAATCGGCGAGGCCCGCTCGATGCGCACGCACAGCGCAAGCGCATGCTGATGCTGCCGTGACAGCGGGATGAGATTCTTGTCGCGCAGCATGATCGTTTATGAGTCGGCTGACACCAGTTTCGGCACCGCCGTGACGCTCTCAATGGTCGACGGTTCCACCGCAGGACGCACGGTCAACCAATCCGTCCGCACGCGCTCCCACTCCTGAATCAGCATTCCGTTGGCTTCGAAGAAGCTGCGAATTCGATACCGCTCCCATCCCGCAACTTCCTCGAGGATCGGCGCCAGCACCGCCAGAGCGCTCGTGCTGAGCACGGTCCGTTTCGCAATCTGCGAAACATGGCGCGATTCGGAAACCGCGATGGTCAGCCCATCGCGCGCGTTAATGTGCAGCATCACGTGGATGTCCGAACTGCCGTCGCCGGTATAGATAACATGGTCCGGCCCCGCCACCTGCCGCAGCAGCAAATCGTCGAGCACCGCCACTTTGCCGTAACCTGCTGTGGCGCGCACAATTGTATCGATCTCCCCTGAGGGCTTGTACCGGAATTCTGTGCCGTAAATGTGGTCGACCGGAACAATATCCTCCAGCGCCGACTGAACAATCTCGACCGGTGCGGCCGAGAGCACGTAAAAGTCAAACTGGTGCCCGTCAATCCCGGAGGCAAGCAGTTCGTACAAAAGCTTGATATCACTCTTGAGGCGGATTCGCTTGCCCACTTCACGCAGATGTTCCTTACGCACTTTGGCCTTGAACTCCGGATCGTGCAGCAACAGATAAGCAAGCTCCGCTCCTTGCTGCACCAGATTAATCTTGGCCATGCCCTTGGACTTGCGCTCGAATTCTTCGGTTGGAATGCCGACCAACTCGGCGAGCACATAGCCAGAATCGTTGAACGTCAGCGTCTGGTCGAAATCGCTTGCGAAAATGTATCGTCTCAAAGCGGTGTCTGCCATATGCGTATTCGATTCGGCGCACTCACGCATGCACCATAAAAAGAATTGATCGCGATTATATGCCCGTTGTTTCATCAGTTTACGACTGATTCTTGGAATCATCACCAGGGAGGAAGCGACAAGTGAGTACCAACTCAAATCGTTTTTACGTCATAACCGGCGGCCCAGGCTCGGGCAAGACATCGCTCATCGACGCCCTTCGCTCGCGCGGTTATGACTCCACAGTCGAAGCCGGCCGGACAATTATTCAGGACCAGGTGGCGATTGGCGGCCGTGCTCTGCCTTGGCGCGACCCGCTCCACTTTGCCGAACTCATGCTCTCCATGGATATGCAGTCGTATCGCCTAGCCGAACAAAGTGTCGGACCAGTGTTCTTCGATCGAGGCATTCCCGACGTGCTGGGGTATTTGCGCCTGATGCAGATTCCTGTGCCCGAGCACACGCAGAACGCCGCAAAGGTTTTTCGTTACAATCATGTCGTTTTCATCGCCCCGCCTTGGCGTGAAATCTTTCAGCAGGATCATGAGCGCAAGCAGGATTTTACCGAGGCAATCCGGACCTATGACGCCTTGGCCGAAACGTACAAGTCCCACAACTACGAGCTTGAGGAAATTCCGCGTAGCACCATCGAGGAGCGGCTTCGTTTCGTGCTAAGCAAAGTCGGTATCGATCCTGACACCTAATCGCAAGAGGAATCTCTGCCAGGAAACTGCATTCAACTTCAGATGCCGCTCCCAAATCCTTCGTGAACCTTCGTGTCCTTCGTGGTTAACGGTTTTTCTTTCAGCTTACTGAGCTCGCTTTACTAAACTCACCAGCGCGTCCAAAATAGAGAGTTCGATTGCAAACTCGATTTACTAAAGAGGAGCCTCATGGCAGTAGCAACGGGTGAACTGATTCGCGCAATGAATTACGTGGAAGACATCACGGCGACTCTTCGCCGCATTTGCATTTATATCCCCGCCATGAGCCCCGACGAGCGTAAGCGCCTGGCAGAAGTCATGCGCGGGGCCGCCGCCCAAGTCAATGCCGCCATCGCGGACCTCGAAAAGGTGGAGAAGTAGGTGCCTGGGGTCCAGACGATTACAGTCATCGGCGCCGGCATTATGGGGCGTGGGATCGCCCACGCCGCGGCTCTCGGCGGATACCGCACCATCCTAGAAGACCTGCTTCCGAATGCATTGCACCGGGCGGGAACTGAAATCCGCGCCAATCTCGATAAAGCGGTGGAACTGAACAAGGTTACGGCCGCGGATGCCGATGCCGCCTTCCGTCGCCTGGAGTACGCCGGTTCCGTGGAAGAAGCCGCCCGCGAAGCCGATCTCGTCATCGAAGCTGTTCCCGAAGAGATGGAGTCGAAGATCGAAATCTTCACTCTGCTCGACAAGATCTGCCGGCCCACGACGATCCTCGCCTCGAATACGTCTTCGCTCAGCGTGACCGAAATTGCCAGCGTCACCTACCGTGCGAAAAAGTGCCTCGGCATGCACTTTTTTAACCCCGTGTACAAGATGAAGCTGCTTGAAGTTGTGCGCGCGCTGGAGACCGACGAAGACACGCTCGCCACCGCCGTCGAAGTCGGCAAGCGTATGGGGAAAGAAGTCGTCGTGATCAAGGAAAGCCCCGGCTTCATCACCAGCCGCATCAATGCCATGATCGGCAACGAAGCCTTCTACATGCTGCAGGAAGGAATCGCCTCGCCGGCAGACATCGACAAGGCTCTAAAGTTTGGACTGAATCACCCAATGGGCCCGTTCGAATTAGTCGATCTCGTCGGCCTCGACACGCGCCTCAGCATCCTCGAATACCTGCAGAAATCCCTCGGAGAAAAATACCGCCCTGCTCCGCTCCTCGTGCAGTACGTCAAAGCGGGAAGGCTCGGCCGCAAATCCGGTCGCGGCGTCTTCGAGTATCCCGAAGCCGAAGAATCAAAGTTATAGCGCCAAAGCGGGCTTCTTGACCCGCAAGAGGCCTTTCAAACCCGCCCGTACCGTGGAAGCACGGCCCTTCAAGAGCCGTGATGGTCTAACTCCGAAACGATCAGGCTTTAGCCCCTGACGGAACTCGGCATCGTGGAAGTGTAGCCTTCAGGCGAGATTTGGTTCAGCGTCTTGTGACTATTTCTTGATCATGTGCATAGGCCTGCTTTTTTCCTGGCAGAGGCCGTGCCCGAACCGCAACCGTGTCACTCGGTCGGAGTAGCCACCGCTCAACTTGTTATCGGCCGCGGTGTCGAGGGTGGCACAATAATCTACTTTGCCTTTGGCATTATGGAAAAGCAGGAATAGACGTTTACCGCTAACTACTCCTGTGAGCTCGTACCCGGGAGCGCCGCCGCTCACATCCCGGCCTCCTTGAGTTTGGATCAGGCGCAAATCGCCCCACTCCTCCGAATTCCAAGCGCCGGTGACGTTCATGGCAGGAGGATCCTTCTGAGCGTCAAGCCAGGCTCTGCCTCGTTCCCCCACGTTTGCGGAGCTTGGTGACGGCACACTCGGAGTGGGCTCCGCGACTGAGTTGCTGGGTCCGGGAATGGGTTCGATTTCCGTTGCCTGGGTAGAAGGCGGAAGGGTGAGCTTACTGTTCGGGGCCACGGTGTTGCCGCCCGCGGTCCCGGCGCTTGTCTGCGCTGGGATTGCGTTCGAGGGTATTACTTGACTATCCGGGACTGAGCTGGCTGGCGGGCTGACGCTGGGAGGCCGAACCGCGTGAGAAGGACTGGTCGACGGCACGGGTATTCGGGAAGAAGCGGCTGGCCCGGCGGAAGGAACAGAGGGAATTGCCGGCGTAGCTCCGGCGGGGGGCTTCGAGGGGGTCAACGCAGTGGGTGCAGGCGCAGCATTTGCGGACGCAACGTCCCGATCCTCTTGGCCCATCACGCGATGTTCCTTACGGACGTACCACCAGTTGCCAGCCGACGCAGCAATGACGAACGCGGCCGCAGCCGTCCAAACCCAAAGTCGGTTCCGAGCCGTCCCAGGATGCGGGGCCTTTAAGGCAGGAGCTTCTGGCTTAATGTCGCTGGACGCAACACGATTCAGGGGCGTCGCTGTTGCTTGTGCCACTCGCAAGCGCGAGTTCTCAGCGGCTGTCAAATCCGCGATGAGAGCGTGCCCACTCGCGGGCCGCAACTCCCGATCCTTTTCCAGACACCGCATCACCACGGTGGCCACTTCGTCAGGAATCTCAAGCTCCGGCAAAGAATCGTGTAAAGGCTTCGGCGGCGTGTTGATCTGGGCCAGCAGCTGTTCAACGGTCGAATCTGCCTTGAACGGCAAGTCGCCCGTGAGCAGTTGATACGCGACGATGCCGAGGGAGTAGAGGTCGGAGCGTCCGTCGAGCTGATCTCCCGTTAAGCCTTTCGCCTGCTCAGGAGACATATATGCGGGCGTGCCAATTACCACGCCCGTCCCAGTGAGCGTCAGATGGCTAAGGGGGTGAGCCTTACTGCCTGGAAAGTGGTCTTCCTTTAGTTTAGCAATGCCGAAATCGAAGACTTTGGCTTGCTCCCCTCGGAGACCAACTACTTTTTCGGATCTTACCAGGGCTAAGTTGGCTGGCTTGATGTCGCGGTGGACTATTCCCAGCGCGTGCGCGGCGTCGAGAGCGGCTGCGACCTGTTTGACAATGGAGCAGACACGACGCACAGCAAGGGGCGCTTCCTGGTCGATCACGTCCTTCAGGTTGCGGCCTTCGATGTACTCCATGACGATGAACGGGCGTCCATTTTCCGCTTGGTCTATGTCCTCAACCCGCACAGCGTTGGGATGCTGGAGCTTTCGGGCCATGACAGCTTCGTGTTTGAAGCGGCGAACGAAGGCGTCGTCACTGGCTAATTCCGGGCTGATCACCTTGAGCGCACGTAGTTCATTGAAGTGCACATGCATGGCCTTGTACACGGTGCCCATGCCGCCTTGTCCGACTTTGGCGAGAATTTGATATTTTTCGCGGACAAGCGTTCCCACAGCCCATTCGTCAGTGTCGGCGAGGGTGCTGCCGTCACGCGGGCAATGCGTGTAGTCTGTGGAGAAAGCCGAATTGCAGGAAGGACACTGTTTCATGCCGGACATCCCCCGGCGGACGTGGCGATAAATATACACGCACATGGGGACAATCGGCGAGTATGCAATACAGGCATTGGGGATAACGAAAAGGTAAACACTCAAAAGCCATGAACCTTCAGCGCCTCCCGAAGCCCAGACCCGACAACCGCGATACCTTCTCCGCATCCACGCCTTTACTTGCCACCAGCACGTGAAAGCTCTCGCCCACCCCTGCTGGTGTAACCAGATGCTTCAATTGGAGCGCCACCTTCGCCCGCTCCTGCGGTAAACGGCATTCCTCAAACGCGTCCGCAAACTGATTCGCTTCGCCAATCCCCATCAGAAACTGCGATTGCGTGAGCAGCTTCTGTGCACACAATCCCCGCCGTTGGGCGACTGCTGCGAGCGCCGTGAAATTCACATCAGCCGTAATGTCTTGTTCACCCGGAGCTTCATACGGATTTGCGCTCACCGAATGCTGTCGAATCGCCTTCACAGTTCCGCGGTGTCGCCCCGCAAGTTGCTCCTCGCGCGTGTAGCCATAGTCGATCACGACCACGAATCCGCACTCGATCGTCGCATCCTTACTCATCTGCATCAGAGATTGCCGCGAGACCTCCACTCGCTCGCCGGGTTCCGGATGAATCGAGTAGCGATCCAGAAATTCAAGTTCTTCTGCCGATGATGGAACCCACGTTTCGACGAAGCGCCCATTCCGTGTATCGATCCGCAACGACCCTTCGTCGGTGACGATCTCAACCGGCATCGCATCGAAGAACTCATTGGCAAACACGATGGCGTGAACTCTTTGAATGGGCGCGACGTCAGTCGCGCCGACCTGCCCTCGAGAATATCGGGCTTCAGCCCCTGATGTTTCGCTCACGGCCTTCCCTGACTCGATATGCCGCTTCAGCGTTTCCTCAAGCCGCGCGCGCAAAGCAGCCGATTGCTCGACCAGTTCGTATCGCAGAACCCGAAAGAAATCGGGAAACTTCTTCTCCGACCAGTCCAGAACATCCTGTGCAAACAGCCCCCTTCCCGGGCCAAGCTCTCGAATCACAATCCGCTCAGACGAGCCCAGAATGCGCCACATCTCCTCAAACTGCCGCGCCAGCAATCGCCCAAACACTGCATGCACGTCGCTCGATGTATAGAAATCGCCGGCTTTGCCGAACTGCGCCGCATTCCGCGAGTAGTAGCCTAGTTGGGGATCGTAAAGACACATCTCCATGTAGCGAGAGAAGGGAATTGGTCCGCGCTCAAGAATCTCCGCTTCGATCTTCCTCCGCAGTTCGTTCACATCCCCTTCCTCTGACGGTCCTTGCGGTCCTGCGGTGTGCGAATGAACATCTCCACGAAGTAGTCGTGCAGCGCGTCATAGAGTTGCCGCTGGAAGCTCCACTCAAACTGAGGGTCGTCGAGGTCCCGTGGATGCAGATCGAAGTAGTATGTATGCACCGGAATGCTCTCATCCTTGAACCGGATGATGACTTCCACGCCATCGCCTTTCGCGCGCGCCGAGAAAGTCAGCAGCGGATGTTCATAGAGACGAAGCTGCGCCAACACGCGATCAAGCCGATTGTGCGAGTCCTCTGGCATCGAAGGATTGTAGATCATCGAAAGGCGTGCACCACAAAGGACACGAAGGTACACGAAATATGCTCCTGATTTTCCTTCGTGAACCTTAGTGTCCTTAGTGGCTAAGGCTTTTTGGTGTGTAACCGGGTTGATCGGCCGAGATCACTCGTACCGCAGCGCTTCAATCGGGTTCAGCCGCGCCGCTTTGATTGCAGGCAGTATGCCGCTGATGATGCCCACGAAGCTCAGGATCGCCGTCGACCAGAGCAGCGTCGACAAATTGATATAGAGGTGAATGTCTCCCTCACTGGCGTTATCTTCGAATGCGCTCCACAGCGTCAGAGACCCGACGCACCACGAGACGAGATAGGCGAGGACGATTCCGAGCAGTCCGCCGAGAATCGTGATGACCAGCGCCTCAGCCAGGAACTGGAACAGAATGTGCCAGCGATGCGCTCCCAGAGCCTTCTCCACACCGATCTCGCGCGTCCGCTGCGTTACCGACACGAGCATGATGTTCATCAGTCCCACACCGCCGATTCCGAGCGTGAGCAGGCCGATGAAGCCAAGCAGGATCTTGATGCCGGTCGAGATCACCTGAAGATCCATGAGATCAGCGAACACATCGAAGACAAAGATCGCGCGCCGATCCTTGGGATTGAAGCCGTGATGGAATCCCATGGACTGACGCACGCCGTCGACGACTTTCGCGTGGTCTCCTTCGTATTCCATCACGACGGAGTTCAGGTAGTAGGTGTTCATCAGATCGCTCATGGCACTGTAGGGAACGTAGACATGTTCGTTGATGTTGTCGTCTCCGTTCTGGATCTGATGTTTGAGGATCCCGACGATCTGGTAGGAGATGCCGTCCAAGCGGATACTCTGGCCCATCGCTTCCTGGCCGGAAAAGAGTTTCTTCTTGGCGTCGGAGCCGATGATGGCGACCCGTGTATGCGTGAAATCGTCGGCCTCGCTGAAGAAGCTGCCTTGGCCCATCTCCAGTTTGCGCATGCGTCCGTAGGCAGCGTAAACGCCGCTCACACCGTAGTTCGCGCTGCGTGTGCCGTAAGCGACGACGCAATTCTTGAACGCTTCGGGCGAGACGCGCTTCAGCAAGGGGACTTCGGCCCGTATGGAATCGATATCGTTGATCGTGAGACGAACTTGCGTCCCTGCCTTGGTTCCGCCGGCCTGCAATTCGGTGCGTCCTGGGAAGATGAAGACGAGGTTGGTGCCGAAGGAGCGGAACGCCGACCATAGTCCACGCTCGAAGCCCGTGCCGTAAGCCAGCAGCAACACCACCGTCGCGATGCCCCACGCCATGCCAAGCATGGTTAGCATACTGCGCCGCCGATTGTGGCGGAGTGCGTTATAGGCCTGCGATGCGAGATCGACGATCATAAGCGGCTTCCAGCTCCTGGCTTCTAGCTTTAATTTCATTCCGCCTCGCTTCGCTTCGGCGGGACAGCCGAGGCGGCTGTCGCTACGTAATCATCAGCTAATCATTCTTGTCTCAAGGCTTCCACTGGAGGCAGCAAAGCGGCCTTCCTTGCGGGATACAATCCTGCCGCGATTCCTGCGATGGCGAGCGAACCGATGGCTGCCAGCGCGGATGCGGGAATGATTCTTGGTGTATCGAAACCTTCGGGCGAGGGAAGCATGGCGAGCAGAGTCACAAATCCGATGGCGATCGCCAACCCTATTCCTCCGCTGAATGCAGTGAGAAACGCTCCTTCAATAAAGAACTGCGTCAGGATCGCGCGGTAGGTCGCACCCAGCGCTTTTCGCAAGCCAATTTCCTTGGTTCGCTCCGTCACCGAAACCAGCATGATATTGATGATTCCGATCGCGCCCAGTCCCAGGGTCACAACTCCGACCACGCCGAGAAACCAGTCCATGGCGTCAAAGATCTTGCCCACGCGCTTCATGTTCTCGATCGTGTCCCAGTCTTCGAAGGCGTCTTGCAGTTTGGGGCTGAAACCATGGCGGCGCGCGATGATGCGGTGAATTTCGTCTTTCGCTTCCGCGTGCAGATCCTTTTCGATGGGCTGATAGTTGAGGAACGAGATTGCGTCCTCGGAATTTGCCTTGGTTAGCGGGAACAGATCGCGCATTGTTTCAACCGGAATGAAGATGCGCGAGTTGGTTCCGTTATTTCCATCGCGTCCGACTTTGGCGACGACGCCGACGATGTCGAAATTGATGCCGTTGAGCAAAATCGTCGAACCGACAGCAGGACGCCCGGGAAACATATTCTTCAACAGTTCCCATCCCACTATAGCGACCCGACGCCGTTCGGTTCCATCCTGACTGTTGAACCAGCGCCCCGGAGACACGGGCACATTGCGAATCTGGTTGTAATCTGCCGCCACGCCAAAGACCTGCCCGTTGGTGGAACCGTAATCGCTGACAGCGCGAATGTCCTCACGATTCAGCACCGGAGACAGAGCGCCTACGAACTGAGCTTCGTTGCGGATCGCCAGGTAATCCTTATATGTGAAGTAATAAATCTGCCCGGATTGTGTGCTTCCTTCCACCGCCGGAACGCGCCCGGGAAACATAAACATGATGTTTTGCCCCAGCGTCGCCAGTTGTTTTTCCTGGCCGCTGCGGAAGCCTTCACCCAGGCCAACGAGAAGTAAGAGCGAACCCACACCCCAGGCGATGCCAAACATGGTGAGGAACGAGCGCAGTTTGTGGGCCCACAGCGTGGACAACGACTGCCTGACGATGTCGAGGAGCATGCGCATGTGGATTTCTCGCAGAATCATGCCCCCACGCCTCCGGG
>DATMOO010000075.1:0-2852 GCA_035568275.1 Candidatus Sulfotelmatobacter sp.
CTCGGGTGTCGACAACCCGGTGTACTGCCAGACGATGGTCACGACGGGGATGTTGATCTCGGGAAAGATATCCGTTGGCATCGACACGATAGAGGTCGAGCCGAGGAACAGCACCAGCACCGCCACCACGTAAGAGGTGTACGGAAATCTCAGGGCGAAGCGAACAATTCCCATGAGTGAAAAAGCCCTTTATTAAGGCTACTTGGTCAGCGAAATGGCGAAGTTCGGCTCTTCATTGATCAGATGATCGGGCATATTCTGATTTGCTTTGGACGCAGCTTTCACGAATCGGATTTAGCCCCCACTACCCAAGACCGCCTCGGGCCCGCCTACAGGCTCCCCCAGTTAATGGCAGACTAACAATGTCACTTGCAAAATGGAAGTGACATATCGATATTTACTTGTAACAAGCAAGTGAAGTAAAATGTCGATATGAATGCGACGTGCAAAAAAGACGTTCGGTCCCACTGCTCGGTGAACTACGGCCTAGAGATCTTCGGTGACAAGTGGTCGCTCTTGATCGTTCGCGATATCGTTTTCGCTGGCAAGAAGACCTACGGCGAGTTCCTCAA
Organism: Candidatus Sulfotelmatobacter sp.; assembly: GCA_035568275.1. Classification (GTDB taxonomy): domain Bacteria; phylum Acidobacteriota; class Terriglobia; order Terriglobales; family Acidobacteriaceae; genus Sulfotelmatobacter. Next base: position 573 of record DATMOO010000075.1, read on the forward strand.
ATCGGAAGAAGGATTCGCAACAAATATCCTAGCCTCCCGCCTTGCCTTTCTCGAGGAGCAAGGAATTCTCTCAAAGGCACCTAGCTCCGCCGACAGACGGAAGGACTTGTATACTCTGACTGAGAAGGGTCTGGACCTCATTCCCATTCTCCTTGACATCATTGTTTGGAGCGCGAAGCACGATCCGAAGTCGAACGTGCGCCGACGCAAGGAGTTCGTTGCTCGCCTGAATCGAAGCACCCAAAAGGTGAGCGAAGAGTTGAAGGAGCTGGTCCGCAGCGGTGGGTGTATATTTTCTCAGTGAAACCGCGCAGATCGCAAATCATCAGCGCAGCCTCCAACGACTCGATCTGCCCACGTTGGATCCGACCAAGCCAAAATGCGCTGCGCCGTCCTTTTTCCGGTGTCGGTGCCAAGCAACGTCAGTTCCTCCTTGCGAAGGAGCGTTAGATCCGGGGGCTGCCTCGCAACTTTGAACCCAATTAGAATTGGTTCAAGTAATAACCCGCTTTCTTTACTGCCAAAGCTGCACCGGACGCCTTGCGGCCCGCCGGGGTAACAATCGCAAATGGCTGCTTCGGCGTTATGCTGCTTGACTTATTCCGCAGCTCGATCTGGGTGCGGCCGACCATCACCAGCTGATGGCCGGCCCTTCTTTTTGGGACCAGCCGTGGCGCAGATGAAACTCAATTAAAGCCGGTCATGCTTCCCCAGCCGCCCATGCCGCCGGACTCCGTCTGGGGCAAAGCGGGTATCACGGCCGCATTGGAGTTGCGGAACTGCTGGCTGGTGAACTGCCGTGCGTTACGGACATGATGACGCTCTTTTGCGTACGCGATTTCCGTGGTTGCGCCAGCAATCAGTGCCACACCGAGAAGAGTGAGAATGATCTTACGCATGGTAATCTCCTGTTTGACCTCGGCTATATGCAGGGTCAAACATCGATTTGATAATCGTGAAAGTAGTGAAAGGACTATTTAGCAGGGCTTAATGATGCCCTGCTCGGCAGCACACGCGTTAGCTGAGTTTCATTGAAATTCGCCACCACATAAACCGCATTGAACGGGACGACTGCCATCAGTTGCGTCCCGGCTTGCACGAATTGTCCGACCCGGGGCGATCGCGCATCGATCGTGCCATCCACCGGCGCGGCAATCGTGGTGTTGGACAGGTTAAGTGCCATCTGTTGTTCGACTGCTCGGGCGTGATCCAATTGCGCACAGCTTGGCTCGTTCGGTGGTGAGAACGTCGAACTTCCTTTCGGCCGCGGATTTTCCGTGCTGCAACTGCGCGATCTTTTCGCGCAGCGCCGCGTCGGTCTGCTGCGCGCGCTGAATGTGCCGCAGCCGGTCTTCATCAATCCGTCGTAACGGATCTGCTCTTCCCGCCCGAATTTCAGCGTGCTTCTGCCGCGGCGATATCGGCGGCTTCCTGCTCGATGACCGGTTTTTGCAGAGCAATCTGCGCATCGAGGTTACGCACAGCGGCATCTGACGCTGTGACGTCCGCATGGCCGTGATCAAGCGCCGTCTGGCAATCGCGATTAGCCGAAGTCAGCCGCTCCTGCGACGCCCACGGCCAGCGGTAGTGCAAAGGCCGCAAGCCGGGTCGGGTAAGGCTTATTTTCGTATTCGAAACAGTGTTGCCCATGACTTTCTCCGGAAGGAGCAGCCTCTTCCGAGAGGGCGCTGGGCTATACCTGTGGAGATGCAATGTCGCGCGCATCTGATAATCTAGAAAGAAATGGGAGAATTATGCAGTATAGGTGGATAATCGGAGACGCCGATGGATCGCTTGACCAGTCTTACGGCGTTCGTCCGGGTGGTGGACAGCGGCGGGTTTTCGGCCGCCGGCCGGCGCCTCAACATGTCGACGACGATGGTGAGCAACCACATCCAGGCGCTCGAAGACCGGCTCGGCGCGCGGCTCCTCAATCGCACCACACGGAAGGTCAGCCTCACCGAAGTCGGCAAAGCCTATTATGATCGCTGCACGCAGATCCTGGCCGAGATTGAGCAGGCGGACGAAGTCGCCGGTGCGCTGCAGTCGAAGCCGCGTGGCACCCTGCGCATCTACACCGCCACGCATATTGTTCAGTTCATCGCACCAGTGGTTGCGGAATTCCTCAAGCTGTATCCAGAGGTCAAGGTTGATCTGACGATCGGCGAGCGAACGATCGACATGATCGATGAAGGCTTCGACCTGGCGATCCGGCTAACGCCGCCGCCCGATTCCAGTTTGATTGTCCGCAGTCTGGCGACCTGGCGGCACGTGCTGTGC
>DATMOO010000076.1:0-2495 GCA_035568275.1 Candidatus Sulfotelmatobacter sp.
GGTTGGGCCGGGTGCAATCGTAAAGGGCACGTACGTCTGTGCTCCGGTTGCGCTGTAGCCCGTCAGGGAGGCATAGAGCGGAACGCCCGGCCCTTGCGAGAGCTCGAACACGTTCAAAGAGATATCGACGCTTTGGATCACAGTCTCAACATTCGGCGGTGGGGGAGGCGACAGGGTGCAAGATAGAGGAGGTGTTCCAGGCGGATTCTGCCCGTCGATACTGCATGTCGCCGTGTACGGCTGCTGCACCGGTCCCTTCGCGTACGCGGCTTTCGGCGCAAAAATACCTAGTGCGAGCGCGGCAGCTGCGGCCGTGCCGATAGTCAATGGCGTTTTTCCGATTCGGTTCATCTTGTCCCCCTTGGTTTGAAGAGTGCTACCAGCGGCTCGAATCCGCCGGCGGTTGTGTCCGGATAACGTGACAACAAATCGTTTCAGCATTCTAGATTCTCCTCTCCCTCGGAATGTTAGTTCGTTTTTCATGAACGTATCCTCCCTTTGATGCATGCAAGATAAATCCCGCCTCGCCTAAAGTCATAAAAGAATGATATAAATCGCCTATAATTAGGATTTAATTGTTGCTATGCGGTTTGTCCGTGGATGCGGAATTGCGCCTCTTCCCACCCTTCCGGCTTGACTCGAACAACGAGCAGTTGTGGCGTGGGAGCAAGGAAATCCGCCTGCGTCGCAAGACCTTTGCCGTCTTGCGGCATTTGGTCGAACGTCCGGGCCAGCTGGTAACCAAAGCGGCTTTGCTTGACGCAGTGTGGCCGGACGTGTCGGTGAGCGATTCGATGCCGGCGATTTCCGTGCGTGAGCTGCGCAAGGCATTGGGCGATACCGCTGAGGCGCCGCGCTTCATAGAAACGGTGCAGGGGCGCGGCTATCGCTTCATCGCGGACGTCAAGCTCGAGGCCATCCACGCCCCAACTCCACCGGCGGCGCGGCAACCTTCATTCGCGGTCCAGGCTGTGCAAACTTCGTTCGTGGGACGCGAGCACGAAAGATCTGAGGTTCGCGCAGCCCTCGCAGACGCTACTTCAGGGCGCGGAGGGATCTGCCTGCTTTCCGGCGAAGCGGGCATCGGCAAGACCCGCCTGTGCAGAGAGATATCGCTTGAAGCCGAGAAGAATGGTCTCGCGGTGCTGGTCGGCCACTGCTCCGAGCAGGACGCGGTTCCCTATTTGCCTTTTGTCGAAATTCTTGAGAGCTGGGTCGATCGCTGGCAAAACCCGGACGATCTGCGCCTGGCGATAGGAGACGAAGGGCCTGAATTGGGCCGCCTCCTCCCCAAGCTTAGGCGCATCATTCCCGATCTGCCACCGCCGATGGAATTAGCCGCGGAGCAGGCTCGCCGGCTCCTCTTTAACAGCATCAGCAACTTTCTCGAGCGCCGCAGCCGTGAGCAGCCGACGATTCTGGTGCTGGAGGATCTCCACTGGGCCGACGATTCCACCCTGTCGTTGATCAGCCACCTGTCACAAAGACTCTCGGCGTTGCCGCTGTTGATGATCGCTACCTATCGCGAGAGTGATATCGACCTTACCCCGAGCCTGTCCAAGACCCTTGAAGGATTGATCCGCGGGAGGCTGGCGACTCAACTGAGGCTCAAAGGACTTCCATCCGGCGAGGTTGCGCAAATGCTGCAAGGCCTCAGCGGCCAGGCGCCACCCGCGGCGGTCGTAAGTGAGATTCTCGGGGAAACCGGGGGCAATCCATTTTTCGTCGAAGAATTGTTCCAGCATCTCACCGAAGAGAATCGACTATACGATGAGGCTGGCCAGTTTCGCTCCGAACTCAAGATCGGGGAGCTGGAGGTGCCTCGCAATGTGCGTCTGGTCGTCGGCCGAAGACTCGCACGACTGGGCGAAGCAACCGCCAAAATTCTTGGGGTAGCGGCGGTGATCGGCCGCTCCTTCACTTTCGAGCTTCTCGAAGTGGCCACCGGCACAAACGCCGACGCGCTGCTGGATTGTATGGATGAAGCTCAGACGGCTGGGCTTGTCCGCTCCAACACGCAATACCCGGAAGCCCGATTCGATTTTTCTCATGAAATGATCCGCCAGGCGATACTGACGCAGCTATCGGTCGCGCGTCATCGACGAATCCATCTCGAGGTCGCGCAGACAGTCGAGCGGATTCATTCCAACACCCTCGAAGATCACTACGCCGAGCTGGCCCATCACTACTCGCAAACTACCAAAGTCGGAAAGGCGGCGACCTACCTTCGTCTCTCCGGTCAACAGGCGGGAGCCCGCTCCGCCTACCAGGAAGCGGTTTCTCTTTTGAACTCGAGTCTCGACCTAATCCGCACGATGCCCGAGACAGCCGAGCGCGATAGTCAGGAACTCGCAACCCAAGCGGCTCTCGGCACAATCCTGATCGGCACCAAGGGCGATGGCGCCCCGGAAGTAAAAGCCGCCTTAAGTCGAGTCGTCGATCTCAGCCGCCGGGTCGGTGAATCCCCACAGCTCCTCGCGGCCCTGTTCGGGCTG
>DATMOO010000077.1:0-5450 GCA_035568275.1 Candidatus Sulfotelmatobacter sp.
GCGCGATGGCAAGATTTTGATGGTGAAAGACTGCCCGACCCACGGGCACTTCGAAGACGTCATGTCGATCGACACCGCGTTCTCGCAGCATCTGGAGGAAGTGTTCCCCGGTCGCGACATCACGGCGCATAACGACGAAAAGCTGCACGACCACGGGTCGTCGACCGTCACCCACGGCCGCGGGTCGGTTCTGACCATCGATCTGACCAACCGCTGCAACATGATGTGCGATCCCTGCTTCATGGATGCGAACCAGGTCGGGTTCGTGCATGAACTGAGCTGGGAAGAAATCAAGACCATGCTGGACAACGCCATCACCATTAAGCCGCGCCGCCAGATGTCGGTGCAGTTCTCCGGTGGCGAGCCGACTTTGTCGCCGTACTTCCTCGATGCCGTCCGCTACGCCCGCAAAGTCGGATATAACTCCGTGCAGGCTGCGACCAACGGAATCGAATTCGCGAAGAGTTTCGAATTTGCGCAGCAAGCTGTCGAAGCCGGCATGCGCTATGCCTACCTCCAATTTGACGGCATCGGCAATGCCGCCAACGCGCACCGCATGGTCGGCAACCTGTTTGACGTGAAGCTGAAGGCGATCGAGAACCTGCACAAGGCGGGATGCGAAATCGTTCCGGTCATCACGATCGTGAACGGAATCAACAACGAGCAGGTCGGACGCATCATCAAGTTCGCGCTCGACAATCCCAAGACGATCAGCTTCCTCTCATTCCAGCCGGTTTCGTTCACGGGCCGCGACGAAGCCGTCACCGATGAGCGCCGTCAGGCGCAGCGCTATACGCTGAGCCATCTGGCGCACGACGTAAAGAATCAAACCGGACTGGGTGAGCCCGCCCGCGATTGGTTCCCCATCAGCTTCATGGGAACGTTCAGCGACTGGGCCGACCTGATGCACGCGCAGGACGCGAACAACGACTGGGGACAGCTCTCCTGCGGATGCCATCCGAATTGCGGGACTGGCATGGCCGTGATGATCGACAAAGAGACGAAGGAAGCTGTGCCTGTCACCGCGTTCCTGCATGGCGACCAGCTCGCGAAAGACATCGCGAAAGTCAACGATGCGTCGCGCGGGAAATTCTGGACCGGTGTTGGAATGGCGCTCTGCCTGATGAAGAACTACGATCCGTACCAGTCACCGACGCACTTCAAGTTGATGGACCTGCTGAAGAAGTTCGACAAGAACTATCATGTGACCGGAAAAGACTACGGAAAAGTTGGTCCGGACCGCACGATCGACGACGTGATGAAGCGGCGCTCGACGGATCGGTGGAATTTCCTGTTCATCGCAGGCATGTGGTTCCAGGATCTGTTCAACTACGACTTCCGGCGCACCGAGCAGTGCATCATTCCGTACGCGACGCAGGAGGGCGAGATCTCCTTCTGCGCCTACAACACGGGCGTGGGATGGCGGAACATCATCGAGAAGATGCACATGACCGCCACACTCACCAAGTGGTACGAGGAGCACGGGCGTCACGAGATTTTCGCGGGCGGCAAGAAAGTGAAGATGGATAAGCAGGAGACCGCCACCGAATATCTAAAGCTGCGCGAAGATCTGGTTACCAACGAACTGCAGCACGACCTGGATAAGCTGGGTATCGCCAAGACTGCGCGCGAGGAAAAGACACGGGCGCGGGACGCGAAGCAGAAGGAAGCCGAAGCGCGCGGTCCGCAGAAGAACGATGAAGCCTACAACGCGCGCATGGCCTCGCTGTATCGCGAGGTAGTTCTGAAGGAAAAGCCGGTGCAGTCGCAGGATGGCTTTATTCCCCTGGGCGCGCTGGCCAAACCGAATGGCAACGGCAATGGCAATGGCACCCACGCGGCGAAGCCGGAGATTGCCGAGCCGGTGGCGGGAGACTAGCTCTAGCCGTCTGCGTTTTGCAATCAGCCTTAAGAGAAGGGCCGCCTGCGGGCGTCTTTTCTTATTTCTGAAATCTATAGTCTCGTGGGCGCGCGGCCACTGCGAAACATAAAGGTGAGTTGTCATCCAGGGTAAGTTGTCATCCTGAGCGCAGCAAGTGGGAGAGCGAAGCGAACCCACCTGCGGAGTCGAAGGATCCCTATCCCCTAACCCGTATTCGCAGTGTTTCAAATAAACCTGGCTAGCCCCTTCAAGCCCGATTTTGGCTTGAGTGGGGCAGTTGCACACCGACTCTGTTGTTTCACACGTAAGTCTCGTGGGCGCGCGTCCGCTGCGAAACATAAGGTGAGTTCTCATCCAAGGTGAGTTGTCATCCTGAGCGCAGCAGGTGGGAGAGCGAAGCGAACCCACCTGCGAAGTCGAAGGATCCTTATCCCCTGATCCGTATTCGCAATGTTTCAGTTAAACCTGGGTGCCCCATTCAAGCCCGATTTTGGCTTGAGTGGGGCAGTTGCACCGGCATCACAACATAGCCGACCACGACAAAACGGAAGCGCCGACGCGTCTGTTCGAGAATCACGATCCCCCGCGCGGAACGGAGAAAAGGCAATCGCCGATAGCACGAACAGGTGATAAAGTGCAGATCGTGCGCGCCATAGGTACGATGCAAGCCGCTGGGCTTAGGCAGCATCGTACCCGCCCTTGCAAGAAACGCAAGACGGGGCACCCTCAGTTTCGAAGTGGGAAGAAAAACAAATCTGAAAGGTCGGGCCACCCGTCCCTTCTCATGAAAATGCCGCACGTTCAGATCAGCGCCAGCGCCGCATGTGCCGGTCACTGATGCCAATGATCTCGGCCGCCTGATACCACGTGATCTTCTTCGCCATCGCTCGCAATATCACTTCCCGAACCTTCATCGCCCGCTCCGTCGCGGCCTTCGTGTAAAGAGAACATGATCCGCATGGTCTCCTACCCTCGCCACCTGATAAGCGGACACCCGCTGTTCGCGGTTTTCGAAGGGCGGGCACCACGAGCGCCGACGGCAAGAGACTGTGCGTCACACCTTCACGGGCGGCCCCTTTTATTTCTCCCCCAAAAAGAAACGCCCGGCTTTTCCACAGCACTATTAGCCAGGAATTAAAGTGCCGGGGCTGCGCAGATGCTCTGCGGGCTACCGATGAGTGGGGGCGTATATCTACATCACAGTGTTCGATCTGTTGGGGAAGCGATGTCCGAGGTGGAGCAATATCTCCCCGGCCAACCGGGCTGTCATCATTGGTCCGCTGATCGTTGCCGTTTTGCTATTGCTCGGAGGAACGGCGATCGCGACGAAATATCATTACATGCCGCTGATGGCCCTGGGCGTTTTCGCTGGAGCGGTCGTTGCCAAAGTCCTGGGCAAGTTCCTGGCGCCGCAGATTCAGTCGCACTTGACCGTGTTTCTGGGCGGCATCACAACCGGGAACATCGGGTCAAGCGGCGCGGGTTTGCACAAATTAATTACCGGAGTCGCCGATCAGATCAACAAATTGGTGACGCTGATTCCTGCGAGTGCTGGGGATATCAGTGCAGCAACGACGCTTGGCTTATGGATTGCGCTGTTAACCGCTCTGGTGATTCTCGGGGCGAATGCTTACTATGCGAACCAGCAGTCGAGCCCGGTGGGGAATCGCGTGGAGAGATTCGCCGCAGGTCCGGCGGTTCCGAGCGCGATGGGGGAAAGTGCGGTGCAGGGCTAGAACCCAACCATCACTGCTTCGGGCTCGAAGAAACTTGGGGACGGAAACTGGGGGACCGGGACGTTCCCCATCTTTTTGCTAAGCCGGCTTGTGACAGAAATCATAGCCCCATGTGATCTCCGCCCTTGCGCTCCACGGTCAACAAAGCAGATCCTAACCAAGGCGAAAGCGATATAAGCAGGAATCGGGCGAACAGACCTAAGTCCTTGCGGCTCAATATTTTGCCCGTAAGCTATTGAGCCCCAGAGATTATTCAGAATTTCTCCCCTAACCGGACGATTCCAATAGACCGGAGGGGAGGGGTACTCACCCAGCCACCATTTCCCACAATGAAATTCAAATTTTCGATTCGGGGAACTGCCGAGTGGTTTTCGGAGCAGGCAGAACCGAAAATGCCTCCCTCGAAAAGGAGGTTGGTGCCCAACCAAGTACCGAATGTGCAAGATTGTGACAATCACCTGACAATGTATTGAGTCTCTCTGGCCTACTATCAGCCCTCAGCTGATCAGAGCACTTCTGCCTGTGTGCGCACGCTGCACCAGTGCCTCCTCTGATTCGGCACTCACAAAGGAGACTCCATATGCAGCGTCGGATGACGGCTTTTACAATCGCCTTGGGACTCGCGCTGGTGTTTGCGTCGAGCGCAGCCTTGGCGCAGTATCAACTTTCCAATCTATCCTCCAACCAAGTGAAATGGGCGCACCATGACGATCCTCTGCTGGTCAACGCTTGGGGTCTGGTGCACGCCCCTGGTTCGCCCTGGTGGGTCAGCGATAATATTTCCGGGTGGTCGACGCTGTATGACGCTGCGGGAAATGCAAATCAGCATCTAAAGGTGCTGATTCCGACAGCGGGGAACGGGCCGAGTTCGCCGCAAGGGTTAAACGGGCCAGGATCTCCAACCGGAATTGTGTTCAACGGTTCCCAAGAATTTCAGGTCGGAGGGTGGACTTCGATCTTCCTGTTTTCAACGATGGATGGGACGATCAGCGGATGGGCGCCGCAAACGAATTTTAATCAGGCAACGTTAGCGCCGCTGCAAAATCAACCGAAGGGCGCGATGTATACCGGCCTGGCGATCACCAGCCGGGGTTCAGGAAACCTTCTGTATGCGGCTGACATGGCGAACAGTCAGGTGGAGATTTTCGACGCAAACTTCAATTTCGTGAAAGCATTTACAGACCCCACTCTTCCGGCGGGCTTTACGCCGTTCGGAGTGCGCGACATCAATGGGATCGTCTACGTGACGTTTGCCAGCGCTTCGGGAGCCAGCGGCGGGTTTGTGGAGCAGTTCCTGGAAGACGGCACACCGGTGCATCCTGGCCAACCCCTGATTCAGGGAGCTCCGCTAAATCAGCCGTGGGGCATTGCCGCCGCGCCGAGGAACTTTGGGCCGCTGAGCAATACGCTGCTGATTTCGAACAATACGAATGTGGGGACGATTAACGCATTTGATCTGGTTAGCGGGCGGTTTGTTGGGAAAGTGAAAGACAATACTGGGAAGGCGATCGTGATCGACCAGCTGTGGGGTATCGATTTCGGCGACGGACTGGGAAAGAACGGACCAGTCAACCATTTATTCTTTACCGCGGGTCCGAGCGGCAATCTGGCAGGGACGTTTGGTGTAATTGTGTTCAAGCCGTAAGCGTCGGAGGTGTTTTAGACGAGGCCGCTCGCGAGGGCGGCCTTTTCAACTGCGTTGAATCTTACTAACCAGAACAACATCCAGTGCTATGAGGGAAGATAACTCCCATGGCACGTGTCTTCATCACGGGTTCGGCAGACGGTTTAGGAAAAATGACGGCGCAGTTGCTCGTCGAGCAGGGACACTC
>DATMOO010000078.1:0-4633 GCA_035568275.1 Candidatus Sulfotelmatobacter sp.
CCGATCCCTCGCGTTTCATAATGGTCCGATAGTTCCATTCGGGCTTTTTTCTTCGGCTGGAATGCAGTCCGCAACATCCCCCAAATTTTGTAATTCATTGATTCTCTGACGTTTTGCTGACTCGTGGCCGGAGTCTAAAGCGTAGTTGGATGAACGCGTGCTCCATTCCTATCCGGGGCAGAGCTGCACTCTCCGATGGTAGTGTGCCGCGAAACCACGCGTCGACCGTATGGCCGGAGGTCGGGAGTTTCGTGTGTAGTTCCGCGGCGAAATACCAGGATTATCGCTGGGGTTATATTCCCATCAAGACCGGGGATTGAGCGCATGGCGACGCTCCCCAAGACGGTATATTATATTTACCCTAATAGCCTCAAAGGCTGTCTGGTTCCCCTGCGACCGACGCATGTCTAGAAGAATCTAAGGTTTCTGGGCCGTATCCGAAATCGGGCTGAAATCCGTCAATATAGTACGCACGCTACGGACACTTGCGCGACCGTCCGAGCTTAAAATCTTGACGAGGGGTCGACTTGCCGACAGATCAGAATGAACACCAGGTCATTGGGCCCGAAGATCAACTGCCCGCTTCCCCGGCGCACCAGCACAAAGGAGTGAGGGCCATCGTATGGATTGTATTGCTTTTGATCTTCGGGGCTGGATTCTTTTGGGTTTTACGCCATCACGATGACACCACAAAGGCGGCGAAATCCCCCAAGGGAGGTGGGGGAGTGGCGACGGTGACGACGACAACCGCCCAAAAGGGTGATATCGGGGTGTACCTGGACTCGATCGGGACGGTCACGCCGGTGTACACCGCGTCGATTACGAGCCAGGTGAATGGAATCGTCACGGCGGTTCACTACACGGAAGGACAAATTGTTCGCAAGGGCGACGCATTGATCGATATAGATGCAAGGCCGTACCAGGCGACACTCCTGCAGGCGCAGGGCACGCTTGAGCGTGACGAAAACATTCTGGGGCAAGCGAAGATGGATCTGGAGCGCTATAAGGAAGCCTGGAATCGCAACGCCATACCGAAACAAACGTTGGATGATCAGGAAAAGATCGTGTTGCAGAATCAGGGCACGGTAAAGATCGATCAGGGCACGGTGCAGTTCGATCAGATTCAAGTTGAGTGGTGCCGCATCATCGCTCCCATTACCGGCAGAGTCGGTCTGCGACTGGTCGATCCGGGCAACGTCGTGCAGTCGTCGGGGACGCTGACGTTGGCCGTGATCACCCAATTGCAGCCGATCACCGTAATTTTTACGATTCCCGAGGACAATCTTGGGCCGGTGCAAGAGCGTATTCACAAAGGCGCAAGACTCGCTGTGGATGCGTATGACCGCGCCGCGCAAAAGAAAGTAGCGACGGGAATGCTGTTGACGCTCGACAACCAGATCGACACAACCACCGGCACCGTGAAGGCCCGTGGCTCGTTCGAGAATAAAGACTTGACGCTTTTTCCCAACGAATTTGTGAATGTCCGATTGCTGGTGGATACCCTCCACGGCGCCACTTTGATCCCGGCATCCGCCATTCAACATAACGGTCAAACCGCTTTTGTTTACGTGTTGCAGGACAACACGGCGCACATGCGTGTGGTCAAGTCCGGGGTCACAGATAGCGGGCTGACGCAGGTAATGGGCATCAACCCGGGAGATGTGCTGGCGAACAGCAGCTTCGATAAGCTGCAGGACAACGCCAAGGTTGTGGTTGCCGGAGCGCCGCCACCGGGACGCGGTTCATCCGGAAACAACCCGTCTGGAAATACCGCTGGGAGTTCGGCTCCTTGAGTCCATCGCGTCCCTTTATTTTGAGACCGGTCGCGACGGCGCTGCTGATGGCAGCGATCCTGCTCGTGGGTATCGTCTGCTATACCCAATTGCCGGTTTCTGCGTTGCCGCAGGTCGACTATCCCACCATTCAAGTACTGACCTTCTATCCGGGAGCAAGCCCGTTTGTCGTAGCAACGACGGTGACCGCGCCTTTGGAGCGGCAGTTCGGCCAGCTTCAGGGTTTGAGTCAGATGACTTCGAGCAGTTCAGGCGGGTGTTCTGTCGTCGTGCTGCAGTTCAACCTGAGTCTGAATATTGATATCGCCGAAGAAGAGGTCCAGTCGGCTATCAACGCTTCACAGAGCTTTTTGCCGGCCAACCTGCCTGCGCCGCCCATCTATAGCAAGACAAATCCAGCCGATGCCCCGGTGCTGACGTTGGCGATTACGTCGAGTTCTATTCCTTTGGCTCAAGTCGAAGACCTGGTGGACACGCGATTAGCTCCTAAGATTTCGCAGTTGAGCGGCGTAGGCCTCGTTACGATCAGCGGCGGTCAAAAGCCCGCGGTTCGCATTCAGGCTAACCCTGCGGCGCTCTCTTCCTATGGCATTAATCTGGAAGATCTTCGCACTGCCGTTACGCAAGCCAGCGTCAACGCCGCCAAAGGAAACTTTGACGGCGCCCGCCAGGATTTCCAAATCGATGCCAACGATCAACTCGTCACCAGCAAGGACTACAGGAACGTTGTGGTTGCCTACCGTAACGGCGCGCCGGTCATGCTTACCGACGTGGCAAAAATCATCGACGGCGTAGAGAACACGAATCAGGCCGCCTGGATGAACAAGACCCCCGCAGTGATTCTGAACGTCCAGCGCCAGCCAGGCGGAAACACGATCAGCGTTGTGAAGCGCATCAAAGCCCTGCTACCGCAGCTGGAAGCCAACCTTCCCAAGGGGATCGACGTTGCCACGCTGACCGACCTAACGACACCCATCCAAGCCTCCGTAGACGACGTCGAATTCGAATTGATGCTGACCATCGCGCTCGTCGTCATGGTCATGTTCCTGTTCCTGCGCAGTTTCTACGCAACGATCATTCCCAGCGTAGCCGTGCCGCTGTCGCTGGTGGGCACCTTTGCCGCCATGTACGCACTAGGCTACAGCCTGGATAACCTCTCGCTCATGGCCCTCACCATCTCGACCGGTTTCGTAGTGGACGACGCTATCGTAATGGTCGAAAACATTTCGCGGTATATCGAAGAAGGCGAGCCGCCCATGCAGGCGGCACTGAAGGGCGCGGAGCAGATCGGATTCACGATTCTATCGCTGACGGTCTCGCTGATCGCGGTGCTCATCCCGTTGTTGTTCATGGGCGACGTGGTAGGGCGCCTGTTCCGAGAGTTCGCGGTAACGTTGGCCGTAACCATTGTTGTTTCCGCGGTGGTATCCCTGACGCTCACGCCGATGATGGCGTCGCGCATCCTGAAGCCCCACTCGAACCAAAAACAAGGCCGCGTGTTCCAAGCCTCAGAGCGCGCGTTCGACAGCATGATCGCATTCTACGGCCGCACCCTGAAGTTCGTTCTGCGCTTCCAGACCATTACGCTTTTCGTCGCTCTCGGCACGCTGCTGCTCACCATCTTTCTCTACGTCATCATTCCCAAGGGCTTCTTTCCCATCCAGGACACCGGGATTATCCAAGGCATCTCGCAAGCTTCGCCGACCATCGGACCCAAAGCCATGGGGGAAAAGCAGCAAGAGCTGGCGAATGTCATTCTCGACGATCCCGCCGTCGACAGCCTGTCCTCGTTCATCGGCGCTGATGGCACCAACATCACCACCAATAGCGGGAGAATGTCCATCAATCTCAAGCCGCTCGAGCAGCGCAAGATAAACGCTTCCGACGTCATCCGGCGTCTTCAGACCAAACTGCAAGACGTGCAAGGCATCCAGCTTTTCATGCAGCCCGTCCAAAATATTACCGTCGATGATCGCGTCAGCCGCACGCAATATCAGTTCACGCTGGAAGACCCGGATCCCAATGAACTGAGCGATTGGACAGGCCGCTTCGTAACTCAACTGAAACAGTTGCCGGAACTCGAAGATGTTGCGACCGACGAACAACCAGGCGGATTGGCCGTTTCGCTGCTTTTTGATCGTCCGACGGCATCGCGGCTGGGAATCGCGCCTACGACCATTGACAACACGCTCTACGACGCCTTCGGACAGCGGCAGATCAACACGATGTACACGCAGTTAAATCAGTATCACGTCATTTTGGAGGCCGAACCACAATTCCAACTGGATCCCGACAAGCTGAATAAACTGTATATTCAAGCGAACTCGGCGGCAGGCACGACCGGCGCGCCTGCGTCCACAACGGGTAACGGTTCGACTTCCGCGGGCTCCAATGCGCTGACCACTTCTCCTCTCTTCACTCCCTCCGCGAATTCGCTGGCTCCGCCCGTCAATGCGCTCACGTCGAGCACCTCGAACACAAGTTCCAGTAAGGGGGCCAACTCGGCGGGTACGACGAGTTCGGTAAGGAGCAATGCCGTGCCGCTCGGCACATTTTCGCATTTTGAAACCAGGACAGAGCAGCTTTCCATCAATCATCAAGGGCAGTTTCCGGCGATCACGGTGTCCTTCAACCTCGCTCCCAACGCGGCGCTCGGAGGCGCGATTTCGTCCATCTCCAGAGTGCAAAAAGATATGAACATGCCCGCCAGTTTGCAGGCGGATTTTCAGGGCACGGCGGCATCCTTCCGAAACTCACTCTCTAACATGCCCTTGCTCATTCTTGCCGCGCTGGTCACGGTCTACATCGTGCTTGGCGTGTTGTATGAGAGCTTCATTCAT